>NZ_JACJJG010000017.1 GCF_016899855.1 Marseilla massiliensis
TGGCCTGATATTTACGAAGCATACTTTCTTAATTCTTAACTCTTAATTCTTAATTTCTATGCTCTTAATTCTTAATTAAACTAAGCGCCTCGTTCTCCGCCTGTTCCATTATCTCGCGTTCGCCGGGGCCTTTGTCGTTTATTCCGCACAGATGAAGTATGCCGTGGATGATTACACGGTGCAGTTCGTCGATATACTCCTTGCCAAACTGCTCGGCGTTAGTACGCACCGTGTCGAGCGAAATCACTATATCGCCGTTTATCACGTCACCCTCGTCATAGTCAAAGGTTATGATGTCGGTATAATAATCATGCCCGAGATACTCCCGGTTGACCTCAAGTATCCGTTCGTCGTTTACGAACATGTAGCCTATCTCACCCGTCTTGCGGCCATACTTGGCTGCCACGGCCTTAATCCAGGCCGTTGTCTCGCGTCTCTTTATTGGCGGCATCTTTACGCCGTCGGTGCTGTAGGAAATCATTTTTTTAATTAAGAGTTAAGAATGAAGAATTAAGAAAATATGACTTTGGGAGTTAAAAATGAAGAAGTTAAGAACTAAGAAAGTTTCTGCTTAGCAGCAAAGCATATTTTCTTAATACTTAACTCTTAATTCTTAATTTCCCGGAAGAAACTCACTCACGTCCTTTCCGAAGTGCAGCAGTTCGCGGACCATGCTTGACGACACGCTTCCGTATTGCGGCTCGGAGAACAAGAAGACGGTTTCCACGCCGCCTATTCTCAGGTTGATGTCAGCCTGTTCACGCTCATACTCAAAGTCCTTGACGCTGCGCACCCCCTTTACGATAAAGCGTGCGCCCTCGCGATGCGCGAAGTCAACGGCCAAATCGTTGTACGCCTTGACCTCTATCTTCGGCTCGTCGGCATACAGACGGGCAATTTCACTCACCCTGACTTCCGCGCTATACAGATATTTCTTGCTGATATTCACGCCAACCCCGATGACAATACGGTCAAACAAGGGCAGCGCACGGCGCACGATGGCGTCGTGCCCGACGGTAAACGGGTCAAAGCTGCCAGGGAAAATTGCCGTCTTTAATTCACTGTTCATAGATTATTTTAATTGAATTTTTAGAATGGAGAATGGGAAATTATTACAACCCTTGCCAATTTAGTTGAATTGGAAGCCGTGAATGTAGAATTATGATTATCCTTGTCTATGCAACAAAGGTAATCATAATTCTACAGTCTCAATTCTAAACTCTCCATTCATAAATGTCTGTGTCATCCGAATAGGTCCGGTTCCGCCGTGTTAGAGCCGAGCATGTTGCGGCCGAAGTGGCGGTAGGCCAGCTCCGTGACCATGCGTCCGCGGGGCGTGCGCTTGATGAATCCCTCCATGATAAGGTACGGTTCGTACACTTCCTCCACGGTACCGGCGTCCTCACCGATAGCCGTCGCGATGGTGGTGATACCCACAGGACCGCCGCGAAACTTGTCGATGATGGTCAGCAGTATCTTGTTGTCAATCTCGTCAAGACCGTACTGGTCGATGTTCAGCGCCGTCAGGGCTATTTTCGAGATAGCTGTGTCAATGCGCCCGGTGCCCTTCACCTGGGCGAAATCCCTCACACGGCGCAGCAGGGCGTTGGCAATACGGGGCGTGCCGCGGCTGCGGCGGGCTATCTCAACGGCCGCATCGTCGTCTATCGGCACCTTCAGTATGCCGGCCGAACGCTTCAGAATCCTCGTAAGCGTCTCGGGTTCGTAGTACTCGAGGTGCAGATTTATGCCGAATCGGGCACGCAGCGGAGCGGTAAGCAGGCCGCTGCGGGTAGTAGCCCCGACAAGAGTGAAGGGGTTAAGGTCTATCTGTATGGAGCGTGCCGACGGCCCTTTGTCTATCATTATGTCGATACGGTAGTCCTCCATCGCCGAGTAAAGGTATTCCTCAACGACGGGAGACAGGCGGTGAATCTCGTCTATGAAGAGCACGTCGTTAGGCTCGAGCGAGGTCAATATGCCGGCAAGGTCGCCCGGCTTGTCGAGCACTGGGCCGCTCGTCAGCTTGAAACCTACGCCCAGCTCGTTGGCTATGATGTTGCTCAACGTAGTCTTTCCCAGACCGGGAGGGCCGTGCAGCAGGGTGTGGTCGAGCGGTTCGCCGCGGTACTTGGCCGCCTCGACGAACACGCGCAGGTTGTCGACAACCTTCTGCTGGCCGCTGAAGTCGTCGAAGCGCAACGGCCTCAGGGCGTTCTCAAACTCCTTCTCGGCCGACGTTAGAGAATTATTCCTTATATCGAAATCGTCGTCTGTCATTATCTTAGTTGGCATTTACCTCGTGCAAAGTTAAGAAAATTTCCCGTAATAAGCAATCAATACATTAAAATAACAAGGCTTACGGCGTGGCCATGCGGCGCATACCGCCATACACCAGAATCTCTGACGATTTGCGATTGACGGCAAATCACCTTCCCAAAGGCCATCAATCGCACGCTAAAAGGCGGCCTTTCGGGAGGCAAAAGACGGCCTTTTGCAACGTCCTTGATTATCAGCGGGTTACAGGCCAGCCACGGAACGTGCTGAAAAACGCCATGCAACGCTTTGCCGGAAACAATTTTTTCGCTATCTTTGTTTCACGAAGATAGGATGCGGTTCGGCAATGTCACGTCAAAAAACTTCGTCTTTTTCTTGCCATTGCGCTCACCTTTCGCTATCTTTGTTTCCACAATATCAATACAAACAGCATTATGGAAGAGGACAACAAGCAGGATAAAAATCAGCAGGCCGCAGGCAGTTATCTTGCCATCGGTATCTGTTTCGGCGTCGCATTCGGCATTATATTCGACAATCTGGCGGTGTGGATGTGCCTCGGCGTGGGTATCGGACTGCTTGCGCCGAGCTTTCTAAAGAACCGGAACAACGACGGCGACAAGGCATGACCATGCCCCGCGCAATGCCGGCAGACGCCGCAAAACGCACGGTTTAGGCATATTTATTTTGAATTACGCCGATTTTGCAGTATTTTTGCACCTGGAATAGTTAAACCACAGGATATGAAAGAATTAGCATTGAAGTACGGATGCAATCCGAACCAGAAACCTTCACGCATTTACATGGAGGAAGGCGAACTGCCCATCGAGGTGCTTAACGGCCGCCCGGGGTACATCAACTTCCTCGACGCGCTCAACAGTTGGCAACTCGTAAAGGAGCTCAAGGCCGCAACGGGCCTGCCCGCGGCTGCCAGCTTCAAGCATGTATCGCCCGCGGGAGCGGCCGTTGGCCTGCCGCTGAGCGACACATTGAAGAAAATCTACTTCGTTGACGACGTAAAGATAGAGCTTTCGCCACTGGCATGCGCCTACGCACGCGCCCGCGGAGCTGACCGAATGAGCAGCTACGGCGACTTTGTGGCACTGAGCGACACGTGCGACGAGGCAACAGCTACGCTCCTCAAGCGCGAGGTCAGCGACGGAGTGATAGCTCCCGACTATACTCCCGAGGCGCTCGCCATACTGAAAGAGAAACGCAAGGGCACCTACAACGTAATCAAGATTGACCCTGCATACGTGCCCGCGCCCATCGAGCACAAGCAGGTATTCGGCATAACATTCGAGCAGGGACGCAACGAGGTGCGCCTGGACGACCCTGCGCTGTTCGAGAACATTCCCACCCAGAACAAGACTTTCACGCCAGAGGCAAAGCGTGACCTCATCATAAGCCTCATCACCCTGAAGTACACGCAGAGCAACTCTGTATGTTACGTAAAGGACGGACAGGCTATCGGCATCGGCGCCGGACAGCAGAGCCGCATTCACTGCACCCGCCTGGCCGGCAACAAGGCCGACATCTGGTGGCTGCGCCAGCACCCGAAAGTGATGAACCTGCCGTTTGTCGACAACATACGCCGTGCCGACCGCGACAACACCATCGACGTGTACATCAGCGACGAGCATGACGACGTGCTGGCAGAGGGCACATGGCAGCGCCTGTTCAAGGAGAAGCCAGAGGTGCTGACGGCTGAGGAGAAGAAGGAATGGATAGCGAAGAATACGGGCGTAAGCCTCGGCAGCGACGCTTTCTTCCCCTTCGGCGACAACATCGAGCGCGCCCACAAGAGCGGCGTTGAATACATCGCGCAGGCCGGCGGCTCGGTTCGCGACGACAATGTGATAGAAACTTGCGACAAGTACGGTATCGCCATGGCGTTCACCGGAGTGCGCTTGTTCCACCACTGATAAAAAAGTGAGAAGGTGAGAAAGTGAAAAGGTGAGACATTCAATCATCACTCACTTCAATTCCTCACCTTCTCACTTTCTCACCTTCTCACCTTTTATTAATATGGCAGACATCGACGACATAATAGCCGGTGGCGGAATAGTGTTCCGCAAGGCGAAAAGCGACAACGACAAAGGCTCTGGCAAGGTGAAGACCAAGGCCAAGAAAAAGAAATACATCACGGGAGCGCACGGCAGCGGGTCGGCCCGCCAGAAAGCTAAATACCGTGAACAGCGTGCCAACAGACACAGAAAATAAAAGCGGAAGGCCAATAACAGAATGGCGTTCCGCTTTCTTTTTTCCCGCAATATAGATGCTCCGCCATGGCTGTAGACGGCATTTCTTCACCATAAGGATGGTGGATAATCCGTTAATTCACGCCAAATCTATGGCTATAGGAACAAAGAATGCGGCACTCGGTGCCGCATTCGTATATAAAGAAAACCATCAAATCCTGATTATCTGGCTTCCAAACGGAAACCGATATCCGATATTCCGGGCAGAATCTCGCGCTTCATCAGGTGGCGGATACGCACGTTCAAAGAGTCGCCTTTCTGCATCTCGACATCCGAAAGAATGAAGTTATACTGAAAAAGGCTTACTCCCCGGCCTTTAACGTTGCCCTCATCGTCGTACAGACGGCAGTTAAGAGTATCGGCAAAAACCTTGTGCCCGGGTTCAACAATCCGCTCGACGAGCAGGCTTACGCCCGTAAACGGGAACTCTCGGGTTATTCGCAAACCGACTTCCTGCCTGTAAACGCCACTGCGGGCAAGACGTTTCACGGCGTAAACCATGGTGTCATTCTTCTCCCAACCTTCTATTGGAGTTGGCTTGAACTCATCATAGACAACGGCTTTGTCGCATGCCGTCAAGGCCATCGTCAACGACATGACTGCCAACAATATGTAAATGGTGCGCCTCACCGCCGTCATTCTTTTTCAGTATTGCCCCCTTTGTCAGTGTCAGTGTTCTTCTTAGCCTGCGCCTCGGCTGGCTTGTTGCGACCCTTGGGAGCCTGCTTTCCGTTGCGGTTCTTTGGCTTACGCTTCTTCTTGTTCTTGTCAAAGCGTGTCAAGCTCTCGTTTTCCAGGAGGTCTACGGTGCGCTCCTGCTTCTTGGTAGCACCGTCTTCAAGCAATGTTTCGGGCTTCTCGCCGCGCTTGTTCATCTCAATTATCTCCAAAGCGCGCCGTGCCGTGATGACCTCAACGTTAGCCATTACCTTTTTGTCGGTAGAATATGTCACCAAACCGGCAAGTATATCGCTCTTCACAAGATAGTAATCGTTGTCCTTGGTTTGCAACACTACTTCCTTACTTGGCAACTTGCGGCTCGCCTCAATGTAGTTGTCCACCTCGTAATTAAGGCAGCATTTCAGCTTGGCGCACATTCCCGCAAGCTTCTGGGGGTTGAGTGATATGTCCTGATAACGAGCCGCGCCGGTGCTGACCGACACAAAGTTCTTCATCCACGTAGCGCAACACAGCTCACGTCCGCAGGGTCCAGTGCCGCCGATACGTCCCGCTTCCTGGCGCGCTCCTATCTGTTTCATCTCTATTCGCACGTGGAACGTCTCGGCAAGAACCTTTATCAGCTGCCTGAAGTCAACCCTTTCGTCCGCAATATAATAAAATATCGCCTTGTTGCCGTCACCCTGATACTCTACGTCTCCTATCTTCATCTGAAGATTCAGGTTCTTCGCGATCTGGCGGCTTTGTATCATCGTATCGTGCTCACGGCTCTTCGCTTCACGGTATTTATCCATGTCCACGGGCTTGGCGATACGGTATATGCGCTTAATATCATCCGCCGACTTGAGGTTTGCCTTACGAATCTGCAACTCAACGAGCTTTCCCGTAAGCGTCACAACACCTATATCGTGTCCCGGATTGGCCTCAACGGCAACAATGTCGCCCTTCTTCAGGTCGAGATTATTTACGTTGTGATAATATCCTTTACGAGTGTTCTTGAACTGAACTTCCACCAGATTGGTACTCGTTGCGTTACCCGGCACGTCAGCAAGCCAGTCATACGTGTTGAGCTGACGGTCCTGCCGCCCGCAACCACGTATGCACAAACCACGGTCGCAACCGTTGTATATCATGAATTTCTTGTTATTGTAATCCATCGTGTAATGCTGCTTAAACAATAAAACGGCATAACGGTAAAAGGCATTGTGGCCTTGATACACGCCAGCCTTGATATTTATAATAGATAATCAACCATCAATCACTAATCGTACATTATGAATCAAGTATTTGCTCAAGGCTTTCTTAACAACGCGACGATGATGTTTGTCGCCATGTCGAAAAACACAATCTTGGCATTGGCGTTCTGTCCGATGTCACGAATAGCCCTGTTCATCAGTGCTGAAATCTCTATAACGTTGGCCTCATTGATGTAAGGAGAGAAATTACGAGAGAAGTTTTCCTCCTCACGGGTCATGTAATTAAGTTGCGGTATACGGAAGTTGTACATGAAATTCTCGCGCACCAAACGAAGGAAATACGCCAACATGCGTTTCTGGCGTTCACGTCCATAGCCCGCAACGGTATCACTCCATTTCTTCAAGTCTTTTATTTTACGCATATACGCAAGGCGCATCAGCGATATGAACATCTCCAGAAACTGTCTCTTCTCATTGTCGGCGTCAAGCTCTTCAAGAGCATTCAGCCAGCTTCCGTTGGCCGCCCGTGCGATGCGATACGCCGTATCTTCGTCTATTCCACGGCTGCTTACAAGCGCATTCGCCATTGCGTCAATGTCAATGCGTTTCACGTCGATACGCTGTGCACGGCTCCTTATGGTGTCAATAAGTTTCTCCGGTTCCTCGCAAACCATGATGAACACCGTATCCTGCGGCGGTTCCTCAAGCAGTTTCAGCAACTTGTTGGCGCACTCTGCGTTCATTCGCTCCGGCAACCATATTATCACAACCTTATATCCGCCCTGACTTGACTTCAGGCTGAGCTGTCTTATGAGCAAATCGCTCTCTCCTACTCCTATCTGTGCCTGTTGATTGGCGGCTCCCATCTCGTCAAGCCATCGGTCGATGTCGAAATACGGCCCTGCCGAAAGCAAGTTCCGCCATTCAGAACTGAAGTCCTCGCTCGACATCTTATGCTCCGAGCCTGTCCCTGTAGGGCGTATCACGGGATAAGAGAAATGCAGGTCGGGATGTGAATACTTGCCTGTCATAATGCATTGGCGGCACGTTCCGCAGGAATCTCCGTCCCGACGGTCGGAACACAGCAGGTAAGAAGCGAACGCCAAAGCCAGTGCCATCTTGCCGCAACCTGACGGGCCGCACAGCATCATTGCATGGGGCACGCGGTCTTCAGCGACCATTTGCAACAGCCGCTGCTTGGTTTTGTCCTGTCCTATAACGTCGCTGAACTTCATTACCTATATCCGTCAATCGGTGCAAATTTACTAAAATTCCGCCTTATAACATGCAAAAGGGTGACAAATGTTAGCACTTCTCCCCAAAATCAGCAGTCGGCCAACACATAACGCGCCTGCCGGCTACACTTAAACAGTAAGCCATGGCAGGCGCGTATATACTCATGCGGCACACTGTACGCGGCGCTTTTATCCCTTCTTCCAGAGTTTTGTCATGTCCTCAAGCGTCTTTCCCTTAGTCTCGGGAACAAGTCTCCATACAAAGACGGCGGCAAGTACGCAGATGAGACCGTACAATGCATACGTAAACCAATGGCCGAAATTCGGGTCGCCGGCAGTCTGCATGTTGAACATCGGCACGAAAGAGGCGCTGACAAGCCAGTTGAATATCCACTGGAAAGCGACGGCAATGGCCACTGCCGCGCCTCGGATAGTGTTCGGGAATATCTCGGAGATAAGCACCCAGCATATCGGTCCCCATGACATCATGAACGAAGCGCTGTATACCATAATGCTTAACATTGTGACAAGTTCAAGCCCTGCGTGGCCAAACGTCAGCGCAACGCCGAACGCTCCGACCGCCATGCCAACCGAACCGGTGATGAGCAACAGCTTACGTCCCCACTTCTCCACGGTGAATATGGCAACGAGCGTAAACAGGATATTTACAACGCCCATGATGATTGTCTGCATCATGGGATTCTCCATGCCCATGTCGCCGAAAATGCGCGGCGCGTAATACAGAACGGCATTTATGCCGACAGCCTGCTGGAAGACGCTAAGCATTATGCCGACGAAGATTACCAGCACGCCATAGGTAAACACACGCTCGGTCTTTTCTGTCACGGTGTTCTTTATCTCGTCGAGAATCTCGTGGCCGGCGGCGTCACCGTTGATTTTTGTAAGCACCGCAAGTGCCTTCGTGTCCTGGCCTGCCATAACGAGATATCGCGGAGTTTCTGGCACAAAACATATCAGTATGGCAAACAGGCCGGCAGGAACTGCCTCGCTACCGAACATGTATCTCCAGCCCGTAGCTATCGTCCAGGGGTCGCTGCCGGGCATTACGGCGCTCATGCCCTGACCTATTGACTCTATTACAGGATTGGTATGGTCGCCAAGGATGAAAAAGTTTACCATATACACCACGAGCTGACCGAAGATAATCGCAAACTGGTTCCACGACACGAGCGTGCCGCGTATGTTTGACGGAGCCACCTCCGCAATGTACATAGGACAGATGGCAGAGGCCAGACCGACGCCTACGCCGCCTATCACACGGTAGATGTTAAACGCTATGAGAAGCGGGAAGTCGGCGTGTCCATGCTCGAAAAACAAGAACTCGGGCTCCATTGAGCCGAGAGCGGAGATGAAGAACATGATACCAGCGAATATCAGCGACTTCTTACGGCCCCAGTTTGACGCAAGATATCCCGAGACGGCGCTTCCGATTATGCACCCTATGAGTGCGCTGGCACACGTGAAGCCATGCCACGAGTCGGTATAAGTGAAGTCTTCGGCGCCAAGGAAGAACGCCTGCAGGCCCTTTTCGGCTCCTGATATGACGGCGGTGTCATAGCCGAAGAGCAATCCGCCAAGGACAGCAACGAGCACGATGGAGAATAGGTAAGCCTTGCTGCCGGAATTGTTTTGTTTCATGATTAGGTTAATTAAACATTGATTTATTTTAGTTATATTATTATGGTATAACGGCCGACGGCCCGTTTTATTGCCGCGTAGAAGCATTTTTTGCGCCATTGCGGGTAAGAATGCGGCCAGCGTGGAGTGTTACGGCGCATGGCCGGCGGGATAACCGCGCCGCCATGTCAGTCTTTCAGCGCCCCGAAGCCGTTGACCGCTATCGGCACGGCCAGTATAAAAGAGCACACGTCAGAGCAAGCCTGGCACATCTCCACACCCTGGAGGCCAAGAAAATGCGGCAGGATTATAATCAAGGGGATGAAGAACAGGCCGTTGCGCGAAGCCGCCAGGATGTTGGCCTGCCACGGTTTGCGTATCGTCTGCATCATCATGTTGGTGTACATCACTATCGCCCCGAGCGGCAACGTTACGAGCTGCCACCGCAAGGCCACGCGGCCTACGTCTATGACGGCCGGATCATGGCGGAACAGGGCTATGCACTCTGACGAGAAAGAGAAGCCGAGCACGGCACAGAACACGAGAAACACTGTGCCCAGGCGCACTATGAACCAGTACCCCTCGCGCACTCTTGAATAGAGTCGGGCGCCGTAACAGAAGCCGCACAACGGCTGGAATCCCTGCCCTAGCCCTATTACGGCGGCGAAAATCACGAAGCATATACGCCCTACTATCGACATTCCGGCAATGGCGGCGTCGCCGAATCGGCCTGCGGCAACGTTCAGCATTGCCACGCCTATACTTGCCATGCCCTGACGGGTGAACGATGGAGTGCCGCCGGCAAGAATCTCCTTGAACAGCGATGCGCGCAAGGCGAAATTGCGGAGGTGAATGCGTATCGTGCCGCCCTTGTGCGTCATCCACAAGAGCACGAACATGCTGCATGTCTCACCCACGAATGTTGACAGTCCGGCGCCGGTTATCCCCATGCCGAACACGAATATGAGTACGGGCGCGAGAAGCACGTTTATTACCGCTCCGGTAAGTATCCCGAACATGGCGTAGGCCGCGTTGCCCTGGAAACGCATCTGGTTGTTGAGGCATAGCGCGCCACACATGAACGGGGCGGCAAGGAAGATGAACGACAGATAGCTCTTTGCCGACGGCAGGATGGTTGGCGTTGAGCCGAGCAACACAGCCAACGGCTCGAGCAAGAGCTGGCCCGCGATACAGATGGCAAGCCCCGTGGCGACGGCACAGAAAAAGCCCGTGGACGCCATGCGCGAGGCGTTGTCGTGGCGGCGCGCGCCCAACTCGCGCGAGATATAGTTGCCCGACCCCTGTCCGAAGGTAAAGCCTACCGCCTGGATTATCGACATAACGGAGAAGGCTATGCCTACGGCTGCCGTGGCCTGGGTGCTGATACGGCCCACGTAGAATGTCGTGACGATGTTGTACACACTCGTCACGAGCATGCTTATTATCGTGGGAGCGGCCATGGTCAGTATGACGTTATGTACCGGCGCGGACGTAAGAAAAGTGTAGTTGTCCCTCTTGTGCATTTTAATGATTGTTCCAGCGATGCAAAGGTACGCAAAATTATCAGGAAACAGGGGTTAAGAAATGCGAAAATTGGCCGGCGTAAAGTTTTTATGGAGTTATCGGGCGTAAGCGCGACGCTGCCTTCTGCCGCAGCCGGACATGCCCGACGGCCAATGCCGCAACATCTTATTTGCCTACCTGACGATTGCTTCAGGCTATACGACATCTGTCCATAATCCAGCATGCGGCCGCCTAGATTAAAAGAATCTACCACCTGAAAAAAACTTAATGCAAGCAATTATAAAAACACAATATGAACGTCCGCAATTAACCTGACCGCCATTAATAAGGCATAAACAAACAAGGCATTTGTCTTTAACTCCTTAGTGAGCGAAGCGAACGGTAACTACTTCAACTCCTTTAACTACTAATGAATGGGAGCTTTGCGGACATTCATAAACACAAAGTCCAACAAATATTTAATTCATTGGTTATCAGACATATACACACGAGCAAAAAACGGCTTTGCAAAAGGCCGTCTTTTAGCCTGCAAGAGGTGGCCTTTTAGCTCGCGAAAGACGGCCTTTTGGAAGCCCAAAGACCGTCTTTCGCAAAATCATCCGTTACCGTTGTACGCCTTGAACCATTCGTAAAAGCGCGCAATGCCTTCGTCAAGGCCTACCTTCGGGCTGTAACCGCACTCTTCGCTGATGAGCGATATGTCGGCGTATGTACACTGCATGTCGCCTGCCTGCATGCCCTCCATGCGCATGTCGGCCTTACGCCCGGTGACGTTCTCGAGCGAACGGATGAAGTCGAGCAGGCTAACAGGGCTCGAATTGCCGACGTTGTACACCGCGAACGGCACCTCGCTCACGGGCGTATGGCCCATGGCCGCCTTAACGCCGGCCACGGTATCGCTTATGAAAGTAAAGTCGCGGCTCATCCTTCCGTGGTTGAACACATGTATTGGGCGCCCCTCCGTTATTGCCTTCATGAAGATATAGGGCGCCATGTCCGGACGTCCCCACGGGCCGTAGACGGTGAAGAAGCGCAGCCCTGTAGCCTTTATGCCGAACAGGCGGCTGTAGGCGTAGGCCATAAGTTCGTCGCTTTTCTTTGTCGCGGCATACAGGCTTACGGGCGTATCGGTAACGAGACTCTCCCTGTAAGGCGTCTGCAGGCCGGCTCCGTACACGCTGCTCGAGCTGGCGAACACCAGCTTGTCCACGCCGTATTGCCGGCAGTCCTCAAGCAGGTTGAGGAAGCCTACCACGTTTGACGACACATAAGCGTAAGGATTCTCGAGCGAATAGCGCACTCCGGCCTGCGCGGCAAAGTTGGCCACGGCGTCAAACCGCTCGCTGGCGAACAGCCGTGCCAGTCCTACGCGGTCGGTAATGTCCACCTTGGCAAACCTGTATGCCGTCCCCGTGACGCTCTGCACGATTCTGTCCTCGCGTATTTCGTCCTGGCGTATGCCGGCCTTTGCCAGTCTGGCATACTTCAAGGCCGTGTCATAGTATGAGTTGATATTGTCTATCCCTACCACTTCATGACCCTCGGAAAGCATTTCATCAACTACGGCCGAACCGATAAACCCGGCCGCGCCTGTTATCAAAATCTTCATAAACGATAGTTGTTTTAATCATTACGAACTGCCGTACGTCACTTTATCACCACCACGCCATAACGTCCCACGGTGCGCATGCCGAGGCGGCGGATAGCGGGCGGCAGTTTTCCCGCAGCCGTTGTGTCGACCATAAGCACGCCGAGCGTACCCGTTAAGGTGTCAAGACCGGCTTCGTCGACAGGCGTTACTGACATGCCAAGATATACGTCCATATTCTCCGAACGCCCTATACCGAACGTAAAATAGCGCTCGGTATGCTGCCTGACAGCCGCGCGCCGGGCCTCGCCGCACAGCTCACCGAAGCCCAACAGCCTGTTGATTGAGGGGAACGAAAAGCCCATGAAAAACACGCCTGCCAGCATGCCAACCCCCAACGGACGCACAACATCCGTCACTGTGCGGCCGGCGCGGAGCCTGAAAACTGCAAATACACCGCCCACCGAAAGCGCCGCGCCCGCCAGCACGGCCCATACATTATCCATATACGGCATTCCGTGAACCGCGCCCCATGCCGCAAAAGGCAGCCCCAAGGCAAAGGCCACGGCCGGAATGGCGAGCGACAGCGTAAGCAAACGCCCCCTGCGGACGCCACCAAGCATGGACGACGCAAGAAAAACGGCGAAAGGAAAGACCGGCAAAAGGTAGACTTGTATCTTTGAACTGACAGCCGACAGCACCACCAATGACGCGCATACCATGGAAAGCAGCAACTTCTGCATGTCCGACAGGGCAGCCTTACGGCGCAGACCGTCAACAATAACATACGCCAACAGCAGCGACCAAGGCGCGAATGAATACCAATACGCCAATAAATAATAGTAGAACGGCTCCTTGTGATGGAACGAGTCGACGGCCCGGTCGACAGTCTGGTGGAACAGAAGGTTATGCAAGTATGAGCTGCCTCCCTCAAGATAAGCGGCCAGGAACCACGCTGCCAAGAGCACGGCGAGCACCGCCCACGTCGTAAATCCCCAATAACGCCACAGCGTCCTTCCGCGCCTCGTCACACAGAGAAAAGTCACCGTGCCCGCCAACGGCAGCAACAGGCCCAACGGTCCCTTGCTGAACAACGCAAGAAACAGGTACAACGAAAACAGCACACGCTTAAGCCTGACGTTGCCGCGGCCGTCAACCAAGTCGTAAAACGTTCGCACCGACAGCGTTATGAACATGCACATGAGCATGTCCATGCGCAAGAATACGGCCATGCCGGCAAACAGTCCGCACGTAAGCAGCAGCAGTTCGCCTGTGCGGGCAAGCCTCTCGCCCGATTCACCTGCCGTCCACCGTCCCATCGTAAACGCCGTTACAAATGCCGGAACGAGCGAGAACAGCGACAGAAACCACACGCAATGTCTGCCGAACAACGCCTTGCCGGCCATCAAGAGCCAAAAATACAGAGGGGGTTTGTCGGCATAAGGCAAGCCATGATTGGTAAAGGCGAACAACATACCGTTACGTATCGCCTCGTCGGCAATGCTTAGATACCTTAGTTCATTGTTCGGGGTGACGTCACGAAGAAGCATTAACGGCACGAACGCAAGCAGCACAAGGATATACACACGGTATTTCATGACATTATATTTTAGCCCCACGGCCTATCCATAGGTTACGGGCGTACGCGACGATACCGAACGACTGGCCCACGATGAGTACCAAATCGTGCCTCAAAAGACCGTAAACACAGATGGAGACGGAGCCCGCAAGACTGATAATCCAGAAGCCCGCAGGCAGCGCCGACACTTGCCTGCGCCGGGAATAGGCGTATTGGTAAACGAAACGGAACGTAAACAGCAACTGGCCGAACGCCCCAAAGAGCAACAGCCACAACGGAACGTCGGTATTGAAGAAGAACTCATGCACGAATGCCGACGCGTTATTGACGACAAGCAGCAACACTACAGGCGGAGTGAACAGCAGCACAAGTCGCAGCGCAAGAGGCAGACGGCCCCACACGCCCTTCTGTTTAAGGTTCCATAAATAAACATAATAAGAGACAAACTGCCCCATGACAATCGCAAAATCATGGCGCAACCAACCGTAAATGCACAGCAGGTAGGCCCCGGCAAGGCTCAGAACCCAGAACAACGAGGGCGAAAGCACCTTGTGGGCACGCTCTGACAATATCCACTGTACAAGCACGCGAGCCGAGAAAAACACTTGGGCCATGGCTCCGATGGCCAGCACTGCCAACGCGTTCATAGACATTTCACGACAGATTGCCGCCCGTTATCCTGTAATTAATGTAGCGTTTCCTCATCCATCTGTAAGCGAAACAGTCGACAAAAGGCCCTATAAGGCGATTGCGCAGATGGTACTTCGACTTGCCGGCAGTACGCGGGAAGTGCCTCACGGGCACCTGCTTGACCCTGCATCCCTGCAACTGCATTAGCGCGGGGATAAACCTGTGCATGCCCGTAAAGAATGGCATAAGGCGGGCATTGGCCGTGCGCATTACTTTTAGCGGACACCCCGTATCCTCCACGCCGTCGTGCGTCATCATGCGACGGAACGCATTGGCCACACGCGACTGTAACCGCTTGAACGGCGAGTCCTTACGCTCGGCACGGATACCCATGACAAGTTCGTAGCTGCCTGCGTACTCAAGCAGTAGGTTGAAATCCTCGGGCACGGTCTGGAGATCTGCATCGATATAGCCGACATAAGGCGAGCGGGCGCAGTCAATACCGGCCTTTACAGCCGCGCTGAGCCCGCAATTACGCTCGAAGAATATGTAATAAAAATCGTTGTTACGGCGGCATGCGTCGACGATAAGCCCGCGGCTGCCGTCAGTAGAGCCGTCGTCGACAAACAGAACGCACGACTTTAGCCTTGCCACAGGCAGGAATGCAGCCAAGCGCCGTTCAAGCCGGCTGATATTATCCGCCTCATTATAAACCGGAACGATTACCGTAAACTGATAATCGGTTGTCTTGTTCATGATACCTGTTGCTTAAAATCCTGCGCAAAGGTATCATGCGACTTTGTGGAAAATTTGAAGATGGCAAACAAAATTCAGCCGCCGAGGGCTATGCATCGTGCCAAAGGCGGCTGAAAGGGGCACCTATAACGTAGTGCCCTTGAACACGGTGCTTTCCTCTTCAGGCACGATGACGCCGTTAAGCGTGAGCCGTCCGGAATGGAAGTTCGGCAAGATGGTTATCGTGGCACGGTTGCTGCCGGCAAGAAGGGTTATAGATACCTGGGCGGATATGCCCCTGCCGTTGACGCTCATGTCCAGATACAGGTTGCCACGCTTGTCCTTGCGCGTCTCATACTTTGACACAAGCCCCTCTACGGTAATGCCTCCCAAGCCGTTGAAACCGCTCCACGGCACGTTGAAGGCTACCTGTACGACGGCCTGGTCGCCCTCGACGGCAACAAAATTGGTATTTGACGTGACGTGGGCCGTGTATCCACGCTTAAACACAACCTCGTCCGCCTCAAGCACGAACATGCTGTCCATTATCGAGCCTTCAGCCTGGGCATACTTCAGACTGTCTATACGCTCGCGCAAAGCCTTGCGCTCCTGCTTGGTAAGCTTACGTGGCTTTTCATCCTGGGCCGTAGCGGCAACAACGCCGAAAATAACGGCTATCAACATTAAAAACAACTTCTTCATAGTCATGATATTTTGTCCTTTCCTTTATTATAAAACCATAGGCGAGACAAATAATTGCCTTGAGGTTACGAAAAAAAAGCATAACCAATTATTAAATAACGTTAGTACACGAAAGGCATACCGCCGGAACACGTAGGAACGCGGGCATATTAGGCTGGACTTGGCGGCGTATAGCCCCACGGACAGAGAAAACCAGAAGCGAAAAGGCGGAGTTTTTCTTATCCGAAATCATGACAAAATAAAAACGCGAACCAGATTGCGATAGTACAGGAGGTAACGTACAAAATAACGAGAACGGGTGTTTCTACCAATAAAACATATGCCATTCGCATGAAATCGGAGGCTAAACAGCGTGTTAAAGACAGCCTTTCGCCATGCAAAGCACGGTCTTTGGCTGTGCGAAAGACCGTGTTTAATAACTTAAAAGACCGTCTTTTACCATGCGAATAGATATTTTACAATACTCAATATATGTCATTCGCACAATCAAACAACGTCGTTTTAATGTATCACACTGGTATTCAAGCATTTACAAAAAGCTAGAATTTTAGCCTATTTTTCGCGCGAAAGCCTGAATGCCGAGCGCAGACAGCATTACAGAAGCGTCAACAATACCAATCTTAAGGAAACTTAACACCGCACGGAATACAGACAGACACAACGGGAAAGGCTAACGGCGGGCATACGACATGATTTTTTCACACTTATATTTTGGCCATCTCGTTTTTTCGTCTTAACTTTGACGCTCCAACTGAAACACCCCAATACAGGATATGCAAGATTTCGTCCATCTTCACGTACATACTTATTACAGCATTCTTGACGGACAGGCAAGTATCAAGAAGCTGGTAGACAAGGCCATTGCCAACGGCATGAGGGGCATGGCCGTGACCGACCACGGCAACATGTTCGGCATAAAGGAGTTCTTTAACTACTGCAAGAAGAAGAACGGCGAGCTGAAGGAACAGGGCAAACCTGAGTTCAAGCCGATACTCGGATGCGAAATGTACGTGGCAAGGCGAACGAAGGAAGACAAGGTGAAAGACATGGGCGACCAGAGCGGCTACCACCTTATTGTGCTGGCAAAGAACTATAAAGGCTACAAAAACCTTATCAAGCTGGTAAGCCGCGCGTGGGTTGACGGATTCTACATGCGCCCACGTACTGACCGCGCCGACCTCGAGACATACCACGAAGGACTGATAGTATGCTCGGCATGCATCGCGGGTGAGGTGCCCGCGAAAATCCTCAAGGGCGACATCGAGGGCGCCGAGGAGGCCATACAGTGGTACAAACGCGTGTTTGGCGACGACTATTACCTCGAACTGCAGCGCCACCAAGTCAAGGACCCGCACATCCGCGCCAACCGCGAAACATATCCGCTGCAACAGAAAGCCAACCGTGAACTGATTAAACTGGCCAGCAAATACGGCATCAAGCTGGTATGTACAAACGACTGCCACTTCGTTGACGAGGAGAACGCCGAGGCTCACGACCGCCTTCTCTGCCTCGCGACCAACAAGGATCTTGACGACCCCAACCGTATGCTTTACTCCAAGCAGGAATGGTTCAAGACGAGGGAGGAGATGAACGAGGTGTTCGCCGACGTACCCGAAGCTTTGGCTAATACATGCGAAGTGCTTGACAAGGTAGAGACGTACAGCATTGACCACGCCCCTATAATGCCGTTCTTCCCTATTCCGGAAGAGTTCGGCACGGAAGAGGAATACCGCAGGCAATTCACCGAGGAACAGCTCTACGACGAGTTCACGCAGGACGAAAACGGCAACGTTGTGCTGTCGCGCGAAGAAGGAGAGAAGAAAATCCAGAAGCTCGGAGGCTACGACAAGATATACAGAATAAAGTTTGAGGCTGACTATCTGGCCAAACTTGCATACGAAGGAGCACGCAAACTATACGGCGACCCACTGCCCGAAGAGGTAGAGGAGCGCGTAAAGTTCGAGCTGTACATAATGAAGACGATGGGCTTCCCTGGCTACTTCCTTATCGTACAGGACTTTATCAACTCCGCGCGTGACGAGCTCGGAGTGATGGTAGGGCCAGGACGTGGCAGTGCTGCAGGCTCCGTAGTGGCTTACTGTCTTGGCATAACAAAGATAGACCCCATAAAGTACGACCTGCTGTTCGAGCGATTCCTCAACCCTGACCGTATCTCGCTGCCCGATATTGATACCGACTTCGACGATGACGGACGCGGAAAGGTGCTTGATTGGGTAACCCAGAAATACGGCGCTGACAAAGTGGCGCACATCATAACGTACGGTACCATGGCAACCAAACTTGCCATCAAGGACGTGGCACGCGTGGAAAAACTGCCTCTGGAAGAGTCGAACAGACTGTGCAAGGCCATACCTGACAGACTGCCTGACGGCCTGAAGATGAACCTTACGAACGCCATCAAGTGCGTAAGGGAGCTGCGCGAGGCCGAGGCATCAACCGATCCACGCCTGCACGAAACCATTGAGTATGCCAAAATGCTCGAGGGAAACGTCAGGAATACCGGTATCCACGCCTGCGGAACAATCATATGCAGGGACCCGATAAGCGACTGGGTGCCCGTATCCACAGCCGACGACAAGGAAACCGGCCACAAACTGCTTTGCACGCAATACGAAGGCAGCGTAATCGAGGAGACCGGACTGATAAAGATGGACTTCCTCGGGCTTAAGACTTTGTCTATACTTAAAGAAGCTGTTGAGAACATACGCCTGTCAACAGGCAAAATCATAGACCTCGACACCATACCTATCGACGACCCCGATACATATAAATTATACAGCGACGGCCGCACCATCGGTACATTCCAGTTTGAGTCCGCAGGAATGCAGAAGTACTTACGCGAACTTCACCCTACCGTGTTCGAAGACCTCATAGCCATGAACGCCCTCTACAGGCCAGGCCCTATGGACTACATTCCCGAGTTTATCGAACGTAAACGCGACCCGTCGAAAATAACGTATGACATACCTTGCATGGAAAAATACCTCAAGGATACATACGGTATCACGGTCTACCAAGAGCAAGTCATGCTCCTCAGCCGCCAGTTGGCAGGCTTTACCCGAGGCCAAAGCGACACACTTCGCAAGGCGATGGGAAAGAAACAAATCGAGAAGATGAACCATTTGGAGGGACTCTTCTACGAAGGTGGCGAGAAGAACGGCTACAAACACGAGACACTTCACAAGATCTGGGAAGACTGGAAAAAGTTTGCCAGCTACGCATTCAACAAGAGTCACGCTACGTGCTACTCGTGGGTGGCATACCAGACGGCTTACCTCAAGGCACACTACCCAGCCGAATACATGGCCGCCACAATGAGCCGCAACTATACCAACATAACTGAAATAACCAAGCTCATGGACGAATGCAAGGTCATGGGCATAAGAACATTGGGCCCCGACGTAAACGAGAGCCGACAGAAGTTCAGCGTAAACAAGCAGGGAGCGATACGTTTCGGACTCGCTGCGATAAAAGGCATGGGCTCGGCCGCAGCCGAGGCCATCATCAACGAGCGCGAACAAAACGGTCCGTATAAAGACATCTTTGACCTGGCACAACGCGTAAATCTTGCCGCATGCAACCGCAAGTGCTTTGAAAGCCTTGTGCTGAGCGGAGGTTTTGACAGCTTCAACATTAAGCGCGAAAGCTATTTCGCACGCAATTCAAAGGGCGACGTGTTCCTTGACGCCCTCGTACGCTACGGACAGTTGTACCAACAGGAGAAAAGCGAAGCCCAAAACTCTCTCTTCGGAGGCATCGACAGCGTGGATATCGCCACCCCCCAAATACCAGAAGGCGACAGCTGGAGCAGCATTGAGAAACTAAACCGTGAGCGGGACCTCGTCGGAATCTACCTTTCCGCACACCCACTTGACGACTTCGAGGTAATTCTCAACAACCTGTGCAACACCCATTGCTCCGAACTTGCAGACAAACAGGAACTTTCAAAAAAACAGGAAATAGTACTGGGGGGTATCGTCACAATGTCAAGGAGCAAGTTTACGAAAACAGGAAAACCATGCGGCTTTGTCACGATAGAAGACTTTGAGGGCTCAGGCGAACTTGCGTTCTTCGGCGAGGAATGGGGTAAATGGAAAGGCATGCTTATCGAGGGATGTACCGTGATGGTCAAGGCACAGTTCGTACAACGCTTCCGCGGCAGCAACATGATGGAAATGCGCGTTACGGACATACAATACCTGCAAACCGTAAAAGACCTGCAGATAGAGAAGCTGACCATAACCCTCGACGCCGCAAAACTCGACGACACCACCGTTACAGACCTTGTGACAATGATAAAAGACAGCCCCGGCAATACACAACTGTACTTCAGTGTGCACGACAGCAACGGGGCAAGGCCATTCACACTATACAGCAAGACTGGAAAAGTGGACGTATGCAAGGAACTGATATCGTTCATAAAAAGCAACGAGGCGCTTGGATACACGATAAACTGACGCATAATTGGCATAGTGTTTGCTATTAAAAAGACATAAACTCAATAATTATCATAAACAAAAAACTATTTTACAATGGAAGTAAAAATCACAACAGAGAACTTCGAGAGCTATAAGAACGGCGACCTGCCGTTGGTAGTTGACTTCTGGGCTACGTGGTGCGGTCCCTGCAAGGCTATCGCTCCCATTATAGCCGAGCTGGCAGAGGAGTATGACGGACGCCTTGTAGTGGGAAAATGCGACGTCGAGGAGAATGACGAACTTGCCCTCGAGTTCGGCATAAGGAATATCCCTACAATCCTGTTCTTCAAGAACGGCGAAATCGTTGACAAGTTTGTAGGAGCCACTACGAAGTCAAAACTGCAGGAAAAATTCGAGGCTATACTGTAAAACAAAGCCAAAATGTCATACGTAAAGCGGCCACCCATGTTCCGGGTGGCCGCTTTACGTATGACATTTTGCCGTATAGCGCCATCAATGAGGCTTGCCAACGCAATTAATCACACATGTGGATAAAAAAATAAGGGTGAAGAAAGCCGTAAGCTATCATCACCCCTTGACTCATGCATGTTGCCTTGATTAGTCTTTCTTCGTAAGAACCCTCTTCTCTGCAATACGGGCTTTCTTACCAGTAAGTTTACGAAGGTAATACAACTTGGCGCGGCGAACCTTACCAACCTTGTTCACTTCGATACTGTCAATGTTAGGAGACTCGATCGGGAAAATACGCTCTACACCGACAGTTCCTGACATTTTACGGACGGTGAAGCGCTTTTTGTCACCCTGGCCGCAGATCTTGATTACGACGCCACGGTAGAGCTGGATACGCTCCTTTGAACCCTCGATGATTTTGTAAGCGACAGTTACAGTGTCACCTGACTTGAACTCAGGAAACTTCTTGCCGGTTGCAAATGCTTCTTCAGCAACTTTAATTAAATCCATTGTTGTTTTATAATTAAATTTGTTCATCGTTCCGGCGCAACATAACGAGGCAACTCTTCTTCCTGTCAGCGATTACGCGGAAAGCGGTGCAAAGGTAGTCATTTTCCACATCATGGCCAAACGTAACCTGATTTTTTTACATTTTTCTTTGCCCTGTTTGCCTTTTTGCCTAACTTTGCATCGATTTTTCATATAAAAACATGCGTAACAAACTGATTTTCTGCGGACTTATGTCCGCTTCATTGATGGCCGTATCCTGCTCGACAGGATACATGATAACAGGTTATGAGCGCTCGCGCATACTAATAGACAGCACGTATGACGGTACGCCGGCAAAGGAGGTGGCCGACTTCATCGCGCCATACAAGCGGCATGTAGACAGCATAATGAGCCCCGTAGTAGGTCGCACGTCGGAATACATGTATGCCGAAAGGCCGGAAAGCCCGCTGTCAAACTTGCTTGCGGACATCCTCGTGTGGTGCGGAAAGGATTATTCCGAAAAACCGGACTTCGCCGTGTACAACATCGGCGGCATTCGCTCGGCATTCGCCAAGGGCGACGTGACATACGGCGACGTGCTCGACGTGGCGCCTTTCGAGAACAAGATATGCTTCGTCACGCTTACAGGCGACAGGGTACTCGAACTGTTCGGACAGATAGCGGCGGCAGGAGGAGAGGGCGTAAGCCATGGAGTAGAGCTCGTGATAACCAAGGACGGCGGACTGAAGTCGGCCAGACTGGACGGCAAGGATATTGACCCAAATGCCAAATACCGCGTGGCAACACTGGACTACGTGGCGCAGGGCAACGACAACATGGCGGCATTCAAGGCGGCCATCGACGTCAAGTCGCCACAAAGCAAGGACAACAACGTGCGCTTCATCATAATGAAATACATGAAGGAAAAGATGTCGCAGGGCATCAGCGTAAGCTCACGCATAGAAGGACGAATAAAGACTGAAGAAAAATGAAACGCTTTATAATCATTGCGTTCATGGCCGTTGTGGCCATGACAACCTTGCAGGCAAGGGGCAAAAAGCTTGTAATACTGCACACCAACGACACCCACAGCTGCATATATCCGCTCAACGCGCACCTTGCAGACACCATGCTCGCAGGACGCGGTGGCTTCATCCGCCGTACGGAAATGCTCAGGCAAGAACGCCAACGCTATCCGCAACTGCTGTTGCTCGACAGCGGCGACTTCTCGCAAGGCTCGTCTTACTATACCTTATACAAAGGAGACGTTGAGGTTGAACTGATGAACCTCATGGGCTACGACGCCGCCACGATAGGCAACCACGAGTTTGACTTCGGCGTGGAGAACATGGCGCGCCTGTTCAGGAAAGCCAAGTTCCCTATCGTGTGCGCCAACTACGACTTTACGGGAACTCCTCTCGAGGGAATAGTCAAGCCATACACCGTCATCAGGCGCGACGGACTGAAGATAGGAGTGTTCGGCCTTTCGCCGCAACTCGACGGCCTCGTGCTCGCCACATCGTGCGCAGGAGTGAAATACAACGACCCCGTAAAGGCGGCCAACGACGTGGCACGCACGCTTAAGGAGAAAGAGAAGTGTGACGTGGTGATATGCCTTTCACATCTCGGATGGGACATACTCGGCCTTGACGACACCGAGCTTATGCCGCAAGTGAGGAACGTTGACATCGTGCTCGGAGGCCATTCGCACACTTACTTCGAACAAATGAAATATATCAAGGACCTTGACGGCAGGGACATTCCCAACGACCAGAACGGCAAGCACGGCATTTTCATAGGCAGGATTATCGTAAACATCGAAAGCAAATAAAACATACCGCTTCATAAAAGGCGGCCTTTCGCAATGTAAAAGGCCGCAAAACACAAGGCCAAAGGCCGTCTTTCACGTTGCGAAAGACGGCCTTTGGCATAACCACCGGGCGCCGCCGGCACTATATACGGCCACGCCACAAAGCCTAAAAATCCATTTTTCATAACCTGACGACAAAATATTCAACCAATATCACCGTTATATTGAATAATGAGAAAACTGTTTTCCATAATCATACTATCGGCCGTGGCCATGCATGCCGCCGCCCAAGGCAACGCCGTACAGAACCGGCCATATACCGACCTGCGCCCGTTCCACTTCGGCGTAGTGGTAGGCACGCACTTCCAGGACATCGAGTTCGGCAACATTGGGCCGCAGACGGTAATGAACGAGGACGGCACGCAGGGCGAAACGCTCATAACATGCGACCAGGACAGATGGGACATGGGCTTCAATGTCGGCGTGCTCGGCGAGCTGAGGCTTAGCCAGCACTTCGCCTTCCGCATGGCTCCGACGCTATATTTCGGCAACCGCCACCTGACACTGTACAACCATACCGACCGTCTGGAGAACGGAGAACCCATCGTACAGACGCAGGACATGAAGACCGTATACATAGGCGTGCCGCTCAACCTGCAGTTCGCCGCACCGCGGCTTGACAACGCGCGGCCCTACATAATGGCGGGAATAGACCCCATGGTGAACCTCTCGGGCGGCGACAACGACTATGTACGGCTGAAACGCTACGACATAATGCTTGAAGTAGGACTCGGCTGCGACATCTACCTGCCATTCTTCAAGCTGCGCCCCGAGCTGAAGTTCTGCTACAGCCTCATCAACAGCCTCGACACGAAACACGCCGACCGGCTGCGCGACGAGAATATGCGCATATACGCAAGATCCATAAACGAGGCCCACAGCAAGATGATAGTGCTGTCGTTCTACTTTGAATGACGCAGGGCGCAAAGCCATACCACGGCAACATTTACCGACAGGCACGCCAAAGACGCACGGCATACGCAAAAACGAACACCTCCACGCTTTGTTCTTTTTACGCGCAGGTTTAATAAAATAAGCGTTAAACAATCTAAAAACAAATACCTAAAAATAGGTATTAAAGATAATTATATTACCTTTGCAGTGTACAAAAGTAGGTACAAAACATTATTAACTAAAATAAAACAAGAACATTATGGCTTACGTAATTGGTGACGACTGTATCGCATGCGGTACATGTATCGACGAATGTCCGGCAGGAGCAATCTCTGAGGGCGAGAAGTATTCAATCAACCCTGACATGTGCACAGAGTGCGGCACTTGCGCGGATGTATGTCCGTCAGAGGCTATTAGCTTAGGCTAATTTATTTATTTAGAATTACAACGGGGCGGCTCGAACATTCGAGCCGCCTTTATTTTTTGCCTGTTCCACGGCATGAAGCGGCATGCAATAAGCCCCGCGCCATGCCGACACATCGCCGTCCGACGCGTGTCACTCCAGTCCCAGCTCCTTTTTCAGGCCAGGCTCGGCGTCAAGCAGATAAATGCTTTCCGGAGTGACACAATGCTCGCCGGCCTCGATAAGCCATGTCGATATACGCTCGTCGGTCTCGTCGATAAAGGCAAGCTGGCTGCCGTTGTCCTCGCCGGCATGCTCGTCGTCCTCTATCCTAATCTCAAAATTATTGCGGTCAACATATTTCGTGAGGCGCGCCCACAGCGTGTCCAACTCACCGTCGTCGTCTTCAAGCCACAGGCGCAGCATTACCTTTTCCGGAGTAAGGCGCGCCACACGCTCCACTATGTCAAACGTCTCCATGGCGAGGCGGTGCATGCGAGTGTTCTCTTCCTCACAGATGATGAACTTCGTGTCGTCTTCATGGCCGTCGTCAAGAAAGTCGTCCATCATCCACAATGGCTGGTAAACGTCTTCGGCAACGGCCTGTTCGTCAGGATATGCGAACATCACGCAGCTGTCGGAGTTCATCCTCTTAAGGCGGGTGCGCAATGAGCCCGGCGTGCCGGCGCTGCGGCTGCCGTCCTTAATGGCCTCGGGCCAGGGCAACAGGCGCACGTACAGAGGCACACCTCCTGCCATGTAAGCTACGGGCAAGTCTATTTTCGGCACGGACGAGGCGTTGTCGTGGCGATTCCAGAACATGTACTTAACGACGGCTCTAATCAGCTTGCGGTGGCATACGGCATGTCTGGGCGAGCTGTGCATAATCTCAATGTCAGGCAGTCCCATCCTCTGAAGTCCGCGTGTGTACAGCCAGACGTCAGTTCCACGGCTGTCGGCCTCGTCCCAGATGGTGTACGCAAAGTCGGGATGAGGCGGTACTGCCGAAGAGGCAATCCTCCGCACGAGGTGGCCGGAGAGCGCCTGGCATGCCGACAGGTCGTAAGCCACAAGCATATCGGGCACAGCCATATCGGCAATGCACATCTGCAGGTGGAACCAGCGTGAGGGGTCGTCAGTGCCGAAGCGCATGTCCACGGCATAACCGCTGTGCAGTTCCTGCACGAGTTCAATATCCGAATCGTTGAAGTAAGTGGAGACACGCAGACCGGAAGGGTCGAAATCTTCAACGCGGTCAATCTCCATGTCGAACTCCTCGCCGTAGAAACGCCCCTTGATGCGCGCCACCGTCGATACACTTTCATCCCCTGCCCGCTCGCAGACAAGTCCTTCTATACCGTCGACGGCAGCGATGCGCGGCACGAAAGGGTCTATGTCGAGACGGTAGGCGGCATCACGCTGTATGCAGATAACCATCGAACGCCTCATAAAATAAGGCCTTTCCTTCGCCTTGGGATGGTCCAGGAAGTCAAGTATGGCCTTGCACTGCCCTATCGCTTCGGGCACGTCGCTCCAGAACTCCTGCGTCTCGGGATCGTCAGGGATAAGTGTCATTACGTGCTCGAAGTACGGAATAGCCTCGGCTTCCATGCCAAGCCCCATACGTGTATATCCGTTGCGACACCACCAGTTGGGGTCATCCTTGCCCTCCTCTGCCGTCTCGGCAAGAATTTCAAGAGCCCTGCGGTCAAGGGCGTCGGGATCTTGTACGTCCTCAACATATCCGGAACGTATCATTCCTGCAAGGTTAGACAGCGTACGGGCAAGCAGCCCCACCACCTTGTACGTACGTTCTCCGTCGGGAAGAGCGTCAATCATCTTAATGACGTCGGCCTCAAGATCTTGGTCGCACATCTTCTGGATTTTAGCGAGTAGTTCTTCTTCTCTTGTCATAATTATCGTAAGGTTATGTTTTTAACAGGTTAGAGTATATGCAAAGATAATGCAAGACGAGGGAAAAGCAAAATAAAAGCATGGGAAACGAGCTTTTGTTTTTTTCGAGTACACAGCCTGCCATATCCTGAGACTACGCAAACCGTTCAAAGAAGTGCTTATTCTCAACGCGAAACGCGGTTTTACGTGATGGAATAAAGCCTTTTATTTAATACAGAATGAGGAAAAAAAGAACCCGAAATCATGCTTAACGGATTTCGGGTAAACTTTCCTTCCTTATAAAATGACGCAAAACGACACCGCCGTTTACGCTCCGCCTACAGCACTGGGACCGTCAATCACGGTTCGAGAGGCGCAGCAGGCCGTACTCCGAATCTGTGCCGATACGGAATTTAGCACCCCACAGCCCCACGCCTGGACATACATAATAATGAGTGTCGCCGCGGCGGTAAGTGCCATGCGACACTTCATACACAGCATCAGTTATCCACGATATAGGCCATACCTGGCCGTGGTGCGTGTGCCCGCTCAACTGAAAGTCAACGCCCGCGCGCTCGGCCTGTTCAAGATGATACGGCTGGTGGTCCATAAGTATGGTATACTGTCCCCTGTCAACGTCCTTCATCAGCATGCCAAGGCTCTTGCGGTGGCGGTTGGTGCGGTCGTCACGCCCGATAATCACCAGGTCGCCCTCTGTCGCCACACTGTCACGCAACAACGTAATACCGGCACGGCGCATGAAGTCGGCCGACTTGTCAATGCCTGCGTAGTACTCATGGTTGCCCGGACAAGCATACACCGGTGCCTTTATCGAGCGCAGGATTCCGGCCATACGCTGCTCGTCGAGCGGGCGCAGGCTGCCGTCAATCAAGTCACCAGCAATCAACACCATGTCGGGACGTGCGGCATTTATCATGTCCACAATCCGCCCAAGCTCATTTGGACCGATATGATAGCCCAGGTGCAGGTCGCTCATCAGCATGACCGTAACATCCCCATCCAAGTGCTTGGCCGTTTCCACGCCGATAGTACGGCACTTTCTGTCATGGAAACGCACGTTTCCGTAAACGAACACGGCGGCAATCAACAACACGAGAACCGTCGCTGTAGTACCGTTAGAATAAAGCCACTGGCGCGGCACGACATGCACCAGCCTGAGCACATCAAGCAAAAGGAACGCCATTACAGCGTAAAGCATTATGAAAAGCGACGGATACCCGACATTGTACACAACCTTGGCCATCCACAACGGCACATGTTCGGTAACGCGCGCGAAGCTCATCACCATCATGGCCAACGCCAATATACATACGCCCACCGCGCACCATCGGTACACCGTAGCCACGGGCAACAACGCCCACACATGCCACGCCACGTAGACGAGACCGGCCAACGGAAGGATGAAAAATACTGCAAACCACATGATTACTACTCAATTGAACTTTATACGACGATCAGGCGCGCAAACAGCAACGGCCTAACGCAGGAGCAAAGGTAACCATTTACCATGACAAGACAAAGGCACTCAGGCGTAAATCAGTAATAATGGTAAGCAAAAATGTAATCCGTCAACATCACCGGCATGGGCCCGTGACGCACGGCAAATGATGACACTGCATACATAAAACGCGGCCACACCCTTCAAGGATATGGCCGCGGCCGCTGTCTTATCATCGGTTAGATAGTTTTCTTAAGGCAGATTATAGCCATTAAAGGGACGCGCGAAGCCTCGGCTCGACAGCATTCAATATAACATCCGTTGCCCCCGCCTTTTCCCTGACGTAGTTTGCAGCCTCAGTACCGGCAGCCATCACGGCTTGCGGCGAGGCATTGAAATTATCAAACACATGTTTAAAATCATCGTAAGAACATATTTCAAGCCCCCCGCCACATGCCTTCAGCTCTTGCGCCTCTTGGAAACGTGCATTGTTAGGGCCGAATATTACCGGAACGCCCCACACCGCGGCCTCAAGCAGATTGTGTATGCCTACTCCGAAACCGCCGCCAACGTATGCCACCGTTGCATATCCGTAAATTGACGACAGCAGTCCGAAGCAGTCTACAACCAGGCAGCCTGCACCAGCAACCGTTTCAGGCGTGGCATGCGAATAACGCACTACGGGACGCTCAAGGCGCCTCTCTATCTGGCGTAAATGGTCTTCCGACACCACGTGTGGCGCGATGATGAGCCGCCACTCGGGATGAGCATTGAAGTAGCGGATGAAAATCTCCTCGTCAGGTGGCCAGCTGCTGCCTGCCACGAACACCTTAGCCCCGTGAGTGAAAGCGTCAATAAGCGGCAGCTTCATTGCCGCCTGCTTAATCTGCATTACACGGTCAAAGCGTGTGTCACCCGTTACGTCCACATCGGTAATGCCCATAGAACCAAGCAGCCTGCGGCTTTCTTCATTTTGGACAAAGAAGCGCGTAAAACAACGCAACACCCGTGCGTAAGGACGCGCATACCACCTGAAGAACACCTGGCCGGGACGGAAAATACTGCTGACGCTGTAAACGGGTACGCCAGAGCGTTTAAGCAACCGCAAATAGTTCCACCAGAACTCATACTTGATGAAGAACGCGACCGCCGGCCTTGCCGCCTCAACAAACCTACGGGCGTTGCTGTATGTATCCAACGGCAAGTAACATACGATGTCGGCTCCCTTGTAGTCTTTCCTGACCTCGTATCCTGACGGCGAAAAGAACGTCAAGAGGATTTTCATCTCAGGATGCTCTACACGAAGACGCTCCATAATCGGACGGCCTTGCTCGAACTCTCCCAACGAGGCCGCATGGAACCACGCATAGCGGCTGCCGCCGTCAATCTTGTCGGCAAGCACGCCAAAGGCCTCACGCCCTCCTTTAAGCATCTTCCTGGCCTTAGGGTTGAACAGCGAAGCTATTGCCACTCCAAGCGAGTATAAGCGTATGATAAGTTCGTACATAATGTTGAATCAAGAGTTAACGAGTAAAGAAATAAGAGTCAAGAATCAACAAAAACGGCATTAAAAGCTATCACCGACTGATTGTTTCTCCGATTCTTAACTCTCATTTCTTAATTTCCCAACACCGCTATGGCCCTCCTAAGCCGGCGCAGGGTTTCCTCCTTGCCGAGAAAGGCTGATATATCGAACATGCCGGGACCCTTTCCTATGCCGACAAGGGCCAGGCGAAAGGCGTTCATGACGTCGCCCAGCTTATATCCTTTATCCTCAACCCAAGCCATGACGACACGCTCCTGATTGTCCAATGAGAAGTCGTCAAGACTTTCAAGGACATCTGCCAGTTCGGCCATAACCTGCGGCGAATCAGCCTTCCAACGCTTGCGCACCGTCTTTTCGTCATACTCAGTAGGAGGAATGAAGAAGAACGAGCACAACGGCCACAACTCCTTGACAAAGTCTACACGGTCTTTCATCATTGCCACAACTTGGGTAACACGCTCCAGAGGTTCGTCTACACCGTTGCCGGCAACTACAGGCGCGAACAGGCCCGCAATCTCCTCGTTGCTCTTGCGGAGGATATATTCGTGGTTGAACCAGATACATTTCTTGTAGTCGAAACGGGCACCGGCCTTGCTGCACTTGGTTATGTCAAACAGTTTGACAAGTTCGTCAAGCGTGAAAAGCTCCTGCTCTGTGCCGGGATTCCAGCCAAGCAGCGCAAGGAAATTGATTACCGCCTCGGGGAAATAGCCCTCTTCACGATATCCGCGGCTTACTTCGCCGGTCTTGGGGTCATGCCATTCAAGCGGGAATACGGGGAATCCGAGTCGGTCGCCGTCACGCTTGCTCAACTTACCCTTACCGTCCGGTTTAAGCAGCAGCGGCAAATGGGCAAAACGCGGCATGGTGTCTTCCCATCCGAAAGCACGGTAAAGAAGCACGTGCAGCGGCGCGCTGGGCAGCCACTCCTCGCCACGAATGACATGGGTTACCTCCATCAAGTGGTCGTCAACGATATTGGCAAGATGGTAAGTGGGAAGTTCGTCGGCACTCTTGTACAAAACCTTGTCGTCAAGGATGTCGCTCTTGATAACCACGTCGCCACGTATCATGTCGTGTACATGCACATCCTCGCCGGGTTCAACCTTGAACCTTACCACATACTGCGCCCCGTCGGCAACCAGGCGGTCAACCTCTTCCTTGGGCATAGTAAGCGAGTTACGCATTAACGAACGTGTATGCGCGTCATACTGAAAGTTCTTTATTTCCGTGCGCTTGGCCTCAAGCTCCTCTGGAGTGTCGAAGGCGATGTACGCCCGGCCCTCGTCGAGCAGCTGGTCTACGTATTTCTTGTAAATGGCCCGGCGCTCGCTCTGCCTGTAAGGGCCATGCGAACCGCCGAAACTGACGCCTTCGTCAAACTTTATTCCGAGCCAGCGGAACGACTCTATTATATATTCCTCGGCTCCTGGAACGAAGCGCGACGAGTCCGTATCTTCTATTCTGAAAATCAGTTCGCCGCCATTCTGCTTGGCGAACAGGTAGTTATACAATGCTGTGCGTACTCCGCCGATATGTAAGGCACCGGTCGGACTGGGCGCGAAACGCACCCTTACTTTTCTTTCTGACATGTATTTTAATGAAGATAAAGTTATTTTTGTGCAAAAATACAATATTTTTTGCAAAATGGCACAGATTTTTATTATTTTCGCAGGGCAAAGTTACATTACCCGGAAAATGATTAGATTTGACAACGCAAACACCCACCACCATGGCCGCTGGCTGGTTTATACGGCGCTGGTAGTGGTTACCGTGGCATTAATAGTGTCGTTCCTGCCACGCAACAGCGGCCCGCAATTCCGTTACGACGTGGGCAAGCCGTGGATGTACAGTTCGCTCATAGCAAAGTTCGATTTCCCGATATACAAAACCGAGGAGACCATAAAGGAAGAGCAGGACAGCATTACCGATGCCTTCGAGCCATACTACAACTACGACGCAAAAGTGGAACAGGAGCAGGTAAAGCGCTTTATCGACAACTACAAGGACGGCATACCGGGGCTTCCTGCCGAATACGTAAGCACGATAGCCGACAGGCTGCACAGGCTGTACCTCGCGGGAGTGATGGACGCGCTCGAGTATTCAAAGATAAGCCGCGACACAACGAGCATGATACGCATAGTTAGCGGAAAAAAGGCCACGAGCGTTGAAATCATGTGTACGTACTCAACGATGACCGCATACGAGCAACTTTTCTCCGACCCTAAGCTCGCCGCCCAAAGGCAGATTCTGCAACGGTGCAACCTTAACGAGTATATCCAGCCGAACATAATCTACGACGAGGAGCGCAGCGAGGGCGAGCTGGGCGACATGCTGAGCGGAATACCGCTGGCAAGCGGCATGGTGCTGAGCGGACAGAAAATCATTGACAGGGGCGAAATAGTAGACGATTACACGTACAGGGTGCTCAATTCTTTCGAGCGCGAGACCAAACGGCGAAGCGCCAGCGCAAGTGCCGTGCCGTCTACGATAGCCGGACAGGTGCTGTTCGTAGGCACGCTTATACTTCTGTTCACCACTTACCTGCGCTTGTTCCGCAAGGATTATTTAGATAAGCCTCGCAGCATAGCCATGCTGTACGTGATGATTACCGTATTCCCCATCCTAGTATCGCTGATGATAACGCACAACGTGCTCAGCGTATACATATTGCCGTTTGCCATAGCGCCTATTTTCATACGCGTGTTTGTCGACTCGCGAACGGCCTTCACGGCTCACGTCACAATGGTGCTCATCTGTGCCGCCGCAGTAAAATACCAGTACGAATTCATCATCGTGCAGCTCGTGGCAGGGTTCATAGCCATCTACTCGCTACGCGAACTGTCGCAGCGTGCCGAGATATTCAAGACCGCACTGCTCGTCACTCTGGGCAGTAGCGGCATATACTTCGCCCTACAGTTGATGCAGGACAACAGCATTCTCACGATGGACCACAGCATGTACGCCTACTTTGCGGTCAACGGCGTGCTCCTGCTGTTCGCCTACCCGCTAATGCTCGTCATTGAAAAGACCTTCGGATTCATATCCAACGTGACTTTAATCGAGCTGTCAAACACAAATAAAAAGCTGTTGCGCAGCCTCAGCGAGGTCGCCCCAGGCACGTTCCAACACTCGGTAATGGTGGGCAACCTGGCGGCCGAGATAGCCAACAAGATTGGCGCAAAGAGCCAGCTCGTGCGTACCGGCGCGCTGTATCACGACATAGGCAAGATGAAAAACTCCGTCTATTTTACCGAGAACCAAATGGGAGGAATAAATCCACTTGACGCCCTGCCGCGCATAGATGCAGCCCAAGTGGTGATAAGCCACGTCACCGATGGACTGAAAATGGCCGAAAGATACAACCTGCCGGGCGTAATAAAGGATTTCATAAAGACACACCACGGCACAGGCAAGACAAAATATTTCTACATTTCATACAAGAACGAACATCCTGACGAACCGGTCGACGACACGTTGTTTACATACCCTGGCCCCGACCCGTTTACCCGCGAGCAAGCCGTCCTGATGATGGCCGACACGGTAGAGGCCGCCGCACGCTCGCTGAAGGAATATACAGAAGAGAGCATATCCAACCTCGTCAACAAACTTATCGACCAACAGGTAGAGGACGGATTCTTCCGTACATGCCCGATAACGTTCCACGATATAGCCGTAGCCAAACAGGTGCTTATTGAGCGCCTGAAAGCTATATACCATACGCGCACCAGCTATCCGGAACTGAACAAGAAGGGGAAAGAGGAACAGCAGACACAGCCGGCATCGCAATATGCGAGCAGCAAAAAGCAGGACTGCGCCGACAAACGTCATGAAAAGCCGTAAACAATAACATAAAAGGCCGTGAATCGCATACTGATTCACGGCCTTTTACGTATCAAAAGACCGTCAACGGCATCATTACGCACAGCAAGCACTCGCTACGGAAGTTTCCGTTTATATCCATTACGCATGCCCAACAGATTATCCCAAACAATCTTCCATCCTTCACAGCAAGGCATAATATTCTGGCACACAAGCCTTTACACTGTGAAAGATGCGGATAATCGTATTTCACCGATACTTCATCACGCAACATGGCGTACATTAACGGACCGACAGAGACTCGAGTTGGTGAAAGATACGGACGACACATATTCCACCACCATAAATCTTTGTACATTACCGATTATATCGAATAGTGAAAGATGGAAGATGTATTACGAAAAAATACGGCAAAAATGATTTGTGCAAATACGCAAACGGCGCGCCATCCCATGATGGCGCGCCGTTTAAGACTTTATCATTGATAATGATTATTTCAACACCTCCAGTGCCTGATTGGCAATAGAGTTCTGCGGGTCGATAGCCTTAACCTTCTCGTAGTATGTCTTGGCGGTAGCATTGTCCTCCTTGAGGATATAATAATAACCAAGGTACAGATAAGGCTCAATGAGCAGTTTGGGGTTGTTAGCCTGCTCGGTCTGTGCCAACTGCGCATACTCCTCATAATAAGGCTTTGCAAGACCTTGAGTTGACTCGGGGTCAAGCTGTGAGTTGATACGGGCACGCATCATGGTAGCATACAGCTTATTGCCGGGAGAGTCGGCAGCGATTTTGCCGTAAATCTCGTCAGCCTTCTTGAAAGCGTTAACCTTGTCAGTAGTAAGAGAATCCATACTTGCAGCCTGCTGCATGTAAAGCTTGGCAAGACCGTCGAGATCGGGTACTGACGGTTTCTCTATTTTGCTGAGATACTCGTCATAATATGCGAGTCCGTTGGTAAAGTCATTCTTTGCAAGATAAGCGTCAGAGAGCTGCTTACGGACGTCATTAAGTTCAGCATTCATTTCAAGAGCCTTCTTAAACTGCTCTATAGCCTGGTCAAAAGCGCTGTCGCCCATAAGTGCGTAGCCATAATACTGATGGTCACGAGCCGAAATCTTCGCACTGTCAGACTTGTTGAAAAGCGCGTCAGCATACTTGATTGCGTTCTTGTAATCCTTCAAATCCGTGTAATTATAGAAAGTGATACGGTTCATGGCAGCATCACGCGGATTCTTGTTTACACCGAACAAAGACACTTCCAGACTTTTCTTTGAGTCTGCCATAAGAAGCGCAGCTGTAGCATATTCAGTGAGATAGTTCTCCTTCAACTGGTTAAGGTCTACCTTTCCGTAATATTCTACAGCCTTGTCAAATTTGTTTGCGCCATAAAAGAAGTGGCCTGCCTCTGCGTCAACAGGATAATCAGGCTGCACCTGGCGTAGCTTTTCAAGTACGGCAACTGAACCTTCCGGATCAACCTTACGGTAAACGGCAGCATACTTGATATAACCTGTCGGGTTCTGGGGGTCAAGCAACATAGCCTGGTTATACTGGCTTGCGGCGCCTCCACCTTCATCGCTCAATGCAGCGATGTCACCAAGCAGGATATAAGCAAGTGCCTTGCCCTTGTTGTCCTTGCCCCTGTCGATAGCCATCATGGCATACTCACGGGCTGACGCCGTATCCTTAATCTCGAAATAAGCACGGCCAAGTCCTGCTAATGCCTCAGCATTCTTCTTGTTTTCCTTAACAAAATCCTTAACCTGCTCTTCTGCGGCTGCCGGATTTGACTTGTTGTCAGTTACAACTTTCTTGATGGCCTCAACCTGCGACTTAACGTCCTGGGCCATTGACGGAGCGAAGACACTTGTCATCAATACTCCTGCTAATACATATTTAATTGCTTTCATACTCTATAAATTTTCATTTATCATCTTCTCAAACAATCAATCTTGACAAGTTTATCACTCGTCACTTACGCTAACCGACCTTATGGTTATATCGCCACGCCTTGGCAACAAACCTGACTTAAATATGATAAGCTGTCCCTTGGGCGACTCTATAAAATGGGCGAAGCCCCATGGAAGACCGTTTATCGGATCGTTTAACAATGCATATATTGTTCTTACCAACGGATAATGTCCGTCAAGCAAGTATGCCTGGTAAGGCTTCCAGCTGTTATAATAAGTAGCTGTGTCCATTCTGCTTACCGACATAACAGTTATATTCTTCTTAAATGTGGTGTTGGTGGTGTCACGTTTGTCATTCAACCAGTTTGAACCGATAATGCCAATGGCGTTAGGAGCCTTCTCGACATAGTCGACAACCTCTTTACTGGTCTTTACGGCCACGATATTCGGGCTGTTTATAGGCTTCCCGTCAAGGATTGAATCAACACAAAAATGAACCGTACTCGATTTACTATTGTCGAAAACCACCTGAATTTCACCTCTCTTCGAACCTGGAACGATATCGCCCCAAGTCTTCGCCTGTCCGCTCAATACTCGCTTGATGTTCTTAATTGAAATACACGAATCGGTATTTTCCCTGTTGATAATAAGCGATAGCCCGTCATAAGCCAAAGGAATGGCCACAGGCAGGTAATTACGGGCCTTGAGATTCTCGAGTTCCTTTTTCGTAAAATTCCTTGCGGTAATCGCCAACTGGATACTATCCTTCATAAGGAGATTGACCGCATCAAGCTCATTCGTATATATCGGAGTCAACTTTGCGTCACGATATATACTTTCAAATACTTGGATTTGTTCATCAATGATAGGGCTAAAACTTTCGTCAGAAGCGAAAGTTATCGCTCCTGACGAATAAGTATCAGTCCTACCGTTCTTGGGTTTGTCGGTACATGCCGAAACAAATCCCAAGAACAGTGTGAATCCTACTAAACCGTAGAATAGTTCTTTTCTCATCTTGCTCGTTTTACTGTAATCTGAATGTTACAGGCAAAGTGAACCTTACGTTTACAGTCGTACCGTTCTGACGGCCAGGAGTCCAATTAGGCATGTTGCTTACAACGCGAACAGCCTCCTTATCCAGTGACGGGTCAACGCCACGTACAACCCTTACATCAGAAATGGAACCGGTCTTGCTTACAACGAACTGAACGATAACTCGCCCTTCAATACCGTTCTCGGCCGCGATGACCGGATACTTGATATTCGCGTTCAGCCACTGCATCAAAGCAGCTTGACCACCTGGGAATGAAGGATTCTCCTCAACCACGTCGAACACCTTGTTCTCTTCCTCCTTCGGAGGTTCTGGCTGGGCAATTTCCTCTTTCGCCTTAAGGACTTCACCACCTACTTCATCATTACCTACAACGTTGAAAGCACCGATTGTAGTCTTAGTCTTCTGAAGTTCATCCTGATTCTTCATTTCTTCCTCAGGCTTCACGTCTTCGTCCTTCTTGATGACGGGGGCGGTAAACTTAATAGAACTCTTCACCTTCTCTACCGGCTTCGGGGGCTCAATCTTAACAGGAGCCTTCTTCTCAACCTTGGCCTGCTTCTTTGTCTCAATCTTAGAAAGCTCAACCTCAGTCGTAATGGCAACCTTCTGATTAGCCTGAATTACGTTCTTGATCGCTATGGCAGAGAATATGACAACAGCAGCAATAAGCACGATGAGCAATGACCAAAGATTTCTCTTGGAAGTGCTCTTACGAAGCCTGTAGGCTCCGTAGGCTTGGTTTCTCCCTTCGAAAACAAGGTCAGCCCATTCATTAGATATTAAATCTATTTTTGACATTGTCTTTTCGTTTTAAATGTTAACCAACGACTTGTTACGCCTTAATTCAAACGAACACCTTTTTTGCTAAGGAGCTGTCTGTCTTCAGGGGTAATGTTGTCGATGACATACTTACCAATACTGCAAATCTGCATCTCATCCAGAGCGTCAACCAAATTCTTATAAGAAGCGTCGTCCGTTGCCTTGATGATAATAGTCAGCGTAGGAATCTTCTGTCCATTAACCTCACCATTCTTCAGCTTGTCAAGCTCCTTATTGTAAATAGAATCCGGATACTTAGCCGGGTCTTTCAGCTTTTTAGCGTCGAGTTCCAGCTTTGCTTTCATTATTGCCGCAACCGGAACGGTTCCATCTTCTGTAACGTGATTGATAAGCACGCTACGGATTCCGTCCTTGCCCCATGTAGTCTCCTTCAAGCATGAAGGATCTTCATAGTTAGGAATTCCGGCCACATAATAAATCTTGTCGTTACCTGCTACAAAGACAGTGATTGTCTGTGAAGCCTTAGTCGCAGTCTTATCTTGTTCCTGAACATTTTTATCGTTACTCGGCATCGTCAAGAGCATTGCCTGGGGCTTGCTCAAAGACGTACACAGCATGAAGAACGTGATAAGAAGCATCATCATGTCCACCATCGGGGTGAAGTCCACGCGAAGGTCGACTTTCTTCTGTCTACTCAGTTTCTTTTTTGCCATGCCTTAGTCCTCCACTTTTTTATAAGAAGTGATAAGTTCGTAACGGTTCTGGTTCATGTCCTGAAGTTCAGACATAACTTTCTTGATGACCTTGTAAGGGGTCTTCTCGTCTGCCTTGATGGCAAGTTTCATGTCTGAATTTGCGTCAGTAACAGTCTTAACCCAGAGTTGGAACTCGCTCATACCGCCGTCAATGCTGTCAGTAGGAATACCCTTATCCTGCTGATATGCGTTCATTTGGTTAGATTCCTGGTTAAGGAAATTACCAATGTCGTTCATTGACACGCCAATATTCGTAGCACTGCGCACATTCTTCATCTGCGCCCCGGTCAGTGATACTCCGAACTGGTCTGCCATGCTGCTCAGAGCTGTCTCCATGTCGCCCGGCTTGTCCCAGCCCAAGAACACCTTACCCTTATTGTCAACAAGGATAGTCAGGACATTCTTGTCTGTAACCTTCACCTCCGACACTGAGCCTGGAGTAACGACCTTCACTGCCTCATTCTTCACGAACGTTGACGTCAACATGAAGAAAGTCAACAGCAAGACCATCACGTCGCTCATCGGGGTCATGTCGATCCAGATGGATTGCCTCTTAATTTTTACTTTACCCATAGTAATAAGATTTTAAAGGGTTAGTAAAATTAAGCTTCTTCAGTGTGGTTGGCTTCGTATGTCTGAGCAATAGTATAACCAACCTCATCAAGCGCGTATGTCAGCTTGTCAATCTTGTTTGTGAATGTGTTATATGCAATAACCGAGCACCAAGAAGTCAAAATACCGAACGCGGTGTTAATCAACGCCTCAGAAATACCAGTAGAAAGTGCGAGAGAGTCACCACCACCGCCGGCAGCCAGAGCCTGGAATGAACGGATCATACCGATAACGGTTCCGAGAAGTCCGGTAAGTGTACCAAGTGTAACGATTGTTGCGAGAATCGGGAGGTTCATCTGCAGGGTAGGCATTTCAAGCTGTGTTGCCTCCTCGTGAGCCTGCTGGATCTTAGCAACCTTCTGAGCCTTCTTCAAGCCGGGAGCGGTCTCCATCTCCTTGTATGCGCGGATTGAAGCAGAAACAACGTTTGCAACAGAACCTCTCTGCTTGTCACAGATCTGCTGTGCTGCATTGAAGTCGCCTTTAGCAACGGCTGCCTTGATGTTGGCAACGAACTTAGCCAAAGAGCCTTTTCCGAATGCGGTGTTAAGTGCGAGCCAGCGCTCAATGCTCAATGCGATGACAGTAAGCAAAAGTGTGTGGATGACAGGAACGACGATACCACCTTTGTAAATTGTTCCGAGCAAGTTAGTCGGGTGACCTGCCGGGTCGTTACCTGCGAAGTTAGAAGGATTGCCGAGCAGGAGGTTGTATATGCAAATCGCGATGACAAGACATACAACGATAACCCAAAATGCTGCTCTGATACCTTGGAAGCCCTGATTCTTTTTCTGGGGGCTTGCTGCTTTTTGTGTAGTTGCCATAATTTTAATTTAATTTTGTTTGTTAGTTAATTATTAAGTTATAAAGTTTCGATTTAATGTTAATAGAGTGTGTCGTTTTTCCCTCAATAGAGCGCGTATCATAAAACAAGCACACAAAGATAACAATTTATAGGTAATAAAAGCACTAAAAGCAGAGTTTTTAACAATGTTTTTGACTTTTATCCATATATTTTCGCTGTCATCTTTAACACATCACGGCAATGTTCTATTTCAACTTGCCCACTGCCGACTTTATCCTCGCCATTGCCTCTCGGATATTATCGTCGCTCGTGGCATAGCTCATTCTAAAGCAATCAGGATCGCCGAAAGCATCTCCTGCTACAGTGGCAACATGACCGACTTCAAGCAAATACAGTGCAAAATCCGTTGAGCTATTGATTGTATGTGTTCCGTCGCTCTTGCCAAAGAAACTGCTGCACTTCGGGAACAGGTAGAATGCGCCTTCCGGAACATTCACCTCCAACCCCGGTATTTCCTTTGCGAGGCTAACAATAAGGTCGCGACGGCGTTCAAACGCCTTACGCATTTCCTCTACGCAATCCTGCGCGCCAACATAAGCCTCGACAGCAGCCTTCTGGCTGACCGAGCACGGGCCACTTGTATATTGTCCCTGCAGCTTGTTGCAACCTTTGACAATCCATTCGGGAGCGGCGATATACCCGATACGCCATCCGGTCATAGCATAAGCCTTTGACACTCCGTTTACGAGGATTGTACGTTCTTTCATTCCCGGCACATGCGCAATGCTGTTGTGCCTGCCGATATAATTAATATGTTCATAAATCTCGTCGGCAAGGACGAACACGTCGTCATGGCGCTTTATCACTTCGGCAAGTCCTTCAAGCTCTTCCCTTGAATATACGCTGCCTGTAGGGTTGCTCGGCGAGCAAAGTATCAACATCCTGGTTTTTGGCGTAATGGCTGCCTCAAGCTGTTCCGGCGTAATCTTGAAATTCTGGTCAAAACCGGCCTCGATTATTACGGGATTACCTCCCGCCAGCTTCACCATTTGCGGATAACTTACCCAATAAGGAGCGGGAATGATTACTTCCTCACCGTCATTCACCAGCGCCATAACCGCGTTGCACACGCTTTGCTTGGCACCGTTAGACACAAGCACCTCACTAACGCTGTAGTCCAGGTCGTTCTCCCTTTTCAGTTTTGCCACGATAGCCTCGCGAAGGTCCATGTATCCCGGAACAGGAGAATATCTCGAATAATTATCGTCAATGGCTTTCTTTGCTGCGGCCTTGATATGGTCCGGTGTATTGAAGTCCGGCTCTCCTACGCTCATGTTGATTACATCGATTCCCTGCGCTTTCATCTCAGCGCTTTTTTGCGACATAGCCAATGTGGCAGAGGGCGCCAAACGATTAAGACGGTCTGATAACTGTGCCATAATTATACGTGATTTATTTCTGCAAAATTAAATAATTTATTCGTTACGTGGAAATAAAAGAATTGATATTTTTATGTCATTTTCTAAAAAATGTTTCCAAAATGAGCCGTTTACACGCATTTTTACAAATGCAAGTCATGCCCCATGCGGTCTTTCTTTGTTTTCAGATATTTATAGTCGTACTCGTTAGGGGTTATCTCTATCGGCACATTCTCCACTATTTCAAGGCCGTAAGCCTCAAGCCCCACCCTCTTGGTCGGGTTGTTGGTCATCAGCCTCATCTTATGCACCCCGAGGTGGCGTAACATCTGGGCTCCGCAACCATAGTCGCGCTCGTCTGGCTTGAAGCCAAGATGAACATTCGCGTCCACAGTATCATAGCCCTCCTCCTGCAACTTATACGCTTCTATTTTATTCATAAGGCCTATTCCGCGTCCTTCCTGCTGCATATATATCAGCACGCCCTTGCCTTCCTTCTCTATCATCTGCATAGCCTTGTGCAGCTGCTGGCCGCAGTCGCAACGCTTGCTGCCGAAGATGTCGCCAGTGGCGCACGACGAATGCACACGCACCAGGATAGGCTCCTCGGGCTGCCATTCGCCCTTTATCAGGGCCATGTGTTCAAGCCCGCTGCTTGTCTGCCTGAACGGCACAAGCTTGAAATGCCCGTACTCCGTAGGCATGTCCACGGTCTGCCCCACGCTTATCAGCGACTCCCGCTGCAGGCGGTAGGCTATCATGTCCTTGATGGATATCACCTTGAGGTCATGTTCCTTTGCGAACTCAAGCAGCTGCGGAAGACGCGCCATGGTGCCGTCATCGTTCATTATCTCCATCAGCGCGCCGGCCGGGTACAATCCCGTCAGCTTGCACAAGTCTATGGCAGCCTCGGTATGGCCGCTGCGACGCAGCACGCCGTTGTCTTGCGCGTAAAGCGGATTGACATGTCCGGGGCGGCCGAATGTCTGCGGCGTCGAGGCCGGGTCGGCAAGAGCCCTGATAGTCTCGGCCCTGTCATGTGCAGATACGCCCGTAGAGCAACCCTCAAGCTTGTCGATGGTCACCGTAAACGGTGTTCCGAGCATGGACGTATTTTCATCGACTTGGCGGGGCAGGTCAAGTTCGTCACACCGGCTTAACGTTATCGGGGCGCACAGCACGCCACGAGCATACTTCAGCATGAAGTTCACCTTTTCCGCGGTTATCTTTTCTGCCGCGATGATAAGGTCGCCCTCGTTCTCGCGGTCTTCGTCGTCCACAACGATTACAAATTTGCCTTCCTTGAAGTCCTTAAGAGCTTCTTCGACTGTATTGATTTTCAGTTTTTCCATATTCAAGTTCACCTTATTTTATATTATACGGCAACATTCCGCTTACCGCCAGTATTCATTTCGTTTATTCTGTCTATCAGTCCGTCGTTGGTCTGTTTAACGACGCGCAGGTCCCTGAACAGGCGCAGCCTGAACCGCCACATCCTGAAATAAAGGAACAAGCCAACAGGTACCACTACCGCGGCCGCGATATTTAGCCATTTATGCTCGAACGGACGCGTATGCGACTTTACCGCCATGTAAGGATACTCGTTGAGGAGCGCCAGCACCTGCTTGTCTTTCGTATTTGACAGGTCTTCAATCACTGCCTCCATACGAGCGTTTATGTCCTCGATAACATGGTCCGGACTGTACTTGAAGAACACCTTTACCACGCTTGGGGCCATCAGCAGGTTGTGCTCATGCGCATAGGCGCTTATTTCCTCGTTTATGTGGGCCAGCTTCTCCGCATCGCCGGCATAGTCCGGGTCGTTTATGATTACCTCCTTCCTGTACACCGAACGTTTCATGCGCAATCCCAGCAGGTTCATGAACAGATTGCGGTAAAAGTCTATGTTGAACACCACGGAGTCATTATTGGCCTTGTACGTGAAGAACACCGCAAGCGGGGTAAGCACCGCGAGGGATATCGTCTTGCCGAACCAGATAGTCCACTCTCCCGCCCTGGCCATTCGGTAGCCCGAATTGTCGAAGATGAAGAACACGATGAACACCAGCACGGATATTATCACAGGCACACCAAGACCGCCCTTTCTTATGATTGCGCCCAGCGGCGCCCCGATAAAGAAGAAGAGTATGCACTGCAAGGCGACAGAGTACTTGTTGATGGCCTCAATCTTGTGCGACCTTATCAGCCTGTCGCCGTCAGACGTGAGCATACCCTTGAAGTCAAGGTCGTTCATCTCCCTCCTCACCTTATTCAGCGCTCCGTTGACGGCCGTCAGTTTCTTGTCCGCGTTCAGGCGGCTGTACACCGAGTCGAAGCTGAACGTCTTGGTTCCTGCCATCTTCACTGCCCTTAGCGAGTCCGTCTTGCCTATCGACGGCACGGAATAATACTCGCGCTGGGCATCACGGTAAAAGGCACGCCCCACACTGTCGTACACATGGTTGAGCGAGTCAATGTCATGGACGATCTGCGCCACGCTCTTGCTCTTCGAACTGTTCGACAGCGCCCCAGCATCGGCTACGTTAAAGTCTGAGTCGAAGTCAAGCAGGATTTTCTTCAGCACAAAAGTCTCCCTGCGGTAAGGCACCCCCGTACCCCTGACCATCTGTTGCGACTTCATGTTCTCGAACCACTCGCCGCTGTACAACGTCAGGAGCAAGTGCTTCTTCTCTGCCGTAGACTGGAGCATGCCCGAGTCGGCAAGTATTATGGCGGCATCTTCATAGCTGTCGGTCATTTTGTAAATCATCACGCCATACAACTTGCCCGTCTGCATATCCTTTTTCTGCACATAAAGGTTGCATCCGGGAATGCCGTCGTAAAACACACCTTCAGGAATCTCCAGTTCAGGACTCTTCTGCTTCATTGACAGGAGAAGGCGCGAGAACGACATATTGGCGTTGGGCCCGATAACATTCTGGAAATAAAACGAGCCGAAGGATATGAAGATTACAATGACGATTAGCGACCTGAATGCCTGCAACAGCGAAATACCGGAAGCCTTGATGGCAGTAAGCTCGCTGCTCTCGCCAAGGTTTCCGAACGTTATGAGCGACGACAGCAATATGGCCAACGGCAAGGCTTGCGGCACGAGCATGAGGCTCATGTACCAGAAAAATTGCGCAAGCACGTCCATAGTCAATCCCTTGCCTATAAGCTCGTCAACGTATTTCCACAGGAACTGCATCATCAGGATAAACAAGCAGATGAAGAACGTTCCTATGAAAAGCAGGCCGAACTGCTTGGCTATGAACTTATCTAATTTCTTTATTCGAAGCATTATTCAGTCAGTAGGTTCCGGCGTAAAATATACCAGCTTGCAAAATTAGCACAAAAATATCAGAAAACAACATTTAAAAGGTGAAAAGGTGAAAAAGTGAGAAGGTGAAAAATTTTCACCTTTTTACCTTTTTAATTTTTCACCTTTCAAAGTCCTGTCGACCTGTGCAGCTTCTCCATGTTGGCGTCCCAGATATCCACAAGAGTGTCAGTGTCGCCGTCAGTGGCATAATCCGTTATTTCAAGAATATAGTCACCGGTGATGTCGCTCTTACACATCCGCAACTCAAAGTAAGTGTCGCGGTACTCGTCTTCACTCCAGCGCAGACGTATATAGTCAAAGTTCTTCATCTCGAGCAGCGTGGCAGTCCTCGTCTCATGCCTGCTCCATACATTCCCCCATGTAAAAGTAAACGTGTTACCCTCAAACTTCACCTCGTCTGCCATCCATTTACCCAGACCCGCGGGCGTGCTTATCAGAGACCATATTATACTGGCCGACTTTGAGCGCAACTCTCGTTCAAGGCTGATTCTATTATCTTCCATAAATCATGGCTTGTGAGTATTTTGCCACAAAAATAATAATTTCATGCAAGAAAACGACAAAAAACTCGAGATTTTTTTGGTATTTAAAGAAAATGTCATTACCTTTGCACCCGCAAAACAACATCAAGGCGGGATAGCTCAGCTGGTTAGAGCGTCGGATTCATAATCCGGAGGTCGTGGGTTCGGGTCCCACCCCCGCTACGAACGAAGCCCTGCAGGCACACGCTTGCAGGGCTTCGTTCGTTTAACAACGGCGTTGCGCAGGCACGGCAGCATGCGCAACGATTGCGGATAACCCACAATGCTGCAGGCCCGGCGCTTGCCTACGGCAGTTAGAGATTGAACTGACGGCGCAAATTTGCGTGTAAAAACATTTATGAATATCCGCACACACGCCTATTACAGTTAACCTTGCATAACCATACATATACACACTTTGTAGGGACATAACTTAACGTGAGTTCAGTATAAGAATAATACTTCTTTTGAATAAAGAACTTACATTGTTTTGCAGTTCAAGCGGAATGACAGATACCCACCGACCGCTTGAAGTAGGATTATTATCACATCATCATTATACCGAACTCACGCTACAAGGCATTTGTCTTTAACTACTTAATGAGCGAAGCGAACGTTAACTACTTTAACCCTTTTAACTACCAATAAATATAAGCTTTACTGACATTCATAAAACATTTTTCCGTAAACATCTTTCATCTTTCAGCTTTACGCTTAACAACCTGACTGTCAATTATTTACGAGCTGACAGATGCCTATCGGGCATCTGTCAGCCCTTTCCCGTCAGTTGCCGGCGTGAAAGAACCTGAAAGATTCGTCCTCAATCTTTCAGCTCCAAACATCCTGATAGCCAGTGCGTTATCCCCAGCGCTGACAGATTGACAGATGTTTAGCGAAAATCATCATCATTTGTTTACTTATAAAACACGGCCTTTAATGTCATGAAACACGGTCTTTTACCTTGCGATTCGTACTCTTTTGCAAGGTAATAAGATTATGAAGTATATAAACCCTATAACCGCAAAACCTCATAACCGTAAAACCCCATAACCTCATAACCCCATAACCTCATAACCCCATAACCCTATAACCGCATAACCCTATAACCGCATAACCGTAAAACCCCATAACCCCA
>NZ_JACJJG010000180.1 GCF_016899855.1 Marseilla massiliensis
GTCTAATGACAGATTCGGGTTTATCCGTTCTAACTCATCCTGCCTGTCTATGAACTTGTCAAATACCATCTTTTCCTTCCTAAGTTATAAATGAGAAAGATTATCTGCGACAAATATAATAATCTGTCAAATGGAAAATAAATGAGCTTGATATTTGTAATAAAGTCATCTGGTCTTGTTTAATTCATTTTCAGATAAGTGCAGTATTTGGCAAGCAAGTTCTCCAATGGCAAGTCGCCTCTGCCGAACCGTTCCGCATCCAATGGCAAAACCCTTTCGCATACCGGTGTCTTGCCTTTGTACAGAGCTTTAAGATAGAAGCGGCCATTCTCATCTTCAACACGGACTTCGGAAAAGAGTGCCGTGAGGTCGTCTGGCTCGTAAATGATGGAATAGCTTGGACGTTTGGCTCCGGGTATGTCCTCACGCAAGACACCTTTTCCTACAAGGTCGTGTATGTCGCGCAGGGCGGTATCCGCCGAACATTTCGCCAGCGACGCCCATGTCTTGGTCGTAATTTTCGCCTCATAGCCGTCAAGGAACAGGTTTAGCATGTCCGTTTGCCTTTGGCTTAACGCCACGGAAGAAGCTTTCTGCCAGAAAAGATTTTTGTTCAAGACGGTGCTGACCATGCTTCCCGCCTCGTCAAGGGCTACGGACAAAGTATTGGCATACCACAATATCCATTCGGTAATGTCTCCGTCGCCGTGTTGCGTCTTTTCCAAAATGTAATAATAATGCTTCTTGTCATTGTTTATCATTGAGGAGATGTTGTAGAACCGAAATTCACTCCTGTCGCCGCGTGCCAGCATCATGTCCGACAGAATACGGGCAAGCCGTCCGTTGCCGTCCTCAAATGGATGGATGCTGACAAACCAGAAATGGGCTATGGCAGACCTGATGACATAACTTACGTTCTCCGTGCCGTTGAACCAGTCAAGGAATTTCTCCATTTCTGCATCCAACCGCTCCGGCGAAGGGGCAACATAATGAATCCTCTCTCTTCCGAACATACCCGAAACGATATGTTCTTCATTGGTGCGGTATCGGCCCACTTCTATATGTGAACCGTCGCTGTAACCTGACGGAAAGAACGCAGCCTGCCATGCGCAGATTTTCTCTTTCGTAAGTGGTTGGCCATAGTGGCCTACCGCATCGAGCATGACAGATACAACTGAATCAACGTAATGTGAGGGTGCGGTCTGCCTGACATTTTCAATTCCCAGTTTACGGGCTATGGACGAGCGTACATCATCCATATTCATACGTATTCCCTCGATTTCTGATGAACATACCACATCGTGCGTCAAGTTCTCGGCCATAGCCTTAAGCTTGCTGTCAAAACCCAACGAGGAAAGCCTGCCATACAGCAAGCCCTGTTTGCGGCCGACTTCTTCAAGTATCGATGTAAGCACGGACGCATCCCATTTGAATGAAGTCCAATTATCTCTTTCGTGTATGTACATAATTCTTCAATTTTTGTTTATGCGGCATTGAACTCCCCAAAACACCGCAGAATATGCGGCAAATATAGTTGTTTTTTACCGCATAATCAAGCATAAGCAAAAAATACCGCAGCATTTGCGGCGTAATATGACTTAAAACGCCTTATTATTGAATAGTAAAATTACTATTGCATGATGCCGAACTCATATATGAATTTGAAGTCATGCTTTCACTTTTATTACGTCATCGATGTTGGTAGTGTATTTTCCGGACTCGTGTTCGTGCTTCATGCGCCAGCTTGTGTCCGTTCCCTGTACGGCTACTTTCACTGTGTTGTAGCCGTTCTTGCGGTTTATGGCGTCGATTGCGGCGGCAAGTCGGGCCTGCTTAGCGCGGTCGACAGTGTCGAAAAGGTCGCCCTGAACTGCGCCGGAGGGGCAGATGTCCCAGACTATCACGCCCGCTTTCTTGTAGAAAAACGTGGCGGACGCGTCCCATTGCGAGCGCAACGCGCCGACAGCCACCGACACAAGCTCGCGCAGGTCGTTTGTCGGTACGGTGAGGGTTACCGTGCGGTTGATTGCGCTGCATGGCGCATCGGTGCGGAAACGGCTTGTATAGGCGAACACCGTGACGGCGCGGCAACAGCTGTCCTGCTCCTTCAGCTTGCGTGAGCAGGAAGATGCGAAGTGGGCGACGGCCTCCTCCAACGGACCTAATTGTGACAATCCTTGGTCGGGAAAGCTGCGGCTTGTGCAGATGCTCTTCTTCTCTGGCAGTTCCTCAATGTTGGAAAAGCCACGCGACTTTGACCCTTTTGGCCAAGCAGGA
>NZ_JACJJG010000181.1 GCF_016899855.1 Marseilla massiliensis
AGGAAAAGATGGTATTTGACAAGTTCATAGACAGGCAGGATGAGTTAGAACGGATAAACCCGAATCTGTCATTAGACCGCCTAAGCCGTCATTTGCTGTCATTTGTCGGCTCTTCAGCCATCTTCCGCTGCTGGCAGAAATCTGGCTAAGTCTAATGACCGATTCAGGTTATAGGAACAGCGCGAACAGCGACGCGCCCACTACGGTCAGTATGCCGCTCACCACGATGGACAGTCCGCTGGTGGCGCCCTCCACCACGCCCATCTCCATGGCCTTGGCCGTGCCGATGGCGTGCGAGCTGCTGCCTATGGCTATGCCTTTGGCCACGGGCTCATCGATCTTTAGCCACGCGAGCACTTTCTCTGCCATGATGTTGCCGAGCACGCCGGTGACTATTATCGACACCACCGTCACCGACACGATGCCGCCGAGCTCCTCAGACACGCCCATGCCTATGGCCGTGGTGATGGATTTGGGCAGAAACGTGACGTAAGCCTCGTGTGAGAATCCGAACAGCAGCGCGAGCAGCAGCACCGTGGTCATGCCCGACAGCGCGCCGCCCACTATGCCGCAGATGATGGCACGCGAGTTCTTCCTGAGCAGGTCCACCTGTTGGTAGAGCGGAACGGCCAGGCAGACGGTGGCCGGGGTGAGCAGGTAGCTGAGCCACGACGCGCTTTCGTTATACGTGCCGTAACCGATGCCGCACACCAACAACGCCGCGATGACCAGCACTATCGACACGAGCAGCGGGTTCATGAAGCTCCAGCCGGTCTTCTTGCGAAGCCACACGCCGGCGGCGTAGGCCGCCAGGCTGACGCAGACACCGAAGTAGACCGAGCCCTCGAAAAGTCCGTCGGTCATTTGTCCTCCCTCCCTTTGCGTATCATGTGCTGGGTGACGGCTCCGGCCACGCCCATCACCACAAACGTACTGACCACGGTCACGGCCACGTAGGCCACAAGGTGACCCGAGATGTCGGGCCACGAGTCCACCAGCCCCACGGCGGCGGGGATGAACATCACGGGCATCACGGCTATCAGGAATGTGCTCACCTCGCGCACGTCGCTCACCCGCACCCAGCCCTTGAGCAGGGCGGCGAAGAGCAGCGCTATACCGTAGATGCTCGCCGGCACAGGCAGCGGCAGCAGCCAGTGCAGCAGCTCGCCGGCAAAGGAGAAGGCGAGGATCAGAAGAAACTGTGTGATGAACTTCATATCAAGCCTCCTTCCGCCTTATGCCCAGCCCCTCGATGTACTGCCCGATGAGGGCCACCGACTTCTCCGTGCCGAGCCTCACGCTGTCGAAGCACAGGTCGTAGTCGGCCGAGTTGCCCCATTGCAGGTGGGTGTAATACATGTGGTACCTCACGCGGCTGTCGTCCATGTCGTGCACGATGGCGGCCGCCTTGCGCGGCGTGACACCCTCCTCGGCGGCCACCGCGCGGATGCGGTCGGCCTCGCGCCCTTTCAGGAACACCGACACCAGGTCGCTGCGGTGGCGGAAGATGTAGTTGCCGCAGCGCCCCACGATGATGCATTCGCTCTGGCCTATCATGTCGGAGAGGATGTCGAGCGCGCGGCTGTGCAGCGGACCCTCGTCGTGGCCCAGGGCCGAGATTGCGAACTGAAGCTCGTCCACGGGCCGCTCCTCAAAGAAGTCGTCCATTTCGGCCAGCACGCCTTTGGCCCGGGCCATCTCCAGAAGGCTCTTGCGGGTGTAGAAGGGTATGTCGTAGCGGGCGGCAAGCTGTTCGCCGATGTGCAGTGCGCCGCATCCGCACTGCCTTGCTATTGTTATTATCATTGCTTGATGTTTTTTGAAAACGCTGCAAAGATAATACAAAAAAGTGAGATACTGAGCAAATCACGGAAATATGATTGAAAGTTAATGATTTATGAGGTTTTGACGATTTTGGCGAGTGCCAAGTAAAACCGCCCGAAAGCCAACTTGAACCGGAATTGCGTTACTATCCCGTTACCGAAATCCGGGTGTGGTAACGGCGCGGAAAAGAACGGCAAAACGAGGTAAAAACTCCATCTGCACAGGCATTTGGACGCATTGGTGATGAAAAAGTCTTGCGGCAGGTTCGATTGCGGCGGTCTGCTGCTGGAAAAGCCACGCGACTTTGACCCTTTTGGCCAAGCAGGATTGTCCCCTTTGGCTACAATATGATTGACCCTTTAAAGTCCTGGTGTTGGGGGTCAATTTTATTTTACCCTTTTAAAATTTCC
>NZ_JACJJG010000182.1 GCF_016899855.1 Marseilla massiliensis
TGACTTTAACTACTCAGCGAGCGGTAAGCGAGCGATAACTTCTCTAACTACTTTTAACTACTGGACCTCTAATATTCCCTCCAACTCCCTGAAGTCGTCAATTATCCACTCGGCACGCTCCTTTTCGAGGTCGGCACGATGGCCGTTGCCGTATGTCACGCCAACTGCGGACACTCCGGCGGCGTGAGCCATGCGGATATCATAGACCGTATCGCCCACAACAATTGCGTTTTCGGGACGCAAGCCATTGTCGGCAAGCGTCTTGAGAACCATGTCTGGAGCGGGCTTTGCATGCTCTACATCGCCTGCGCCGAGCATGTACGGGATATATTCAGACAGGCCCATGCGGTTTACGAAGTCGGCCAACGACGTACGGAAGCGGCTGCTCGCTATGGTGACAAGCAATCCGGCTGAGTGCATCTTGCGGATGGTCTCGCCCACGCCGGGAAACATCGGCACGGCGTCAGGCGTGTTGTTGACGTCAAAGATACGGCGGTAAGTGGCTGCGCAGAGGTCGCCTGTGGCGTCGTCCATCAGTATAAGGTCGGTAAAAGTCTGCTTCAGTGGCAGCCCAATCATTGCCGCGCATTCGTCGTCAGTGCGTGACTCAAGTCCCAGTTCGGCAATAGTCTGCTGCATCGTGCGGACAATGAGACGACGGGTGTCGCCTATCGTGCCATCAAAGTCAAGGATAATGGATTTCAGTTTATTGCTCATTACTTTTTATTTTCAGGAGTTAAGGAGTTATGTAGTAAAGGAGTTAAGACAAATGACTTGTTGAATGAATAATTAATTATGAAAAATGAATAATCAAGTTTGCCTGTTCAAGCAATGAATTATTCACTCTTAATTATTCACTCTTCACTTAACAAGTCATTTGTCTTAACTCCTTTACTACATAACTCCTTAACTCCATATCTCATATTAAATCTTTTTCATCACCACGGCCACGGTGTTCAGCCTGAAATATCCGAGCGACATGTACATCAGCCCGCCGTACGGATTGTCGGTGCCCCACGAGTTCTTGCACACGAAGTAGCGGCGGCCGGCCTGGTCGCGGGCCAGTCCTACCAGCTCCATACTGTGGTCGTCGGTAACGCTGAAGCGCTCGAAAGCCCGCTGGCGCATGTCCTGCGTCACGGTTACGCCTTCGTTGTCGAGACACGCGACACCGTCTTCAAACGAGAAGCCGTCGTTGGTCACGTCGCCCTCCCAGCACACTCCGTTGCCCAAGCGTAGGGCTTTCTCCACACGACTTACAAGCGTGTCTACGGGCACATTGTAGAACTTGCATCCCTCACGGTTGGCAGGAAGGTCAAGGGCGACGTTCTCGTAAAACGGCTCGTGCGTGTAGCTGGTCACCGCCACGTAGTCGGCAGGGCTGCATACGCTGCGGGCAAACTCCTGCATCGAATACTCCATGCCGTACATCCACACCCTGCGGGGCACTGGGTTGACGGCCGTATCGAGCACGTATGCCGTCTTGTCACGCAGCCGCTTAATGCCCACGCGCTGGCGAACGGCCTGGTCGGCAAGCACGTTGAGCTTGCGGCACAGCACGTCATAGTTGCATTCAGAACGGTAAGCGTCATAGGGCATGGCGCCGTATTCGGCCAACGCGCTGAGCAGCATGGGCGCCACTCCGTCGGCCCTGACGTCAACCTCACCCTGCGTAAGGTAGCGCTGCTCGACAAGCCCGCCGAGAACGGAGCGCGCTACGTATGCCGGCGAAAGGTTGACCGAGTCGCCAATTGCCAGCCTGTCGGTCTCAATCGTAGCCAGCATGGCATAGACCCAGCACAACGAACCTCGCCCCTGGTCCTTAACGGGAGTCATCCCGTTAATCCTCTCCACGGTGAACACTCTACGCCCGGGCGTCGTGCGCCCGCACGACACCATGACAACGGCTGCTATAAGTACGGCTACTAACGTCTTCATGGGCGCAAAATTAATGAAAATAATCCGCCCCGCAAAGCGTTTAACATATTGATATCATGAAAACGGGAATGCCGGATTACGGCCGGCCGCAAAAGTGACTTTACTGCTTATCGCCATCGGCGGGCAACCAGCAAAGGCCACGACACAACGCACGCCAGCGCAAACGGATATATACATCCAAAACAAAAGACTTGCGAAAGGCGGTTCTTCCGCAGTTTTGTTGGATGGCCTTTCAGCAACATAAAATTGAGCACATCGAGTTTTTCTTTTAAAAGATTAAAAATCAATAGTTTTG
>NZ_JACJJG010000183.1 GCF_016899855.1 Marseilla massiliensis
TATCGCTTGGGCCTCTTAGGTTAATGTTTTGGTAGTTAAAGGAGTTAAGGGAGTTAAAGTAGTTAAAGACAAATGTCTTGTAGGGATAATTCTCCCATCAGCCTCATTTGTCAAATCAGGCTTATTTGGCCTATCCTCCCACCAATCCCATTGGCCCCATCAGGCCCATTTGGCTTATCCCTACCCTATCCTTAGGCATACGGCAGCGCCAAAAGCAGTGCCCCGCCTACCAATACAACAAGGAAGTAGACAAGCCTCGGGCTCTTAAGCCCGTCGTGGCACGCCAGCGAGAGAGCCGTGCAGCCTATTCCTATGGCAAGTAACAGGACCGACAGTACGACGTATGTCGTCGACCCGAACCACTGAAAAGTAACCACTACGATAAAAAGCACAATAAAACCTGCAATGATTTGCATCCATGCAAGTATGTTTTCCTTATTCATAAGCCACGGAGTTTAATACCACCATCCGCCAACAATACCCCAGATAACGGCAACAAGGCCGATTATGGCGTCGAGAGCGCAGATGTAAATGTAGTTCTCGGGGCGCCCGTTGCGCGTCAGAAGGGCATAAACCACTCCCGCAATTCCGAACAAAAGGAGGACAATGGCCGTAGTTATAGTAAGCCACGGAATGTCAACCACCACGGCGGCAATGATAAACAACGCCATGAAAAGCATGTCGGCGTTATAAAAAAACTTTACCAAAAATTTGTTCATAGCTGTGTGTTTTATAAGGTTTTACGGTTACTCTCCTAATAATCCAAACGCATTCAACAGAAACATTATACCACAAAGAAAGACTAACGCTGAGAATATCAAAGACCAAATGCGTCGTTTGCCTCGTTTCGTTTGCTTAAAGTAATATACGATTTCCGACATCGACTTCAACAGAATCATCACGGCAATAACGCCAAGGAGCCATTGAGGAGGATTGTCCATCCGCCGGTATGTGACATAAAGTGCAAAAATGACAGCATATACAATTGTCGAAACATCGTCCCAACTAAACTTTCTGTAATCTTCTGACATCTTTTCCATAAGCCAATTCGTGTTTTTCAGCGTTAAGTATTAAAGTATCTCGCTAAGCGGACGCATAACGAAGTCGCGCTCGTTCATCAGCGGATGGGGTATTTTCAGGTCGGGTTCGTCTACGTGGATGTCGTCGTACATAAGGATGTCGATGTCTATCAAGCGGTCGTGATACTGTCCGTCAGTCGATTTCGCCGTGCGTCCCATCTCGCGCTCTATGGCCTGCGTGGCTTCAAGAACCTGCCGCGGCGTGAGCAGTGTCTCCACACACACGGCGGCGTTGACGAAAGTATTGTCGGAAGAAAAGCCCCACGGCTCAGTCTCTATCAGTGACGACACGCGCGTAACCGTGCCCACACGCCTGCCTATCAGAGCCACGGCACGGTTTATGTTGCCGCACCTGTCGCCGAGATTTGAGCCTAACCCGAGATAAACCTCATTCATACTGTTGAACGTTTTAAAACAATATACATCATGACATGCTGCCGGGCAGTCAGCGGCGGATATGCCGATAATCGAAGAAATCGACGTCGACATGCCCTCCGGCTGCCTTCGTAGCATAGTTGTAGATGGAGAATTTTGTGCCCATGAACATGCGCCGGTAGTCAAATATCATCTTATAGTCAGGACCAACGCGGTGCCATTCCTTGTTGTCAAGGCTGTAATAGAACTGTGCCACGTCACGGTTCAAGCGGAAATCGGCATCAATACGCAGATATATTTTGCCGGCTTTCAGCGGAGCATTGAACAGCGTCTCGCGCCTGACTGACGTGACAGCCTTGTCTGAATCACGCAGGGCGACACTCTCCGATGTCAGCCTTATGTATCTCTTTCCGCCTTCGTCGACAACCGAAAGCAGGCCTGCGTCACCGTTGAAAGCTCCGAAACCGGCCACGTCACCGTCACGCATGCCCGTCACGTCGACAGCCACCGTGGCTGTACATCCGGGGCCTTCCATGCGCTGGGTCAATGTGTTCGGCGCGATAAAGATATTGTCTGTCACCCTCGATGTTTTCAGACGGAGATACCCCGGCCGCTCAGTCAGTGACCATGCGCTGTCAACAGGATTGTGATTCCACTGCCAGTTGATTTTCATCCGGTTGCCGTCAAAGCCGTCACTGACCACAAGCGGTATGACAGGACAG
>NZ_JACJJG010000184.1 GCF_016899855.1 Marseilla massiliensis
CTGTGTCGCCGGAACATAATGTTCTTGTAGTGACTGGTTACAGCGGGGCGGAATACCAACCGATACTTGGCTTCCTGAATGTCGGCGACTTTCATAGTGCCGAGCCGTGGCTGTACCAGGGCTGCTTGAAGGAGAACGTCAGGCTGCGCGTACGTAAGTACCTTGAACGTCATTAGACCGTTTACTTCGGGACTTTTTAACTTGTTCTTATGCCTAACCCGTGTCGATTTATATAGCTAAAGGCGCAATCCGTAATATCGGGTTGCGCCTTTTTATGCTTGTCTTGCGGGATTCATTGAATTGCCAGCTCCAGAATGGTCAAGGGCAATGCGACGACATTGTAAACGCTTAGTAATCTGGTATTTACAGAAAGACGGCCTTTTAGCTTACGAAAGACCGTCTTCTGCACGGTAAAAGGTGGCCTTTTACAATGCGAAAGGCCACCTTTCGGAAAACCACCGGCATGCATAGTTTTGCCGGAGTGTGTTTACGTGGTATCAGGATGTCAGGTTGTGTTTTTTTGCCGGTTACGTTTTGGGTTAAGTTGTGTGTCTGGTTACGGTCTCATAGCGCTCGCCGAAGCGGTTGGTGAACACCACTTTCACTTCCTTGCAAGGGCCTTCGGGGCGGCAGCGGAACAGATGTGCCGTCTCCGAACCGCTCTTCCTTTTGCCTTCCTGTATAATGAAAGCTTGGTCGGTGTCGGTGAAGCGCTCCATCGCTCCCATGGGCTTGCCGTCCTGGTACCATTCCACCTTGCACGCGTTGTCGTAGTCCCACACGTTTGCCACTATGCAGTCGGGCTGCGACTCGAACTCGCCCTTGCCGTAAACCCTCATCTGGCGGTCGGCGGGCAGGCCCGTTGACTTGTAGTGCCATCTTATTTCGTCGCCCTTTACGTCGACCACGAGGTAGCCGTTGGGCGCTCCGCAGCGGTTCACTCCGCCTGCCCACCACGCTCCGCAGGCTGCTCCGATGTTGTGTTGGTACAGGTTGGCGTTCACCTCTACGTTCTGGTAATAGTGCGTGTGGCCGCAGAATACGTGTACGCGATAGTCCTTCAGCACCCTTTCGAGCTGTCGGGCGCTGCGTATGTTGCCCTCGCCGCTCACGGTGTTCCAGCCCGCCGCGTGCATGTTAAGCAGCACGAGAGAGCCCTTGGGCACGTAGCTCAGGTCTTTTTCGAGCCACGCAAGCTGTCCGTCCGTTATGTTCTCCATGTACTTGCAGTTGCCCGCGTAGTCGATGTTTTTCATCGTAACGACATGCACTTTGCCTATGTTGAACGAGTAATCCGTCGGTCCGAAATTATTGTTATACACCATCTCTCCGTACACGGGTGTGCCGAGCCTCATGTTGTGCAGGTCCTGCCAGCGCTTGTCGAAGTCGTGGTTGCCTATGCATTGGAACATCGTCATGCCTGTATTCTCTACCGACTTCACGTAGTCTTTGTACAGGGGCATGTTGTCAAAGACAAGGTCGCCAAGGGCTATGCCCACCACTTCGCGGCTCCGTCCCAGCGAGTCTATTGTACGGCGGATGTCGGCGAGCGACTCGTTCCGCCATCTGTTCATGTCGCTTTGCGTGCGTACCTGCGGGTCGGATATGGCTATGTAGTAGAAGTTGTCGGCCGTCTTGCCGCGTCGTTTCAGCGTGAAGTCATGGCCGTCGGCGCTGACAGCCTCGCTAACCGGCACGTAGAAGCCCGCTGCCATGCCGTTGCTGGCCGGCAGTTCGTAGTCCGCAGGGGTGCTGATTGATATGTGCTTACTCACCAATGTGTCGGTAAACAGTGCCCAACGGCCGTCTGCGTCGGTAACGGTAAAGCTTACACCGTCGTTTACCACTACGCCCTTTATGCCTTTACCGTAGGTGTCTTTCACCGTGCCCGATATGTTGAACACCGTCTGACGGGCTACTCCGCCACCCATGAACATCGTACACAGGATAAGCAGAAACAATACCTTTGCCTTCATCTCTTGCGTGATTTAGTTATTAACTAAGGCAAAGATAACTTTCGTTTTTTACATTACGGCTGCGAAAAAAAGACAATAAAATTAAGAATTAAGAGCTTATTAAATTAAGAATTAAGAGTTAAGAATTAAGAAAA
>NZ_JACJJG010000185.1 GCF_016899855.1 Marseilla massiliensis
AGCACCTCAAGATAAAGAAATTCTGGGGCACAACAGAGAACGCCGTCCGCATACAAATCAGTGTGGCTATTATCACATACTGTCTTGTGGCTATTGTCCAACATGATATGAAGTTGAAACGCTCAACCTATGAAGTTTTGCAAATTCTCAGCATATCATTGACAGACAAAACCTACTTGCGTGACCTGTTCGACAAGACTAATTTCAATGATGTCAAAGATCTAAATGATCCCCTGATTCCGGGGATATTTGATTAATTGTTTAACTCGTCTCATTTTAACGGGACACTAATGATTTTGATATTAAACAAATTATTGATTTTCTAATCTCATCATGAAAAATATAAGAAAGACAGCCGTTTAGGTCTATCCTCCGTGTAATATTAAGCAAGATTTGCTGACATTTCATCCGTTGCTTTTTGGCCATTAACGATTATTTTGCCATATTTTAAGCACTTCCGATTTTTATTTTATAAATATGGACAAGATGCCACAAATATGAAATAGACGTTTGGCTCTTTGGAAAAATTGGAGTATCTTTGTACTGCAAATATCCGGCAATATAGTCACAAATCTGAAATAGCATGGAAATAAAACGCGATAGATACCTCTCAGAATTGGAGGCAATGAGGCATACCGGCTTCGTTAAGATAATCACTGGTATAAGAAGGTGCGGCAAGTCTTACGTGTTGTTCAACCTGTTTTATAATAACCTGCTCAATATTGGTGTTGACGTGTCTCATATCATAAAGGTGGATCTTGATAGCTTCCAAAACAGGAAACTCCGTAATCCGGATGAACTTTATCAATACCTTGACAAAAGCATAATGGATAATGGTATGCACTATTTCCTTCTTGACGAAATCCAATTGGTCGATGATTTTGCCGATGTATTGAACAGCTTTTTGCGGAGGAGCAATGTTGACATCTATGTGACCGGAAGCAATGCCAGACTTCTTTCAAAGGACGTTATAACCGAGTTCAGGGGGAGAGGCCATGAAATAAGGATGTATCCGCTGTCGTTCAAGGAGTATATGTCCGTTTATGAAGGAACTGTGCAGAAAGGACTTGATGAATATATGACATTCGGCGGCCTGCCACAGATATTCGACTATACCACGGAAGCGCAAAAATCACAATTCCTTAAGTCGCTGTTTACCGAAACCTACCTTCGTGACATTAAAGACAGATATAACATACGGAAGGATGATGACCTTGAAGAGCTGCTTGACATCATTTCGTCGAACGTCAGTTGTCTCACCAATCCGAACAAACTTGCAGACACGTTTAAAAGTGTGAAGAAAGCGGAAATCAGCAGTGCTACGATAAAAAAATACCTTGATTATCTCCAGGATGCCTTCCTGATAGAGAAAGCCACACGGTATGACATAAAAGGCAAACGTTATATTGACACGCCGTTCAAGTATTATTTCTGCGACTTGGGGCTTAGGAACGCAAGGTTGAACTTCCGCCAGACTGAGAAAACGCACTTGATGGAGAACGCCATATACAACGAACTGCTGATGCGTGGCTTTAACGTTGACGTAGGCGTTGTTCCCACAAGGACGATAAACCCTGAAGGCAAACAGCAACGTGTGCAATTGGAAATAGACTTTGTATGCAACCTCGGCAGCAAACGTTATTATGTGCAGTCGGCGTATTCTTTGCCGACAAGGGAGAAAGTCGAGCAGGAAGAGGCTTCGTTAATGAAAGTGGACGATTTCTTCAAACGAATCATAGTTACCGGTGACGATATAATGGTCCACCGCAATGAAGCTGGTATAACTACAATGAGCGTTTACGACTTCCTGTTGAACGAGAACTCGCTTGACATATAATGCCTGCCATAAAGTAAGCAATTCGTCTAAATTAATACGTTTAACATTTGCCATTTCTTTAGTATTTACTGCTTTACATAAGGTGGTAATATACTACATTTGTGGTTATTGCAATAAGTAAACAATATATTTTAGAAGGGGACATTCGTATCCAATTATTTTTTCATCTTAATTTAAATTATTTAGGACAAAAAATAAAAGAAAGACAGCCGTTTAGAGCCATCCTTCCCATTCAGTGTTAACACTTTATGGCAG
>NZ_JACJJG010000186.1 GCF_016899855.1 Marseilla massiliensis
ATTATCTCGCCACGGTCGTTTATCACTATATGCAGCTTGAATCCGTAGAACCATCCCATCGTACACTTGCCCTTGGCGGCCCATCCCTTCATCGTCCTGTGGCTGTGCGCACGCTTTATATTGCATGACTTCAACGGTGTGGAGTCGATAATGGATATTCCCGTACATTTACCCAACGCACATGTCTGCAGGAACAGCAAAAGCCGGAGTCCCACCTTAGCCTGGCGTTCTACGAAGCGGTTGTACGACAGGCGGTGTGGAAACTCCTTACGCATGTGGTTGCATACATAACCGAGGTAGAAAGACTTGAGGTCTCGGTGGCGCAAGATATGGAACAGTACGAGAATGGTCATCACCTCACTGTCGGACATGAGGCACGGGCGGTTGCGGCGACGTTTGCCGCAGATGTCCAGCGTGTGTTTTTTCAGTTCGGGAGCAAAATATTTGCAGAATTCATCGAGAATACAGAAAATTTCTATTATATTTGCATCAGTCATGGGAATGGATATTTTTATGTAACTTATTGATTGTCAACTATAAAGGTACTAAAAATATCTCATTCCCACAACTTTTTCAATCGTTTTCTTATACCGAACTCACGTTATATAAGGTAGGGGCATAATTGTGGAACGACTCAATCAGCTTTTCATTGCTTTCCTTTTTTTCTGAATTATCAATGTTGCTTGCCGCTTGTGTTTTCGTTCCTTTCACCAATTTCTCGTTTGCCTTACCAGCTGTCATAAAATACTCTCCAAGAAAATAATCCCAGTTTGCAAAGAGGGTAAAACTTTCTTTGTCCTTGTCTTGTATTATTCCAACGTGGGCATAATAAGTGGTGGTAATCGTCCCTTCCTCTTCCTTGCTTGGATAATACACTTGCTCCGTTATATCTACTTTCCTTATTATCTCGGTGAAGTTGGTATGTTGTATCTTGGTTTCGTGTTGGTCGTCTTCAAATTCAACACCGGGAGTAGGAGTAAGGAATGGCCTGATTACGAGTTTATTCCAGTTGGCTTTCACATAACCTGGATTGTCTTTCTCGTAACGGATTAAGTTCAGGATTAACTCAGCATTCTTCGTATCAAGTTTAGCAAACCTTTGGCTTAACTCTTTGTGTCCTTTATTATACAAGCTTTTGCAAAAATCTACCAACGAGGGCTTTATTGTGAGTTCTTCGATAAATTCATACAGCATCGGAAGTGTCTTGTCCCCATAACCGCAACCTTGAATTATACCTATCAACAAATCAACAGCCCTTTCCTTGATTGTCCCTATTGTCTGCTTGTCACCTTCCGCATTGTGAACCCTTACTACGTGAAAGTTCCAGATATTTGGTATTGATACAGCCATGTCCAATCCCTTCAAATGGTATACCAGCCTTTTGTCTCTCCTGAACTTCGTTATATAACCTTCAGTTCCAGCAAGTGGCCCGTCAATCACCTTTACAATGTCGTTCGGCTCGTTTGTTTTGGGGTTGAAAGCGTAGTCCGTGTAAGGCCGTTCAAGGGGGATTGCAGTTTCGGGGTAGTTCTCGTTATAGTCCTTGAACTTCCTCATCTGCGTCTCGGGTATCGTGGAAAGCGTAGCCCTGCTTTCGGATGGACGTTTACGGTTGACCCTGATAACCGCATTCGGATAGTAGTCACGTATGAAACCAGCCAGTGCATCATGGGTGGCAAGCACGAACACGTAACCGTCGAAAAGGGGTAGTTTGCATTTCCTTTCCGCAATTCGTACATCAACCGTAGTATGCGTTGGACAATAAGCCTCCAATATATTGCCTACCTTGTCCTTGTTTTGCCTGACAAGATCGCAAAACTCTTTTTCACGCCCGGGTCTTGTCCTAACGACGAACCAATGGAAATCCACACGGTTGAGTTTGTCTTTAGGCATACGCTAATCCAATGGTCTTAAGAGATTTGGCAAATTAAGGTGTTGGGTAATAAGTAAGCGTTCTTTGCCGCCTGAACATTCTTCTTGCTACCCTCATGACAATCGCATGAAAGTTCTGAAGTACCTTTTCAAGATAAGAATATGCGTCTTGCAACTGATTTTCATTGCATTCGCTTGCATTATCTTTCAGGCGTAACG
>NZ_JACJJG010000187.1 GCF_016899855.1 Marseilla massiliensis
AACATAACCGACATCGTTGAGGACAGAAAGAACTTTTTAATTCATAATTCATAAATTCAAAATTCATAATTGGGTTGATGAGTATTCTCAACACTAAAAAAGACATCCAACCCAATTATGAATTTTGAATTTATGAATTATGAATTACTTTTATCGTACGCGTGGAGCGGATAATCAATCGTGTAATGCAGTCCGCGGCACTCCTTGCGTTCGATTGCCTGGCGCGTGATGAGGTAGCCTACGTTAATCATGTTACGCAGTTCGCATATGTCGCGGCTTGCCTTTACGCGCTTGAAGAGGGCCTCCGTCTCTTCGTAAAGCAGGTCGAGGCGGTCCCATGCACGCTTCAGGCGCAGGTCGCTGCGCACGATTCCCACGTAGTTGCTCATCACCTGGCCAACCTCTTTGACGCTTTGCGTGATGAGAACCTTCTCCTCATTGGTCATCGTTCCTTCGTCGTTCCACTCCGGCACACGGTCGTTGAACTCGTATTCGTCAACGTGCGCCAGGCAATGTCGTGCCGCCGCGTCGGCGTAAACAACAGCTTCGATGAGCGAGTTGCTGGCCAGACGGTTGCCACCGTGCAGTCCCGTGCAAGAGCATTCGCCGATTGCGTAAAGGCGGTGGATTGACGATTCGCCGTTAAGGTCAACCTTTATGCCGCCGCACATGTAGTGGGCCGCCGGGCGTACGGGTATGTATTCCTTGGTAATGTCAATGCCGATGGAAAGGCATTTGTGGTAAATGTTGGGGAAATGGTGCTTCGTTTCCTCCGCATCTTTATGCGTTACGTCAAGGCATACGTGGTCAAGGCCGTGTATCTTCATCTCCTTGTCGATGGCGCGGGCCACTATATCGCGCGGCGCCAGGGACAGACGCTTGTCGTATTTCTCCATGAACGATTCGCCGTTAGGCAACCTGAGAATGCCTCCGTAGCCGCGCATGGCTTCGGTGATGAGGTATGCCGGATGTGTCTCTCCCGGGTTGTAGAGGGCTGTCGGGTGAAATTGTACGAACTCCATGTCCTGCACCGTGCCCTTCGCGCGGTACACCATGGCCTCTCCGTCGCCCGTTGCGATGATGGGGTTTGTGGTTATCTGATATACAGCGCCACACCCGCCTGTGCACATCAGGGTAACTTTGCTCAGGTAAGTGTCGACCTTCTGCGTATCGGGATTGAGCACATAGGCGCCGTAACACTCAATATCCGGAGTGCGGCGGGTTACCTCTTTGCCGAGATGATGCTGCGTAATGATTTCCACGGCGAAGTGGTTTTCCTTGATTTCGATGTCCGGATTGTTCCTTACTGCCACCATAAGGCCACGCTGTATTTCGGCTCCGGTATCGTCGGCGTGGTGCAGTATGCGGAACTCTGAGTGTCCGCCTTCACGGTGAAGGTCGTATTCGCCATTCTCTTTCTTGTCGAAATTAACGCCCCATTGTACCAGTTCGCGTATCTGTGACGGCGCGTTGCGCACCACTTGTTCAACAGCCTTGCGGTCACTGATGTAGTCTCCGGCTATCATCGTGTCCTCGATGTGCTTTTCGAAGTTGTCAACAGCGAGGTTAGTAACCGACGCAATGCCGCCTTGAGCCTTCGCGGTGTTGGCCTCGTCGAGCGTGGTTTTGCAGATGATACATACTTTTCCCTTGCGTGCCCGTGCTATTTTCAGGGCATAACTCATACCGGCTACGCCTCCGCCGATAATCAGAAAGTCATATTTATAAACCATAATAACAGTTTTTATGCGGCATTCAGGCTGTTGACAAGCGGACAAGGATATTAGTCTTTGTCGCCTGACGAACGGCATGTTCTTGTAGGTTTGCGACAGGCCGGCTTGCCTTATGTCGGTTGGATTTTGCCTGCAAAAGTACAAAGAATTTCCGATAGAGAACACGCTTATGGCCTTTTTTGATGTATAAAAGGTTTCTTTAAACCTCATAAACATGAATTTTACTGATAAAATGACTAACTTTGCACGCAAAATCATGGACAAAATATTCCGTCACCGTGCTTCTTGGTTGAATTATGCCGGTATCATCGTGGTAGC
>NZ_JACJJG010000188.1 GCF_016899855.1 Marseilla massiliensis
CTAAGGAAATCTCCTTGTCTGCTCGTCTGCTTGTCTACTCGTCTACTAAATAACAGCTCCTATTATCTCGCTCACCGACTTGCATCCGTGGTCGTCAAGCCACTGATTGATACCGTCGCGCACCTTGATTGTCACCTCAGGGTCAAGGAAGTTGGCCGTACCAATCTCGATTGCCGTGGCGCCAGCCATGAAGAACTCTATCGCGTCACGGGCGTTGCAGATACCGCCAAGACCCACCACGGGTATCTTCACCGCCTTGGCCACCTGCCAAACCATGCGCAGGGCCACAGGCTTCACCGCCGGGCCGCTCAGTCCCCCCGTGCCGATACTCAGCATGGGGCGGCGCCGTTCGATGTCGATAGCCATACCCATCAGCGTGTTTATGAGCGACACGCTGTCGGCACCCTCAGCCTCAACGGCACGCGCTATCTCGGCAATGTCTGTAACGTTGGGCGACAGTTTTACGATAAGCGTCTTGTGGTAACGCTCCCTCACGGCCCTTACCACGCTCGAAGCTCCCGCGCATGTCACGCCGAACGCCATGCCGCCGTCCTTAACGTTAGGGCACGATATGTTCAGCTCGATGGCCGGTATGCGGTCAAGGGCGTCGATGCGGGCGGCGCACTCGGCATAATCCTCCGGCGAAGAGCCGCTCACGTTTACGATGAAGTTAGTGTCGATGTCCTTTATTTCGGGATAGATATGCTCACAGAAGTAATCCACGCCCTTGTTCTGCAGTCCGACGCAGTTGAGCATGCCCGAGGCCGTCTCGACCATACGCGGATAGTCATTGCCCTGGCGCGGCTTCAGGGTAGTACCCTTAACGATTATGCCTCCAATGCCGTCAAGCGGCACAAAGTCGGCAAACTCAGGCCCGTAGCCGAACGTTCCCGATGCGGTCATTACCGGATTCTTCAACCGCAAATCCTTTATCCGTACACTTAAATCTGCCATAATAGTTTCTTTATGTTCATTACCGGCCCTTCCTTGCACACACACAGATTGCCCTCGGTGGTCTTCTCAACGCAGCACAGGCACGCGCCGAGGCCGCAGGCCATCATGTTCTCGAGCGACGCCTCACACTCAATGCCCTTCGCCCTGGCATACCTCGCCACGGCAACCATCATCGGCTTGGGGCCGCACGTAGATATACGGTCAAACCGCACCTTGTCCAGCACAGAGTGGTTAGTCACGAAGCCACGCTCGCCGGCCGTACCGTCCTCAGTGGTGACGCACACTTCGCCATACCTGGCAAACTCGTCAAGCATTAGCAGGTCGCCCTTAGAGCGCGCGCCGAGCAGGAACACGGGGCGGCAACCTGCGTCGTTCAGGCACTTGCCGAAATACAGCAGCGGGGCCACTCCCACTCCACCGCCGACAAGCAACACCTTCTCCCCACTGTCCGAAGGCATGGTAAAGCTGTTGCCCAACGGAAACATACAGTTCAACACGTCGCCCGCCCGCAGACGCGCAAGGCGTCGCGTACCATCGCCGATGGCCGCAACGAGCAGCCACAGCTGGTTGGCGCCATAGTCAACAAAGTTTACCGATATGGGGCGCCGCAGAAAAGTGGCGGGCGAACCGTCAACCCTTACCTCGACAAACTGCCCGGGCATAATCTCGGGCAACGGCTCCTCACGTGTCAGTTTTATAAGCACATACCTGTCATTGATATGCTCCACGGACACCACCGTCAAGTCAGAAACGCATTTTTTCATCTCAATTTAATCTTGCTCAATCATCAGCGCCTTTCGGCCTGATGGCAATCATACATTCATTTTACCTGTATGCAAAGGTACAAAATATACTCGAGAAACAGCGGCCGAGCCGCCCTTATATTGCTATTTTCGTGATTTCGGCAAACGGCGGCGCACCTTACGCAAGCAATATCCATGAATCATGCTGAAAATAAACGTAAGAGGTGCTCGGTTCTTTTATTTTTCGCTTTACATAAAAGGGTTCTTCCGCAGTTTTGTTGGAT
>NZ_JACJJG010000189.1 GCF_016899855.1 Marseilla massiliensis
ATTTCAAAAAACCGTGTAATTGACTATGTTTCAATAATTTCAAAGAACTATTTATCCACTTTTACGGGACAGTAGTGATTTTGTTTATAAAATTAAATTAACTATCCATGAAAATCGAAAGTGCATTAGATATAATATCCAGAGGCCTTGTCGAAGATTCTTCAAACTTGGACAAAGGTTTCCTGTTATTAAACGCTTTTGTCAAATACCAAAATTCAAAGTTGTCGGAAGGTTTGGATGAGACATATGAGAACTTATTGGATTATGTCCTGTTTGTTGAAGGACTGCAATATCCTTTCTTTTACTGCCTTAATCGTGTCTTATCTAACTCGGAGACCATTGGCAAACTGTGTACCTACATTATAAACTTGCAATGCAAGTATGACAAGCGTTTGAATGCAAAAGAAGCATATCAATTATTACTACACATAAACAATGATTTTTATGGTAGTGAAGACAATGATTTGGCAAGAAGCATATTGGATGCATTTAATTTGCCTGGTAAAGTTTATTCTCCTGCAACGGTCGCATTAAGCAATAAAAATATAGACTCATTTATAGAGGCTTTTGGCAATGAAGATTGCACTGAAATGATGAAATCATTATGGATTCTTAAATTTATGCTATATGGTACGGCTTCATTGGAAGAAGATGAGAAACTTTATAATTCCGTATGGTTCAATAACCAAACTTATGACATTTTTTTCTTATCGGACTATGATGTAGTTGGTAATACAAAAGATAAGGATACAATAATAAACATGATGAAAATGTTTGTATCCACAAATTATTCTGCAGAAATCTCTCATTATAAACCAATACCAGCGATATATAACGAAAAACAATATAAATTAAATTCACTATCACTTGATAATACAAGCTTGATTCTCAACAGCTATTTAGAACGTTACATAAAAAATATAAGAACTTCTTCTGATGAATCATTTGAGCATGATTGTAAAAATGATGGCAATTATTTAATATTAAATTCCTTGAAGGAGCATAAGGATGTATTAAAAAAAGATTTTGACAAGAATTTTTTTGACACGTTAGAATCAAAATTAAGCAATTATTATTTGGCGACAAATAAACCGTTCAAATATTACATCGAATTGTATCTTGCGAAAATATCGTTTTCTTACAATATGGTTAAAAATGCCCTGCCTGATGATGGTATTAAGTTTTTGATTAAACAAATAGACCGCTTCCCTGATTTAAAAAAATGGATAATTGGCCCTGATTCATTTTTTGATGTTTATTTTACACGCCTATTCCCGGTTAAAGAGAAGGCAATCATACAAAATAAAAAGCAAAATAGCAAAGCCAATATTATAGACAATTCCCTGCAAGAACAATTTGATGGTAAATGTAGTGGAATAACGATATTTTGTCCAGGACAAGGAGATCAGGCCTATATTCTTTTACTTAAATATTTATATTCATTTTTAACAGGGCAGTTTGCATTCAAAGATCCAAAACTAACTAGTGATGAAGCCAAAAATATGAAACTCGATTTAGGCAATAAAACTGAATACATAAACGCAAAAAAATGTTCAGAAGAAGATTTTATCTATATATTATGTGGCAAAAAGGACAAAGGGTCTATAAGCAAAAATCCGATAATTGAATGGATAAACACACAAATATCTATGGCGGCTTTCTTTTATGCTTGTTGCGCAAAGGATGAAGTTTATGCAGAAGAGATGGTATTATCTCCTGACCCAGGATTACATAAAAACTGCTATAGTTATAACGGTAAAGAGATAAAACTTTCAATAAAAAAAGAGCTAAAGGGTATTGAGAGATATTATAAGTCATGGAAAGCCGTGGAAAAGCCACGCGACTTTGACCCTTTTGGCCAAGCAGGATTGTCCCCTTTGGCTACAATATGATTGACCCTTTAAAGTCCTGGTGTTGGGGGTCAATTTTATTTTACCCTTTTAAAATTTCC
>NZ_JACJJG010000018.1 GCF_016899855.1 Marseilla massiliensis
CGTCACTGCTTGGCCCCATGTTTTTTTCTTATGGATATTTCATACTCACGCTCGGCGATGTCTATCATCACGTCGCGCGCCTCCGTCTCCAAACGCGAGTACGCAAGCGCCTTCTCCAACTCGCGCACGCGCTTGCGCAGGGCCGCGTTCTCATCCCTGTATTCCTCCTTGCTGCGTCTTGCCATGTCGTCGTATTCTTCTTCCGACGGCAAAGATAAGGTTTTCTCCCCATACTTTGACAGCCATGACGACAATAACGTCGGATTACACAGGCCATACTTCCTCGCACACTTGCGCTTGCTCATGCCTGACGAGTAATAGTCACGAAGGACGCTCAATTTGAACTCCTCGCTGTACTTTGTTGGACTCTTTCGCATTGTTTTACACATTTTTTATTGTTCATAAATGTGTCAACTTTTGCCAGGACAAGACATTTATGAGCTTTATTTATGTGCGTTTTACCATTACTATTTAATAAAATACGGCCAAAATAAGGCCATACCATACACTATTGAACGAAAAATAATGTTCAAAGATTGAGTCTTAGGAGCCTATATTCATCTGTTTCATAAGTTTTATTATACATTTTTCATTTGACAAATTGCAATGTTTTATGCCTTTTTCATTACATTAATTATTTATTATTGCCCCTGACATTCATATTACATTTAAAAAACTTCGCCCTCCATCCTACTTATTCAAAGCTGCAAAACATATGTACCTGCGCTACCATATAGTTAACTTATCTTATACAAAATAATCAAGGCATTCAGTTGGGTTTGGAAAATTACTTGTATATTTGCATTGTGAATTGTCGCGTCAAAATAATATTTGCATGTGCAATGTTGATATGGCTGCATGCCTCCAGAACATTCGCCAAGATTGAATCAGACTCACTGATTCTGCAACGTGTCTTGACCTACAAAGAAAGTTTGCCTGCCAAGTTGGACGGAATCCATACAAATATATATATAAGGTACTATTTCAAAACCGAAAAACGTAATTTTACCCTCATGGCCATACCGTCAATGTATGCCATATCACGCGGTAACAGGGAGTACGCAGGTGAATCATACAGTACTATTTACATAAAAGACAATGTCGTAAAAGAATCGACCAGACAACTAAATACAGGAACAATCCCCAGATACAAAAATACGATGACAACAATGTTGAAGTATCTGTTGCCCGATATCTATAATGTAACAATATTAGACAACCAGATTTTATCCCCTTTCAACAAGCACAATTTAAATCTATACAGGTACGACATCACCCTCCTTACGAATAACCGTGCCGAGATTGTTTTCCGTCCCAAACGGTATAATACACAGCTAATAAGCGGATCAGCTATTGTTGACAGAGTATCAGGACGTGTAATAAAAATCGGTTTCAACGGCGAATATGACATGGTAAACTTCCATGTAAATGCAGAAATGGGCAAATACGGCCTTCGCTCATTATTGCCGAAAACCTGTGACATTGACGCAACATTCCATTTTATCGGCAATAAGATAAAGGCTTCGTACCATTCCGTTTATGACAATCCAATATTTTTACCTGATTCCATCGTCAATTCACACGACAGCAAACTGATGGCCGAAGTAAGGCCCACACCTTTGCCGGAGAGCATCAAGCAAGTTTACCAAAAGAATGATTCAATCAAGGCCAAGACTGATACTGTAAAAGTAAAAAAAGAGGAAAGTAAATGGAAAAAGATTTTGTGGAATTCATTTGGCGACTATGTAATTAACCGGACAAAAGGCAATTTTGGAACAAAGGATCAGGGTGCGTTCAGGATTTCACCAATACTTAATCCTCTCTACCTTAGTTATAGTGGCCGTCGTGGTGTAACTTATAAGCTAAAATTAAATGGCAGTTACAAATTTTCGTTGAATAGGGACATTTCGATAGAGTTTAAAGCTGGCTACTCATTCAAGCAAAATCAATTCTACTTCAACATCCCGATAAGATTTAATTTTAATAAAAGGCGTAATGGCTATATTGGACTGGACATTGGCAACGGTAACCGGATAACAAATTCAAGTATTGTTGATCAAATCAAGCACGAGTCTCTCGATTCGATAGATTGGGATAAATTGGAGCTTGACTATTTCAAGGATTTCTACGTGAAATTCATGGTAAATTATGATTTGTCCAACAAATGGAGTGTAAAACCTGGCATGATTTACCACCGGCGTTCTGCCGTAAATGAAGCGGGATTTGTTGCAGCAAACCGCCCGACAACTTATTATTCATTCGCTCCGTCATTGGAAATACAATTCCGCCCTAGTGGATGGAGCGGTCCGATTATCACTGCCGATTATGAGCGTGGCGTACGTATTGGTAGCGCAGACATGGATTACGAACGTTTTGAGTTTGACGTCTCATGGAAAAAGAATTTCTATTCACTGAGAAGTATGTCATTAAGGTTGGGCAGCGGATTCTACACCTCAAAAAGCAGAAATTCATACTTCCTTGACTATACAAATTTCAGGGACGAGAACATCCCCGGCGGTTGGAATGATGATTGGACAGGAGAATTCCAGCTGCTTAACAGCAACTGGTACAACGTGTCTGAATATTATGTCCGTACCAACGCAACATACGAATCCCCTCTCATGGTTTTTTCACGTATCCCATATATCGGGAGACTGATGGAAATGGAACGTATATACATAAATGTCTTGTTTGTTGACCATCTTCACCCTTATGTCGAGTACGGATATGGATTTACGAACAGATTTTTTTCCATGGGATTCTTTATGGCAACACGTAACAAGGATTTTGACGGAGTCGGTTTCCGTTTTGGGTTTGAACTGTTCAGGGACTGGTAAATTAATGAAAAACAATTATTTTATAGAATGAAACCATTAACAGTATATAAGGCAAGTGCCGGTAGCGGAAAAACATTCACGTTGGCAGTTGAGTATATAAAACTGCTGATTGACAATCCCCTTTGCTTCAAGAATATTCTTGCAGTAACGTTCACCAATAAAGCGACTGAAGAAATGAAGTTGCGAATCCTTAGTCAGCTATACGGCATATGGAAAATGTTGCCAGACTCACGTGTTTACATGAAAGCTGTATGTGAAGGCTTATCCATTGACGAAAGAAAGGCAAGTAAACAGGCTGGATTAGCTTTAAATTATTTGATACATAATTATCACTACTTTAGGGTAGAAACAATTGATTCGTTTTTTCAATCAATACTGCGTAATTTAGCAAGGGAACTTGACTTAACGGCAAATCTGAAAATCGGATTAAACGACATACAGGTTGAGGAAGAAGCAGTTGATCAACTGATAGAATCATTGGATTCAACAAGTATCATGCTGGAGTGGCTAATAAGCTATATCTTTTCAAACATCAGCGAAAATAAAAGCTGGAATGTTATTGGACAGGTCAAGAATTTCGGTAGAACAATTTTCCGCGACTTCTATAAAACAATAGGTGAAGAACTTAGTGCTACCATTTCACAAAATGACTTTTTCAAAAACTACACGGATTGTCTTAAAACCATACAAACCAATGCAAAAAAACGCATGGCCGAATACACCGTAACATTTGAACGTGAAACGTCCAATGCAGGCCTTACACCGCTTTCATATGCAAAGAAGGGCAATGGGATCAGCAGCTATTTTAATAAACTTAGAAGTAATGATTTCAGCGATTCTCGATGCATTAACACCGTTTTTAGAAATTGTTATGACAATGCCGAGAGCTGGACCAGCAAAACCAGCCCCGACAGAGACGTAATAGTATCTTTAGTGAACGATAAGCTTCTGAATTTATTACATGAAGCGGAGAACGAGCGGAAAAAGCAATGGAAATTGTATTCAACAGCCGGTTGCACGCTAAGACATTTGGATAAACTACGTTTATTGAACCGAATCGAGAATAAAGTAAGGCAGCTTAATGGCGAAGCAAACAGATTTCTATTAAGTGACACACAATTCTTGCTACATACTCTAATCAAAGATAATGACTCACCTTTCATTTTTGAAAAAGCAGGATGCAGCCTTGAACATATAATGATTGATGAATTTCAAGATACAAGCTCAATACAATGGCAGAATTTCAAGGTCTTGTTAAATGAGTGCATGAGTCATTATGGGGACGGAAAAAATGACAACCTTGAAGGAAAGAACCTTACACATAATCTTATTGTTGGTGACGTTAAGCAAAGCATCTACCGTTGGCGTTCGGGAGATTGGCGGTTATTGAACGGTATTGAGTCACAATTTGACAGGCCTGAAAGTAAAGTTGACATTAAGAATCTACAGGTCAATTATCGTTCTGAGCGTAATATTATTAAATTCAATAACATATTTTTCACATTGGCCGCTAAATACGAGTACAATAAAGAATGCGAAATAAATGACGAAAGTACATCAAATGAATTGTTAACCGCATATTCGGACGTGTGTCAACATGCAAATTCTGACAAAAAGGCTGAAGGCATGGTGAAAATCAAATTGTTGACAGACGACGAATATGAAGGTAATATGCTTGCCTTGATTGACGAGACAATTGAAAAATTGTTATCGGCAGGCATATCCGCAAATAATATTGCCATACTAATAAGATATAACCGGCATATTCCCATAATTGCCGATTACCTCATGGAAAAACATCCAGATTTGAAAATAGTAAGCGATGAAGCGTTCAGGCTTGATGCCTCATTAGCCGTGAACACAATTATTCAGGCGCTATCTTTAATTTTGCATCCTGATGATATATTGTCGAAAGCCAATCTTGCAGTAACATACCAAAAGAAAATATTGGGAACAGAAATCAGTATAAGTGATATTCTTTCAGAGATAAAAAGAGGTAACAAAGGCATTGATTATTTATTGCCGGCAACATTCACCGAGTGTATTGCGGAACTCGCAAAGATGCCACTTTTTGAAATAGTAGAATATATATATTCTTCGTTTCAGCTATCCAAACTTAATAACCAAAGTGCCTATATTTGCGCATTTTATGATCAAATATCAGAATTTATAACTGGAAATTCTGGTAATATAGCCAAATTCATGGAAGAATGGAACGACTCAATATGCAATAAAACGATACAAAGTGATGAGATTAACGGAATAAGGATTATTAGCATTCATAAAAGCAAAGGGCTTGAATTTGACAATGTAATAATACCATTTTGCGACTGGGCTCTTGAAAACCGTGACACAACGCTATGGTGTAAACCCGATGAGTATCCATTTAATTTACTGCCAATAGTCCCTGTTGACTATAGTAAAAAGTTATTGGAAACCATTTATTCAAAAGATTATAAAAACGAACACATACAGAACAAAGTCGATAATCTTAATTTGCTCTACGTGGCTTTCACAAGGGCAAGTAAGAATCTCTTTATATATGGCCGTAAGAACGGCACACGTGGTGGACTTGGTTGCCGCTCCGAAATTATTTCCGAATGCATTGATAGTTTAGCTGAAAGCTTGGAAGGTGCCGTAGTTGATGGAAAAGAAAATAAAGATTCATCATCATCTGAACCTGTCACATTTACTTATGGCACACTTTGCGCTTCAATGAAAACGGTTAAAGAAAGTGTTTCCGAAAACGTCTTTTTAACTCGAATACAACAACAAAGAATCGAAATAAAGACGTCAGATGTTCCTGTTAAATTCAGGCAAAGTAATAAAAGTCTCGATTTCATCGCAAATAATGAAGACAATAAAGACGATGACAATTATATCAAAACCGGAAATATACTGCATAAATTATTTTCAACAATCCGTACGACTGATGATATAGCAAACGCTTTAAAACAATTGGAATATGAAGGCATACTTTATGATGACCATATAACGGCAGAGAAAATGTCGGATTTGTTAAACAAAAGACTTTCCGATAAAAAAATTTCAGATTGGTTTGACCGTCGTTGGAATGTCTTTAATGAGTGCAGTATTCTTTCATATGACAATGCTACTGGCAAGGTTTGTGAACGACGTCCTGACAGAGTAATTACCGATGGGAATGAAACAAAAGTGATTGATTTTAAGTTCGGTAAACCACGAGATGAATATAAACAACAGGTTCAACAATATATACACTTACTTGAAAGCATGGGATATAATAATGTTAAAGGTTATCTGTGGTATGTTTATTCAAATGAAATAGATGAAGTCAATGCGTGTTAACCCTAATTCCACATATAAGTAAAATATGAAATATGGCCTTTTAAATTATAAAAGAGCACCTATCAGAACATAAAACATGGCCTTTTATAATCTAAAAGGCCATGTTTTATATATCGCATAATAATGAAATTTGGCGCGCAATGAAAATATCAGCGCTTAATAACCATTTTATTGTTTTTACGAATAATCTCTATCGTTCCTCCTACCCATTCTGTAAAAGGCTGTTCTTCTGTAAATGTTCGGAAATCAATAATTTCATCATCTTTAATGGTAACAATACATTGCAAATATTGCACACCATCCATTATAACCCTATTTACACCATATTGATGAATCATAAAAAACATTTGTTATAATCGAACACATACAAATTATCTTTTACGAATTTCCTCTCCAGCAGATACTGGTTGTATTTTTGACATTTTCAACGGCTTGCCGACATTAGTTGCAGGCATCAACCGATGTTTCACAGGCTGGACATCTTTTGGTTCAGACGGAGTAACTTTTTCTGCAGGAATGGATTTCACCTTATTGCTTGAAGTATCAATCCGTAGCTGGTTGGAAGTTGCTGGCGCTTGCACATTTGTTGCATTTCCTTTATTACGCAGCCTGACTAAACGGATGTTGTTGACAAACATTAATTTAAGATTATTTCCTCCCTCTGGTTCGCGCCTGAGAGTCCGATTGTCAAGATATATAAAACCTTTAATTGATTTTATTCCTAACATTGCACCATCAGACACCGTAACACTGTAGTTTGAATTCGAAGACATACGCACTGTACTGCTTGCCACACTGTCATTCTTAAATTGCACAGCCAACAACGCAATCGCATTCTTGCCTCCTTCTTTATATACAAAATCGCAATTAAAACTGAATATCAGTTTGTCACCTTTTTGGTAAGTGCTGTCTGCGGTAATGTCGAAAGTCATGACATTGTACGGTGCTTTCGGCAAAAACATTGCCGAAGGTACCCCGCGCCATAAATTTGATGTATCCCGAACTGACTTCATGTCCCCAAATTGTCGAATATCATTGGCTGATGCTCCTAATGCCATTGCATCATCCTCAAATCTTTTCGAAAGGTTTTCATATATTTTATGGAGTCGGTCAGCATGTCGCATATAATAAACCAACGAGCTGTCAAACTCTGCTTGTGTTATTCCGTATTTACGTAATACGGCCTGTCGATATAGAACAACGTCATATGACTCATTATCCGCGTTATCACCATTACCGGCCATGGCATCAGCCAAATGATAATCATATAATACATCTTCAAATTCATCAGGTTGAAGATACTCATCCGGCACTTGTGGCTTACATGAAAAGCACAAGGCCAACAGCATTATAAATGGGATAAAACGCGAAATTCTCATTTCCTTTTAAATGAAATTTGCGACAATTCCTTACGGCAAAATAACAGAATCAATATGACTCCAACACTTACACATGAATCGGCGAAATTGAATACAGGACTAAAAAAGACGAATTCATCGCCTCCGACAAATGGGATCCACTCCGGCCACGTTGTCACGATTAACGGGAAATAGAACATATCCACTACTTTTCCCATAAGGAACGGAGCATATCCATGACCAAATGGAACAAAATAGGATACATAATAAGGTGAAGATGCATTGAAAATCAAGCCATAAAACATACAGTCAATCAAGTTGCCTATTGCACCTGCAAAAACAAGTGCGAGACAAACAACCCACAAGGTCCTTGCGTTATGCTTGATCTGCCTGAACAAATACCATCCAACAACGCTTATTGCAAAGATACGAAAAAGGCTGAGAACCAGTTTGTTCACTATCGTCATGCCGAATGCCATCCCATTGTTCTCGATAAAACTGATATAAAACCAATCCGTTACCCGTATGCTTTCATGCAGGTACATCCCAGTTTTAACCTCAATCTTTATCACTTGGTCAATGACCAGCAACAGCAAGACAATCAAACCGATTGTCAACCCTTTTCTCCTGATAATATTCGAATTTCCCATTTAACGCTTTCTGGCATTCTTTGAGGCTACGCTCAACGTTGCATGCGGAACAGCACGCAGGCGCTCCTTGGGTATTAGTTCGCCCGTGATACGATCAATTCCATATGTCTTGTTTTCGATTCTTACAAGAGCAGCCTCAAGTCCTTGTATAAATTTTTGCAAACGACTTGCTTGCTGGATAAGCTCCTCTTTACTTTGAGTAGCACTACCCTCTTCCAGTATCTTGTATGTTGGCGACGTATCGTCAACGTCATTACCGTCGGCGTTCATCAACGTTCTCATCATTTGGTTATAATCACGCCGAGCCAACGCCAGCTTGTCATTTATTATTCCTCTGAACTCTTCAAGCTCCTCATCGCTGTAACGTGTTTTTTCTGCCATAATAGATATATTTAAAAGTTAATATGAAATTACACTTTTTCGACTTTAATGCGTGCTGTAATATCATCAAGGTCTATTTCACAGCCGTCGTTATCTGCGATAACAATATTGTCTGCCAAAACCTGCCCCTTGATATAATCAGCAAATGCATTTATAGCCGCATTTATATTCTCGCTCGGAGAAATCGTAACATTCACACGGTCGGTTATTTCCAAGCCACATTCTTTACGCAAGTTCTGTATCCTGTTTATCAGCTCACGTGCCATGCCTTCGTTCCGCAACTCATCGTTAAGTTCGACCTCCAAAGCAACCGTAAGATTTCCATCATTTGCAACCAGCCATCCAGGGATGTCCTCATTGATAATCTCAACATCGTCAACAAGAACCGTAACATCCTGTCCGTCTACGTTTAATCTCAACTCACCAGAACGTTCAAAAGCAACTATTTCTTCTTGACTAAGAACTGAGGTTTGTGCAGCTATACCCTTCATAAGCTTTCCGTATTTCTTTCCCATTGTACGGAAATTGCACTTAACTTTCTTAACAAGGACACCTGTACCTTCCACAAAGTTCAGTTCTTTGACATTGACTTCATTCAAAACCAAATCCTTTACAGCCTCGATATGCTGCTTCTGAACGTCGTCTATTGCCGGAATCATTATACACTGTAATGGCTGGCGAACCTTTATGTTGACTTTACGACGCAGCGCAAGCACCATAGACGTAATTTTTTGCGCCATCTTCATGCGGGCTTGCAAATCCTCATCCATCTGACTTTCATCAGCAACAGGGAACTTGGCAAGATGCACTGACAATGCGCCAGAACGTCCTGTGGCATGTATAAGGTCCATATATAGTTGATCAGCAAAGAACGGCGAGAACGGAGCCAAAAGCTTGGCAACCGTCTCAAGACAAGTATACAGAGTCTCGTAAGCGGATAATTTATCCTTACTCATTTCCTTGCCCCAAAAACGTTTACGGTTCAAACGTACGTACCAATTACTTAAATCATCGTTCACGAAGGTATCAATAAGACGTCCTGCCTTTGTAGGTTCATAATCTGCCAAAGCATTGTCTACACCTTTTATCAGAGAATTAAGTTCGGACAATATCCACCGGTCAATCTCTGGACGCTCTGAAACTGGCACCTCTTCCTGTGAATAGTCAAAACCGTCAACATTGGCATACAGGCTGAAGAAGGAATATGTATTATACAAAGTACCAAAGAACTTACGGCGCACTTCATCCACTCCATTGGGATCAAACTTAAGGTTGTCCCATGGCGATGAATTTGTCAACATATAAAAACGCACTGCATCAGCACCATATTTCTCTATTGTTTCAAACGGGTCGACAGCATTTCCCAAGCGCTTGCTCATCTTGTTTCCTTTTGCGTCAAGAACAAGGCCGCTTGAAATAACATTCTTAAACGCAACGCTGTCAAACACCATCGTTGCAATAGCGTGTAAAGTGAAAAACCAACCGCGCGTCTGGTCTACACCCTCATTTATGAAATCGGCAGGAAAAGCTATACGTTTGTCTATTGCATCTGCGTTCTCAAAAGGATAATGCACCTGAGCATAAGGCATACTACCGGAGTCAAACCATACGTCAATCAAGTCAGTCTCACGCTTCATTGGTTTTCCGGCCTTACTGCATAATATGATATTATCGACATAAGGACGATGCAAATCTATCTTGTCATAATTCTCTTGAGAGTAATCGCCAGGAGCGAAACCTTTGTCTTTCAATGGATTCGACTGCATGAAACCTGCCGATACACTCTTTTCGATTTCGTCATACAGCTCCTGCAATGAACCGATACATAGCTCGTCACCATCCTCGTCACGCCAAACAGGCAACGGAGTACCCCAAAAGCGGCTACGGCTTAGATTCCAGTCATTAAGATTCTCGAGCCAATTGCCAAATCGCCCGGTACCAGTACTTTCCGGCTTCCAGTTAATTGTTTTATTCAGTTCTACCATTCGTTCCTTACAAGCAGTAGAACGAATAAACCAACTGTCGAGCGGATAGTAAAGAATTGGTTTATCCGTACGCCAGCAATGAGGATAATTATGGACATGCTTCTCTATCTTGAATGCCTTGTTCTCTGCTTTCAAGTCCATGCAAATAGATATATCCAGAGTCTCGTCCTTATCGGTGAGCTTATCGTCATATGCATTCTTGACATATCTGCCGGCATATCTGTTCCATGCTTCTACATTGACATATTTCTTGACAAACTCGTCGTCAAGATCTTCAATGACATAATACTTACCCTCAAGGTCTACGACAGGACGCTGTTCACCTTTCTTGTTTATTAGTACGATAGGAGGCACACCGGCCTTCTTGGCAACGATGGCATCATCGGCACCAAAATTAGGAGCGATATGTACAATACCTGTACCGTCCTCGGTTGTAACATAGTCACCAAGGATTACACGGAATGCGCCATCACTCATCGGTTTAATCATAGGTAAAAGCTGCTCATATTTCATTCCGGCAAGGTCTGTACCCTTGTAATGAGCTACAACCTTATATGGTATTACCTTATCACCTTTCTTATAAGATGCCAAGTCTTTATCAGCACCGGCGGCGTTGAAATATGAAGGCATGAGCACTTCCGCAAGTACAACCGTAACAGGCGCTCCTGTATAAGGATTATATGTCTGCACGGCCACGTAGTCTATATTTGGCCCTACGCACAATGCAGAGTTGGCCGCGAGCGTCCATGGTGTTGTCGTCCAGGCAAGGAAATACGGTTTGCCCCACTCTGCCATTTCTGGCTTTGGGTCAGTCATCGCAAACTGCGCCGTCATCGTAGTATCTTTAACGTCACGATAACATCCGGGTTGGTTAAGCTCATGGCTGGACAATCCAGTGCCTGCCGCTGGAGAATATGGCTGTATGGTGTATCCTTTATAAAGCAAATCCTTGTCATAAAGTTGTTTCAAAAGCCACCACAAAGTCTCGATATACTTATTGTCATAAGTGATATAGGGATGATCAAGATCGACCCAATATCCCATCTTCTCAGTTAAGTCACGCCATTCGGCAGTGAACTTCATCACATTTTCACGACATTTCTTGTTATAATCCTCTACCGAAATATACTTTTCAGATTCAACGTTGTCAATATCAGCTTTCGTTATGCCAAGCTCTTTTTCCACGCCCAATTCTACAGGAAGTCCGTGCGTATCCCATCCCGCCTTACGGAACACCTGGTAACCTTTCATCGTTTTATAACGGTTGAAAGTATCTTTTATCGTGCGAGCCAAAACATGATGAATGCCAGGATGGCCGTTAGCAGAAGGAGGACCTTCGAAAAATACAAATTGCGGACATCCTTCACGCTCGGTTATTGATTTGTGAAACACGTCGTTCTTGTTCCATTCATTCAATACGGTCTTGTTTGTTGCGGTCAAATCAAGACCTTTATGTTCGGCAAATTTTCCAGCCATATCGTTTCGTTTTATTATTTACTCAACATTATTATTTGAGGCGCAAAGTTACGGAAAAAAATCGTCATTACAAAAAATTACGCAAAAGTTTAAATCTATTTTCATAGAAGTATGTATGCAAAGAAAAACACTTGCTGAAGTAATCAGTGCCAGCTGTTTTGCAAAAGGCGGCGTTCCGTCTTGTAAAACATGGTCTTTTATACGACAAAAGGTGGCATTTCACATCGTGAAATGCCACCTTTTGCAACAATGGTTATAATAACCTGAATATCAGTCTGGTATATCAGAAATGATAACCAAGCGTCAGCAATAGTTGATGGCGCTTGTTATCCACCTTTACGGCGTTACAGATATTATTTATATTTTCTGTTGTTTCATCAGGATAAAAAACTGTCACGTCATCCCCATAGAATGGCCTAAAATCACCGCTTTGAACAGAATACTGATAAGCCAGATCTATTGAAAACTTCGAAAGGTCGTAACCAAGACCAAAAGTTATACGGTTTGTTGCCTTCCAATTAGTATAGTCCGTTGATGATGCATAATATGAACCAGGAGAGTCAATAGTCCAATTCTTAAATCCTGACTTATTATACATAGGCGAGACGTAGTTATAGCCCGCTCGAACAGCAAGTTTACTATCTGGTTTAAACTCTGCTCCAACCTTGAAAGTACTTACACCTTTTAAAACATTCTCTGTATGAGCATTCATCGCCCTATCACTGGACGTGGTTTCATAATAGTCGCCATACCAGTCATATCCTCCACCAGTGTTTACCCGCGAGTCTAAGTTTCCGTAATCAGCATATTCGTATGTTGCGCCAACAGCAAGATAATTCCCGAAAGTTGTTCCCAGACTGATTCCGAACTTCCAAGGGGTGTATAACTTAAAGTCATAGCTTTCATTATTTTCCCCCGAATCATACATACCGACGTTAGTATTATTCAATAGTACTGTATAATTCGACGTGTTCAAGTCGTACCATGTTGGAGTAGATACAGACAGCCCTATGCGGAAAGGCGAATACTCCATCGGACGAAATATGATACCAGCCTTAACGTTGAATCCCGTTCCGTCTATACGACGCTCATCAGACAATCTTAAAAAACCATCTTCACCCACTTGAGCCGACGGAAGACGATTACCATTGGCATCGACTGGTATTTCAGTATATTCACTATAACCTCTGTAATTGACATCACTTATTCCAAATGTAATTCCAAAATAAACACGGTCATTAATGTTTCCGCTGATATTAAAATCATACTCACCTATATATCCTGAATTTGCGCGGTTAAATAAATAATTACTACTGTTATTATAACCGATACTACCATCTTCATTATTAAATAGAAAAACATTATAATACAAATAATCAACTTGATTATAAAGTTTGCTAACAGGATCATTAGGTACAATATTTGGCCATTTTTCATTATCGTATCCAAATAAGCCCTGGGCAATCTTAGAATACGTCAGCTTGTTTTGCGACGCGCCATGAAGTGCATTTGCGGCTGAAAGGATGTAATCAAAGTTGCGGCTCTTATGATAATTGAACGCCAAATTCAAGAAAGAATTTCTGCCCGTCCTGCGTGAATAGACAAATCCGGCTTGGTCAAAACTCATATTTGTCTTATTCCCGTCAGCAAAGCTCTTGCCACCTTGTTGTGAAACAAACCCGAAAGATACATTTGCCGTAGAATGTCGAAACAAGCCTATACCGGCCGGATTCGTTCCTATGGTTGATATGTCGGCTCCTAAAGCGTCCATTGCTCCTCCCATTCCGACATAACGAGCCGTCCCGTTAAGGTCTTCCGCTGCAATGTTTGCGTTCTCATACGTTTCTTGCGCAAAAAGACTTGCTGCCGTAAATGCTGAAAAGAATATTAATAATGAGCGTTTCATAATTCTGAATTTAATTTAAATACTTTAATCCTGATAAAATTACCTGCGACCTCTGAAACCGCCGCCACCACCGCCTCCACGGCTTCCGCCAAACGAGCCGCCACCACGGAACGAACCTCCGCTACGGTTTCCGCCGAACGAATTGTTATTATAAGAAGGCCTGCTTTGAGTATTCTGCCAATTATTGTTCTGTCGATTGCCTCTAAAACGATTATTGTAATTTGAATTGTTGTAGCGGTTATTATACCTGTTATTGTTAAAATTGCGATTGTTATTCCTGTCATTTACAGTTCCACGATAACCTTTAAAGTTATTGCCGGAACCTCCGCCATGTCCATAGATTCTCCCATGATTCATCGTTCCTGTAACTCCTACATATGGCCGGTAATAAGAACCATACCAATATCCAGGGTAATACCATCCCCAAGGTCTGTGCCAGCCATAATACCACGGGTCGTACCATGGGTCATACCACCATCCTGAATACCAATAAGGACTTCTGTACCAATAAGGGCCATACCATCCATACCACCACGGATCATACCAATAAAAATCATCATACCTGCACATTTGGCGGGTATAAACATAATCATCTTCAGGGGTATAAGAATATTCAAAATCGCCACTTTCAACAACAGAGTCTTTGATTGAACTCAATGTAGAATCCATACCAAACTCTATAACATCGCTATACAAAGTGTCCGAGTCTAAATTAAAATATGAACTTGCAAACTGCCCTCGTCTGTTATACTCATCAACATTCCTTGACGAACCATTATAGAACGTAACTTTTTCTTGCCTTATTTCTTTTTTATCACTTTTCTTTGGAGTAAAGTACATATCATCCTGCGCCTGTACACAGGAACAAATAAAACAAAATAAAGCTACAGCAAAAACAATCCTTTTAGCTTTCATATTTTTATCTCCTTAATTTCGTGAATTTAATTCAATACAAATGTATGGCGTTTTATAATGCAAAAATAAGGAAAAACCCTAAATCATGATAGGTTTTTCCCTATTTTTTATACATTTGCAGAAGAATTTAACAAGTATATATGAAGTATCTTAAAGCGGAATTCAGAATAGCCCACAAGGGCGGAAACGATATTGAAGACATGGCATTGCTACAAATTGCAAAAGATATTTTGTGTGAGTATGCGGGAGATGCCGGATTTGAATCGTTTGAAGAAGACGGAAATTTCCTAATCGGTTATGTCCAGGAAGGATTATTCAATAAATCAATATTGGACGAGAACATATCCAATTTGCCAATTTCTGGAATCTCCATATCATACACGATAAATCAAATTGATGACGTAAATTGGAACAAGACTTGGGAAGAAGAAGGTTTTGAGCCTATTGTAATTAAGGACAAATGTATCATTCATGACACATTGCATAACAAAGAACACGTCGGGAATAATTATATAGATATAACAATTGATGTTAAGCAGGCTTTTGGCACTGGCACTCATGAAACAACAGCCATGATAATCAGTGAACTGCTTGACATGAATCTGAACAATAAATCCGTTCTTGACTGCGGCTGCGGAACAGGCATATTATCTATTGTTGCCTCAAAATCAGGCGCTAATACTATTGTTGGATATGACATTGATGAATGGAGCGTGAAGAACACAATACACAACTGCATGCTCAACAACGCAAATAATGTAAAAGCAATATTAGGCGATGTCAACGCACTCAACTCAATTGACACAAAGTTTGATATTGTAGTTGCAAATATCAACCGCAACATTTTATTGGCAGACATGCCAATGTATGTGAATAAAATGAATCAAGGAGCTATATTGTTATTAAGCGGATTCTATGTTCAAGATGCTGATAAACTCATAACAAAAGCCGAATCTCTTGGACTTAAATTAGTCGGGAAATCAGAACTTAGCACATGGTGCATGTTGAAATTCACAAATTAAATCAATTACCAATTGTCAGCTTACGTAAGTCATAATAACTGCCATTATATATATTAAAGTCGACATATCCTTTAATACCAGGTAAACGCCCCGCATCTGTGTGTTGCCAGAATTTCCATTCACCGGCATATTCCACTTTATCAACATAATAGTGTGCGATCCAATAAGGATAATCGTCGAAAACCGGATCATTTAGATATTTCATCTTGAATTTATAATACGTGTATATAATCGGTTTCACGTGATATCTGTCTTCAACTATATGCAACCATGTAAGCACGTCACGTTGGAAATCTTCAACAGAGACCGTATCCGGTTTGTTTTCAATATCCAAAACTGGTGGAAGATCTCCTTTTAACAGAAAGACATTATTAAGAAAGAAATAAGCTTGTTCCCTTGCTGAAGACTTGTTACTCCAAAAATGATAAGCACCACGAATATAGCCATATTCGCGGGCATTGTTAAAGTTTTCCTTAAATTTTGAATCTACTATTGTTGTTCCTTCAGTCGCCTTGATTAGGATGAATCTTATCGGACATTTCTCAATCATTGCATTGCGCAATAATTCCCAGTCAATATTTCCTTGATGGTGGCTTATGTCTATTCCTCTTATTTCATATCCTTCGGGATATTTGGCATCACCATACAAAGCTCTCCAGCGGAAGCCAAACGGGCCTACGAATATATAATAAAAAATCCATACATAAAACACAACTACGCACAAACCACCTATCCACCAAGCCCAACGAGGATATCTGCCTATTAACTTATGTATGCCTCCTCTGTTGTTTCTTGCGTTTCCAGATGTTCGATTCCGCCCCTTCCGTGTTGCGGTTCTTTTTTTAGTCGATTTTGTCTTATGTATATTCCGCATACTTTTAAAATTAGGGGTGGTCATAGAAACCACCCCTAAAATACTTAATCTTATAATACAACAAGATTATTCTTGCTCCAAGGCTAAAGTTCTGGTCGGTCTGTCGCAAACCTCAGATGGTCCCCAATATTGTATTGGACCCGGGTATATGTAGCATGTCTCTTTTGCCCAGTGATCACGTTGCATCTCAAACTCCTTGAACGGTTTGCCGTCCAACTCGACCAAAGCCTTTCGGATAACAGGTTTCATTTCACCATTTCTACGTTCCATATTCATCATCATAGTGATAGGAACACCTCCTGCTTTCCATTCGCTTGTAGGCGCGGTAGTATTTTTTACGATTGCCATATATCCAGTCTTGCCATTTGCAATAAGATGGGCAGCACTTGTTCCTAATGCGTAACAATAATCGGCATCGAAATTAGAAGGAGCTGCACAACGTCCTTCATATCCGAAGAAATGATGCAAAGCAGAGAACTTGCCAGTATATTTACCTTCAGCCTTCCACTGAGCTAACTTGGCGGCACACATGTCGGACAAAAGCTTCTCAGTCTCAATCAAAGAAACCTGTACATTTCCATGCGGGTCCCTATCCAAAGACAATTGGCGTGCTACATTATCTGGCAATGTAGCAAAAGTCTGCTTATTCTCTTCACTCAAATGAGCCATGATATATTCACGCTGTGCAACAGGATCAAGTCCCTTATAATCATTTCCGTGGGCAGCAAGCAAATCATTAAGTTCCTCTATCAGTTTACCTATTGAAGGAATAAACTCAATAAGTCCTTCAGGTACGAGAATTACACCAAAATTATTTCCTTGCTTAGCTCTATAAGAAATAACTTCACATATATTCTCGACAATCTGGTTCAATGTCATGTTCTTTGCCTTGATTTCCTCGGAAACAAGACAAATATTCGGCTGGCACTGAAGTGCACACTCCAATGCGATGTGACTCGCCGAGCGTCCCATTAGTTTTATAAAATGCCAGTACTTACGAGCTGAATTACAATCCCTTTCAATATTGCCAATCAATTCAGAATAAGTTTTTGTGGCAGTATCAAATCCGAACGAAGTCTCAATTTGGCTGTTTTTCAAATCTCCATCTATAGTCTTAGGACACCCTATAACCTGAACTCCATAGTTCTTTGCAGCATAATACTCTGCCAAAACGCAAGCATTTGTATTAGAGTCGTCTCCACCGATTATAACAAGAGCTTTTATTCCGAGTTCACGAACAATCTCTATTCCTTTTTCAAACTGCTCGACCTTCTCCAATTTTGTACGTCCGGAACCAATCATATCAAAACCGCCTGTATTACGATAATCATCAATAAAATCAGCGGTTATTTCCATATATTTATGGTCAACAAGTCCACCAGGACCTAAGATGAAGCCGTATAATTTATTATCTGGATTCATCTTCTTTATTGTATCAAACAGACCTGTAATTACATTATGTCCACCAGGAGCTTGTCCGCCGCTAAGAATTACACCAACATTCATGGCTTGACCAGCTTCAACGTCACTTGGCTCAAACTCTACTATTGGCATTCCATAGGTATTGGGAAACAATTTCTTTATTTCCTCCTGATTGTCAACACTATTTGTCGGAGCGCCTTCTTTTACCTTAACATAACCTTTGAGAGCTTCCGGCAATTTCGGAAGATAAGCCTTTCTGGCTTGCTGCAATGCACTTTTCTCCATGACAATTAATTTAATTTTTGAGTTTTAATGTATAAAAATATCATTCATGTTTCTGATGTGCAAATTTACTAATTTTTGTCCATATAGGAAAAGAAATAAAATAAATTGAAAAAAATAATGTTTTTTTTCGATAACACGCCATTTTTAATTTTTTATTTCTTATATTTGCTTCGAGAAAATACGCATTGAATGCTTTTTTCTATACGTGAAAATATTTTAGGATAATAAAAGAAGGATATTATGGCAAATAAACGTGAGCTAAAAAAAATAATCAACTACATCTGTCAGGATCTGTTTTCAGAATGCGTTGCGGCATCATTATATAACAATAATAAAAAAGATGAAATCAACGCATTATTGACTTCCATAGTCATAATAAGGAATGACTATATTTGCAGGGTTTCACATATTGAACCAGGAATAAAACCCAAAGCTTATTTCAGAAACCTGAAAGACGAATTTACGACTCAAATAGAAGAAATAACCGATACCATCTCAAATCTTTAATTGTCATCACAACAAATCATGTGCCATAAGATTTGCGGATGGATTTTATACACACTGTTAGGTTGGAAAAAAGACGTAACAGTGCATCATTCAGACAAATATATAATCTGCCTTGCTCCTCACACAAGTAATCTGGATTTCATTATCGGCCAACTTTATATGAGGGCCGAGAGGATGAAAGTTAAATTTATGATGAAAAAAGAATGGTTCTTTTGGCCGCTTGGATTCTTTTTCAGAAAAATAGGAGGCGTACCAGTATGGAGGAACAAGCACTGTAAAATGACAGACCTAATAGCCGATATAGCCTATAATGCGGAAACATTCCATTTGTGCATTACACCAGAAGGTACACGTTCTGCTAATCCTGAATGGAAGCGTGGTTTTTATTACATCGCGCTTAAGGCGCAAATACCAATATTATTATACGGCCTGGATTATGGACGTAAACTAATCCAATGCAATAAATATATAATTCCCGATGGCGATATCGACAAAGACATGTCCGATATAAAGAGTTATTTTAAAAACTATAAAGGAAGACATCCCGAAAATTTTACTACCGGAGATTAATCATGCAAAAATACATATACATATTTTTAACCTGCATCGTACTTGCTGCCTGCGGGACCCACCGCAACATTGTTTCACAACCTCAAAATAATAAGCAAGGAAATAAGAAAAGCTCCAAACCAATTAAAGAAATCAGAACAAAGGTAGAGTATAAAGGATTACCGTGGGTAACAAACAAATCAAAACCTATTGAAATAACAAAAGGATTACAGAACAAACATGTATCAGTTTGGGCAAGTCACGGCAGATATTTCAATCAAAACAAAGACCGATGGGAATGGCAACGTCCTAATATGTTTTGCACGAATGAAGACCTCTTCACGCAAATCATAGTTGTACCATACTTAATTCCCATGCTCGAAAATGCCGGTGCAATTGTATTCACTCCACGTGAAAGAGACTGGCAGAAAAACGAGATAATTGTTGATAATGACAATGAAATATTGTTACCGTACTATACAGAGGTAAACATTAATAAAAAATGGCAAAACTCTGGTATAAAAGGCTTTGCAAATTTTGGCAAGATATACGGAGACAAGACCAATCCTTTCAAGGAAGGAACTACACGCATGGTTCAAGCATCAAAAGTTAAAGATTGCGAAATCTCATATCAGCCAGGCTTCACCAAAAGTGGCCGCTATGCCGTTTATGTAAGTTATCCCACTCTGCCGCAAAGTGTACCCGATGCAAAATACATAGTATACCATAAAGGAAGGCAAACAGTTTTCAATGTAAATCAAAGAATGGGCGGAGGAACATGGGTATACCTTGGAACATTTGATTTTGATTATGGTTGCAATTCTGACAATCGCGTTGTATTAACAAACGAAAGTTCTTACGAAGGTGTCGTCACTGCAGATGCAGTACGATTCGGTGGTGGTATGGGTGTGGTTGCCAGAGGAGGCAAAACAAGCGGATTACCCAAATGCCTGGAAGGGTCCAGATACTATGCTCAATGGGCTGGTGCACCGGAAAGCGTGTATTATGCTAAAAACGGGACTGATGATTACAAGGAAGACATTTATTCAAGACCATACATGACGAACTGGCTTGCAGGTGGATCATGTTTCGCCCCTAATGAAGCAGGCTTGAATGTACCCCTTGAACTGTCGTTGGCAGTACATAGTGACGCCGGTTTTTCAAAAGATTATTCATCTATTATCGGATCATTGTCTATATGCACGACGTCGGCCAATGGAGGATTACTTGCTTCCGGCATGTCGCGCTTCCATTCAAGAACATTTGCTGACTATCTGTTAAACGGGACCAACCGTGACATTATAAGAAAGTACGGAAAATGGAACAGAAGATATCTGTATGACCGGAATTATGCAGAGACAAGATGTCCAATCATCCCTTCTGCAATTATAGAGACAATGTCGCATCAGAATTTTCCCGACATGACAATGGGACAAGACCCGAACTTCCGGTTTACTTATGCCAGAAGCTTGTATAAATCAATTCTTAGGTTTAACGCCGGAATGCATGGTAAACCATATGTGGTATCACCACTTGCCCCTGAAAATTTTTGCGTTGATTTTGTCGCTAATGACACTGTTATGTTAAAATGGGACAGGCAGGATGATGTAAACGAGCCTACAGCCGTACCGACATCCTATGTCCTGTACACGGCAATCAACGGCTATGACTTTGATAACGGCATTAAAATAAAAGGAACAGCCTGCAAAATCAAACTAATGCCCAATACGTTATATAGCTTTAAGCTTACAGCGGCTAATGAAGGTGGGGAAAGTTTCCCGACGGAGGTAATATCGGCAGTCTATAATCCTCACGCAACCAAGACGATTCTTATCGTCAATGGATTTCAGCGATTGTCTGCTCCTGCAATAATAAACAATGAATACAGTCAAGGGTTTGACTTAAACGCTGACATCGGTGTTTGTCTTGACAAAACACTTGGATATTGCGGCTCGCAGATATGTTTTGATAAAACAAAAATCGGGACCGAAGGTCCTGGAGGATTAGGATACAGCGGGAACGAACTTGAAGGACACATTATACGCGGAAATGAGTTCAACTATATTCCCGTTCACGCACGTGCTATGATGAAAGCCAACAGGTACAATATCGTAAGTTGTTCAAAATACTCCCTCGGTAAAAACATTGTCAACCTGGATAAATATGACTGTATTGACATGATACTTGGCCTTGAAAAAGATGACGGCCGTTCATTAAAGTATTACAAGACATTTACTCCCGAACTTCAAGACTTGTTAGAAGAATATGTGCAACGCGGAGGCAACATGCTCGTAAGCGGAGCATATATCGGCAGTGACATGAGGAAGGATGACGAGGCCGATTTTTTGAAGAATGTCCTGCATGTTACATACAATGGCTCCGTGCGCCCCTCATTCAGCAATACAATAACGGGTATGGGTACGTCGTTCGACATATACACGACATTAAATGAAGACCATTATGCTTCAACAACAATAGACCTGATCAGTCCGATAGGCAAAGCATTCTGCGCCTTGACAAATAACGAAGGCCACTCTGTATGCGTGGCATACGACGGGAAAGATAGCAGAACATTCACCATGGGATTTCCATTTGAATGCATAACATCGGAGAAAAAACGTTCGGCTATCATGCGAGGGATACTGGACTTCTTACTTGAATAAGCAGCAAAGCAGACAGAAGAGCAAAAGGCCGTGTTTGAGAGTCCCAAACACGGCCTTTAACTTGCCAGAAGACGGCAGTTTACATTTTAAAACATGACCTTCTTAAAATCATGAATACAACAATTCATCACACTGGATTATTTTCATTGAACAAAGCCATTCGCCTGTCAAGTTCTTCTAACTGCCTGTCTTCAATAAACGAAGTGCATACACGAAGTCCTTGCTGACGACTGCCTGTAGTGGAAAGACAGATGGCACTAACGCCATAATACATTAATTCATGTGCCAATCTTCCTCCAGTCATGCCAGGATAACCTATTGTAAAATAGAATCCGTCCGCAATGTCCTCGTCCAAATCTTTGTCGTACACTATACGAAAACCATGTCTACAGAATATTTCTTTCAATTTATGCGCCCTTTGACCGTAAACGCCTATATCCTTACGAAAATCATACGTCCCGTCTGAGGCCGCTTTAAGCATTGCAGCCAATGCGTATTGCGCACTGTGGCTCGTTCCGGATGATAAAGCATAAAGCATACGCGTTGAATAAACAAGACCGAAAGGCAAACCTTCATACCTTTTTCCTAAATCATCATAATGTCTATGGAAAAGATTGTCCGAAATACAAACGACCCCAATACGTTCACCAGCGTAACTAAAAGCTTTGCTTCCACTGATGAACAACATATAGTTTTCTGTATAACGAGCTACGGTAACTTGGTATGGCGGAACAAAAGGTATACTGAGATTCCGGCGGAAATCCATAGCGAAATAAGCAAGGTCCTCCATGACCACTACATTATATTTTGTCGCCAGATGTCCTATTGTTTCAAGTTCTTGCTCATTGAAACATATCCATGAAGGATTGTTCGGATTACTGTACACAATGGCACAAATATTACCTTTAACAAGATAGCTTTCAAGCTTTTCCGCTAATTTATCTCCACGATAGTCATAAACGTCAAATGTTTCATACTGTATTCCAAGTACCTGTAACTGCATTTTCTGTACAGGAAATCCCGGATCTATAAATAGAACAGTGTTCTTTTCCTTACTGCATTGCGAACATGTTAGAAATGCAGCGAAAGTACCTTGCATGCTGCCACATACAGGGACACAACATTCTGGAGATATGTCAACATTGATAAAAGCCTTGACGAATCTTGATGCTTCAGCTTTTAATCCGGAATATCCCTGGATGTCAGGGTAAGAATGGGCTATACCATCCTTCAAAGATTTTATTTGCGCTTCAACTCCAATCTTGGATGCCGGCAATCCGGGAATACCCATTTCCAGTTTTACAAACTCAACCCCGGTTTCCTTTTCCGCAAAAGCAGCAACAGACTTGACCTCTCTTATCGTTGCTTTCTCAAAATCCTGTATACCAAACTGCCTTATGGCATTGTCTACAAGTTCTTTACTTATTGGTGTATCTCTCATGGCCTGAAACTTATAAATCTGTTAGTTCCATTAAAAACGAGCGTCATAAGGCGGCGCCAATGCCCAATGCCTTGATATTAGCTTCAACTACAGCGTCACCCTTACGCGAGAATACGGCACGAATTGCATCCTCAAGCTTTTCAATGTCTATACCTAAAGCCTTCTGAGCCGCCCCCAACAACACGACATTTGCTGAACGAGGCACATTGTTCTCCTTGGCAAGTTTATCAATGTCTATGAGAACAACATTGCTCATCGCAGAATATTCAGCTTTAATTTTATCTATATCAGGATAGTTCGGAATGTTTACATACGGCACACTTGACGTGATAATCCATCCTTTTTCCTTATTTAGATATGGAAGATACCTTAATGCTTCCATCGGTTCCATGGATATTATCACATCTGCCTGTCCCTTGGCGATAAGATCACTATGTATTGGTTCGGATGATATTCTCAAGTTGCTCTGTACATCTCCGCCTCTTTGAGACATTCCATGCACTTCAGCCTGCTTGATATATAAGCCTTCTTTAAGAGCTGCTTCACCTATAATTGCCGCAATAGAAAGAATACCTTGTCCTCCTACTCCACTAAGAATGATATCCGTTTTCATTTTTCTTGTCCTCCTTTTTGTTTCTTTTCCCTGATATGGCGTTGTAACGTTTGCATACACTCTCGGCATGGAATAATAACGCTTACTCCATGATATTCAATCTCATTTCGTAGCATTTGGGTTATTTCCGGCATATTCTTAGGTAATGGCACGACGGTTTTCAAATGCTCATCATCCAACCCGAGACCGCGGCAAATAGCTTCAAGTTTGTTTGTTCCTGCCGAATCTTGGCCACCGGTCATTGCCGTAGTAAGATTATCGCTTATTATAACAGTTATGTCTGAATTCTCATTTATTGCATCAAGCAAACCTGTCATACCGGAATGTGTAAACGTTGAATCTCCAATAACAGCAACGGCTGGCCACAACCCTGCGTCAGCTGCACCTTTTGCCATTGTAATGCTCGCTCCCATATCTACTGTTGAATGCAACGCTTTATATGGAGGAAGTGCACCTAAAGTGTAACATCCTATATCACCAAAGACCCTTGCATTAGGATAATCTGCAAGAACATCGTTCAAAGCTGCATAAACATCCCTGTGTCCACATCCCTGACATAATGCCGGTGGACGAGGAACTGTGTTTTGACTCTGCGCGTGCCCTTCATTTTCCGGCAATCCTAAAGCTTTCCTGACTATATCAGGTGTTAATTCACCGGTTCTTGGCAAGCTTCCGTCCAACTTTCCCTTAATAATTGAATCACCAGGCATAACGCCACGAAGCGAATCCTCAATAAAAGGTTGTCCCTCTTCAATTACCAAAATCTCGTCACACTCTTTCGTCATGTTGCGTAACAAATCTTTTGGTAAGGGATATTGACCTATTTTTAATACAGGATAAGGACATCCATCAGGATAACATTCATTTAGATAATTTATACCTATTCCCCCCGTGACAATACCTAAAGTCTTGTCTTTGTTATCGTAATAAATATTAAAATTACTTTTTACTGAGTCTTTTTCCAATTCTACTTGTTGTGCCGTAACAATATCATTACGTTTTCTTGCCATCGCCGGCAGTAAGACCCATTCACTTGATTTAGAATTATAATTTATATCATTCTGTTTCCTTGGTTGATCAGCAATTTCAACAACAGCCCTACTATGTGCCATTCTTGTTGTTACACGCATCAACACTGGGAGATGTACCCGCTCGCTATAATCAAACGCAAAACCAACCATATCATACGCTTCTTGCTGGCATGATGGTTCAAAACATGGTATCATTGCAAATTTTGCGTAAAACCTACTGTCTTGCTCATTTTGCGAAGAGTGCATTGACGGATCATCAGCGACAAGAACTATTATTCCGCCATTAGTTCCTGTCATGCCTGAATTGACAAACGGATCAGCACAAACATTCAGGCCGACATGCTTCATGCAAACCATAGCCCGTTTACCCATGAAGGACATGCCCAAAGCTTCTTCCATGGCAGTCTTTTCATTTACGGACCACTTACTGTGTATTCCTCTGTCACTTGCAATCCGTGAATTTTGGATATACTCCGTGATTTCAGTTGAAGGCGTGCCAGGATAAGCGTAAACACCGCTTAATCCCGCATCAATTGCAGCTTGGGCAATTGCTTCATCTCCTAATAAAAGTTTTTTCATAGTATTAAGTTTAAAATAACAATGGCTATATTTTTATTTTACGGTCACTTTCAATGGAGCGTGCAAGGCGTTAAGCGTTTCTTCTGAACGCAACTTCCACTCATTTAGTGTACGTACGTCATTCTTGCTCCATGCCGAACCGAAATAATACGTATATCTTTCACCAGGCTGGTAGGTTATAATACCTACTCCATGGCCTGCATTCCCATTAGTTGGCGTTTCATACATTATGTCCTTAGTGGCTTTTACGCCGTTGGGGAATAACACACCTACATAAATCTGGAAATTCTGTTTTGCAGGATTATCCGTAGGATCTGCATAAAGCACATAGTTCTCACCATATAAAACACTTTTTGTATCCTCGCTATGAAGAACTACTCCTGCAACCATATCACAAGGTTTTGTCAGACCTTCATACCATACTGTCATTTTATTAAAGTTGCTGCCCTTGTCCAGACTTATAATACGATGTTCAATAACATTCTTGTCTGTACCAACAGTAAGAGGATTATACTCCAATTGAACGGTAAAGCGCAACGGGCCGTTGTCGAGAATTCTATAAGTCTTATAACAATATGGTAAAACCATTTCTCCACCAAACATTAATGCTGGCGCTCCACATCCTAACGTAGGACCAACTTTATAGCAATCAAGACCATAACCATGATCATAATGGTATGTCGTCTCTTGCTCCATTTCTAATGCCTCAGCCGTTTTTCCTTCTTCTTTTAAAGCTTCTATTTTCCCATGGTTGGACAATTCTGTTTCATACCTCTTCTCAACTTCTAAATCCGGAGTATTCTTAACCCAGACATCTATACCGAAAGCCTTTTCCCCTGTACGCTGTAATGCAGGTCCATAAACGCGGTATGCAGTTCTGTCATTTTCCCATGCGATATCGTCTACTCTTTCAGGATATTGCTTTCCACATACGATTGTTTTCATCGGCTTCGGTGTTCCTGGAACAATTGTAAAATCTGCCGTACCTTCAGGACGCACACTGGCATCAATGAGCAGCTTACCATCATATGTAATTTGGTAAGTGACTTGCTGTCCTAATGCATTTTTCACAATAAACTTGTCTCCGTCATTTATTCCAAGTTTTGCATAAACGTCTTTTACGGGAATTTCAACAACTTCCTGCCGCTGCACACCTGAATTATTTGCTACAGTAATTGTCACATCCCCGGCAACCGCCGAAACAGGCATTAGCATAAAAGCAAACGCCAAAGCGCAAAATGATTTTGATTTTCTCATTTGTTTTGATTATTATAGTAGTCAGTATTATTTTAAATTATCAATAAAAAACTGTGTAATCTGCCTGAACAGATGGTTGCGTGTATTCCCGCCATAAATACTATGGTTCCTATTAGTATAAACGTTCATCTTGAAATCCTTGTCTGCTTGTACAAGTGCCTCGGAGTATTCAAACACATTCTGTGGATGCACATTGTCATCCGCCAATCCCTGACAAATCAACAATGCTCCATGTAATTTGTCTGCACGCTTTATGGGATTATCATCATAACCGGCCGGATTTTCCTTTGGAGTACGCATATATCTTTCTGTGTAGACAGTGTCATAATATCTCCAATCTGTTGGTGGTGCAACTGCAACTCCAGCCTTAAAGACACCACGCCCCTCGCTCATGCTCATCAGGGTATTGAAACCTCCATAGCTCCATCCCCAGATACCGATGTTGTTTTTATCTACATATGGCAATGTTCCTAAATACAAAGCGGCTTCGACCTGGTCTTTTGACTCAAGATTGCCAAGATTCATATACACACTTTTTTCAAACTCAGCACCACGGCCACCAGTTCCTCTACCATCAACACATACAAGAATAAATCCATTTGAGGCTAAATATTCATCAAACAACGCGCCCTGCCCCATAGAACCTACGTTCCATGAATTTATTACCTGCTGACTTCCCGGACCACTGTATTGCCACATTATCACTGGATACTTCTTACTTGCATCAAAATTGACTGGTTTTATCATCACACCATTCAATTCAATTCCTTCCGATGTCTTAAAACTGAAAAATTCTTTCTTCGGCAAGCCGCAATCTGCCAGCTTACTTTTTAAAGCTTTATTATCAATCAAAGCTACGGTTTGCTTACCATTATTTGTATATATTGAGTATTCATACGGAGTATTACTATCGCTCCATTGATTGATGAAGTATTTAAAATCCTTACTGAACACAGCTGTATTACATCCTTCTCGAGATGTCAGACATATGGTCTTCCCATTTTTCATAGTTACATAAACCTCGCGATTCATTGGATTCTTACCAGCTGCCTGATAATACACATTTCCGGATTCCTCATCGTAACCATAAACGTCTGTTACATCATAATTTGCTTTTGTCAACTGACCTTGCAGTTGGCCCGTAAGACTATACAGATACAATTGCATATGTCCACTTCTATCGCTTGGAACAAGAATATGGTTCCTGGTAACCATAATATTCTCCATAGCTTCTTCCTTTACGTACTTAGGAACATTCTCGTCAACAAGCAATTTACATACAGTACTACGCGGATTTGCCGAATATAAACGCAATTGATCTTGATGGCGATTCATTGTAAAGATTAATATCTTTTCCGAATCTGTCGTTGATTTAATACGTGGAATATAACCATCCGTGTCCATCGGCAATTGCATTTTTCTTGTCTGGCGTGACTGTATGTCAAAACTCATAACAGAAACTGATGAATTCTCAAAGCCGGCTTTAGGATATTTATAAGAATAAAATCCCGGGTAAGATTCAAATTCATTATTCTCAGGATCAAGTCCTTTATACATTTGCAATGAATAAGTTGGAACATTCGTCTCATCATACCTAATCCAACATAACATTGAACCATCAGCATTAAATGTCATAGCTGTATTGAATCCGAATTCTTCCTCGTTCACCCAATCCGGCACACCATTGATAATACCATTTGTCTTCCCGTCTTTTGTAACTTGACTTTCGGCATTACCATAAAGCAATTTTATTAAAAATATATTATTATCCCGTACAAATGCAACTTTAAGTCCATCAGGTGACCATACAGGAATTCGTTCTATACCTTTATCAGATAACCGTTCCATCCTTCGGTCTGCAATATTATAAATGTAATAAGTGGCAGTAAATGAACGGCGATATATATTTTTTGTGTTTGTCTGGATAAGCATTTTGGTTCCATCCGGACTCATAATATAGTTGTCAAATGCATCAATACTCTCACCTATGGTATTGCCAACATCAAACAACACACCTGTTTGCTTACCCGTCTTATAGGAATATTTTACTATTTGTCGACCATCCTTACTTATCATGGCATAACTCTCTCCATCAGATAACGGAGTTACAGCGCTCAAATATTCTGCGGAATAAGTACCGTTAGCAATATCTTTTAGTTGAAGCATGTTCCCAGACATAATGTCACCCACTGTCATTAATAAGACAGTGCATAAGACAAAAAACTTTTTCATTGTTCTTTTATGTTATTTTTGGGCAAAGATACAGATTTTTCACTACATTTGCATACTTGATTGATTTAAAAGATATTAATACAAAAGTTCAAAAAATATGAATTCTCAATTACCATATAACGACTTCGGCACATGGTTACGGACATTGTTTCCTTACAAAATACAGAAAATATCAGTCAATGCAGGATTTTCATGCCCAAACCGTGACGGGAGAATAAGTACTGGAGGATGTACTTTTTGTGACAATAATACTTTTAATCCATCATACTGCGACAAGAATAAGGCAATAAGAAAACAGCTTGAAACCGGTAAACTTTTTTTTGCAAGAAAGTATCCAGACATGCGCTATCTTGCATATTTCCAAGCTTATTCAAACACATACGCATCACTTGACACACTAAAACGTTTATATGAAGAAGCATTACAGACAGATGGTGTGGTTGGTCTCGTCATTGGAACGCGCCCAGACTGTGTTACCAGTGAAATACTTGACTATATCGGGAATTTATCACGACAAACATTTATTATTATTGAATATGGGATAGAGAGCAACAATAACGTCACATTGAATAAAATTAACAGAGGGCATTCTTTCGAATGTTCATGTCGCGCAATAAAAGAAACAAAAGAAAGGGGAATATTAACAGGCGGTCATGTCATTTTAGGATTACCTGGTGAAACAGATAATGACATGTTAAATCAAGCCGCTGATATCTCAACAACTCAACTTGACATTCTGAAAATACACCAGTTACAGATAATAAAAGGAACAGCTTTAGCTAATGAATACAATAAACATCCTTTCAGATTGTTTACACCTGAATCATATATTCCTCTGTTATCCAAATATATTCAGAGATTGCGCCCAAATCTGATACTTGACAGATTTACATCACAAGCACCCAAAGAAATGCTGATTGCGCCAAACTGGGGATTGAAAAATCATGAATTTACCAATATGCTCATAAACTACATGAATAAGAACGATATTCACCAAGGACAAGCATACGACACAATATGTACGAAACATGAATGCAAATAAAATATGCCTAACGGTGTTCTGGCACAATGGCTAAATATACAAGATCAGTATCTGTATTGTTTTCCATGTAATGCGCATGGCCTTCTGGACAATAATGGACTTCGCCAGGATTTGCAGTTTCTTTTTCACCGTCATAGTAAAACGTCGCCGTTCCACTGATTATGTATACAATCTCACAATTCCCCTCATGTGTATGCAAACCACTCGATGCACCCGGACGGAGACAGCTTTTCATTATTTTACATTTTCCATCAATATAATTGCGTGTACACAGTTCACCTTTACCGCCCTTAAAATTCATCACGCTTTCCTCTTTTATTTGGCTGAAATCTATTATCATAAATATAATCTCCCAATATTATAAATCACAAGTCTTCAAAAAAGATGTGTTATCCACTATAAATATCTATTCTTTATCAAACAAAGTGTCAATCTCCTTAATCTCGTCCTCATCAAACCATTTTGTAAGTTTAGCTCTTGACTTTTCCTTAATTTCATCTGATACATTTCCCCAGACCTTATTCAATACATAAACCAAAACTGCAAGGTCGTCACCCAAACCAGCAATAGGAATAGCATCTGGTATTACGTCAAGAGGACTTATCAGATACCCTAAAGCACCTATAATTATAGCTTTATCCTTTACTGACACCTTGTCACTTTGAAGAGTGTAATAGAGAATGAACGCTGCATATACAAGTTTTGCCCCTGCCCTTTTCGCTATTCTTGAAATTTTCTCAATAAAATCACCAGCCGTGAATTTATTGGAATATGACATAAAATCTGGTAAATTCATAATCGGATAGCTTTTAATTTATTATAATAGTGGTACAAAAGTAATAATTATTTTCATTACGTCCAAAAAATATTTTGCTTTTTGTTTAACTTAAACTATCTTTGCAAACAAGATTTGTAGCAGCAAAGTCGGGAAAATCAAGTAAAAAAATGTCCGATTATCTGTTGGCAATCTGCTTTACAACTTTATAATTTTAAGAATATGGAAACAAAAGCAACAATAGACTGGGAACATACACTAATAAATAAAATTGAAAACAACAATGGGAAGCATGGTTTCCCTTCCGTTGAAGATTTCGGAATAACAATAGAAGATGTAAAGGATTACGCTTACGACAAGCAACGCATATTTGACCGAGAGGAAGAAAGAAAGAAAAAACTTGTTGTTCCTGGAATAATATTAGTCATGCCGCCGATTGTTTTATCCGCATTCAGAAATGACACATTGACTCTGCTATTTGGTGTTGTCATAGGCTTACTGCTCGTTTTCATATACAATGCCATTATGAAAGCCATAGATAACATGGACATAAGAAAAATGCGCCGTGACGAAATTGAGGAATACATCACGGCTGTAATGGACTATAAAGAAGACTTAGCTTAAAAACAAAACTTAAGAATTTGCCTCCACTGGATTGACACTTGATAAATAAGCCATCAATCAATTGGTATACATGTCTTTTAATAGCACTTCACGTTGTGTGTCAAGATAATCTTGGCGCGCACGTATTACATTCCGCCAATTTTCCGAGTCAAGTTTGTGCATGTCCAGCTCGATCGCCCATTTTCCTTTTGATTCCAAGCGGTCTAGAAGTGTCCCTACACTAAGCCGTGTTGTCGACTCCGCAGGTTGAAATCTGCTTTCATCACCTTTTTCGTCACATGATATTTCTGTTATAATATTCACACAAATCAATTCATACAGTAAGTCATTGACTATTCTTACCGGGATACCCGTTTTTAACTTTAACTCTAAAGCAGTATAAGGCTTGCCTCCTTCTTCAAAACGTTTGCAAATAAGACTTGCAAGCATTACACTCAACATCATGCGGTATCTATGACTTATATCTTCAGTTTTAGCCCGAAACGCAAAATCTTCAAGATTCTGGTTTGTATAACATAACTCCGCACCAAACAAGCAAATTGTCCAGGAAATTTGTACCCAAAGCATAAATAACGGCAGTGCGGCAAAAGAACCGTATATTGCATTATAACTGCTGACCCATATTTGCGAATGTATATATACAAACTGTAATCCTTGCATTGCAACACCGGCAAGAATGCCTGGCACAACCACACAGCCAAGCTTTACCTTTGTATTAGGCATAAACAGATAAAGGGCTATAAATACGGCTGACATAAAGATGTATGGCATCAGGTCAATTAAGAAGCGCATTAAAGGCGCCAGCAATTCATAACCTTCAATATTATCCAATAACGTAGCAACAAATATTGATATTCCGGAAGTTACGACTATAATTATCGGTACGAGAAGGAACATCGCCATATAGTCTGTTATGGTCCTGAAAACACTGCGTGGCTTTTTTACTTGCCATATATAATTGAATGTTTGTTCTATGTTATTAATCAGCATTATTACTGTACACAACATAAATATAAGACCTATGCCCAGAAACACCCCACTCTTTGTATGCACCAAATATGAGTTGACAAAACCGATTATTACGTCCGCAACCTGTGGTTGACTGGCTAACGCATCACGAAACCATGATTCAATATATTTGTTGTAACCGAATCCTCTTGCAATGGCAAAAACCACTGCCATTATCGGAACTATTGCCAACAATGTAGAGTAAGTCAACGCCGAGGCCGAAGCTACCATCCGTTTTGTCGTAGCCCTTTCTATTGCAAGCAGTACTTTTTTTATAATGCTATATGTAAAATACAACCAAGGGGATACGTCATCATGTCTGACATGCCATATACCAACTTTAAGGAAATCTATTATATGCTGTATGCGTTTTTTCATGTATGTAAGTATTAGCCTGCATTATTAAGTTATGTAAGAAAATAAATACAGTGCCCCTGTAAGCCGGGTTCTGTTCCTCATAACATTCATCATGATATAAGGCGTCTGTCATTTATCTAATCCGCGGATCACTCCACGGCTTAAGCGTTCCACCCTCCACCGTTATGAATATCATATCGGGCGGACAACCCTCGGACGGTGGTTTACGCGAACTTGCAGCCCCCAGATGGCACGGCATGCCAATCACTTGACACCCGGTGGTCTCTTACACCACCTTCTCACCCTTACCTGTACACAAGCACAGGCGGTTATTTTCTTCTGCCGTCTCCTGTCGTCACCGACAGCTTCTACTTTCAGAAGTGAGGCGTCCTGCGCTGCCCGGACTTTCCTCCCGCACGATAGTGTGCCGGCGACAGACCGGAGCACTGTATTCGTTAATGCAAAGATAATACATATTTTTGACATTGCGAAAAATCCCCATAAATTCCTTCTATGGAAATTACGGGGATTAATCTGTGATTCCGTAGGGATTCGAACCCTAGACCCACGCCTTAGAAGGGCGTTGCTCTAATCCAACTGAGCTACGGAACCTCCAAATCGGGTGCAAATTTACTTAAAAATATCTTTTTCACAAAATTTTCCGAATAAAAAATAGGCTTCGTACCGTTCTATTATAACGATTCGAAGCCTAAATCATATTCTAAGCCATAAGTTTCAGTAATTGTACAATGCTTATTTTATTTACGAGTTCATTGTAGCAAGAAACTCCTCGTTGCTTCTTGTATGGCTTATTCGGTCATGTATTGTATTCATTGCTTCTATCGGGTTCATGTCAGCAATAAACTTACGCAGCACCCACATGCGGTCAAGCGTCAGTTTGTCTTGCAGTAAATCATCACGACGCGTACTTGAAGCCACAAGGTTGACAGCCGGGAATATCCTCTTGTTGCTAAGATTACGGTCAAGCTGCAACTCCATGTTTCCTGTTCCCTTGAATTCTTCGAATATCACTTCATCCATCTTGCTGCCAGTATCTATAAGTGCCGTTGCCACGATGGTAAGCGAACCTCCACCCTCTATGTTTCTTGCCGCACCGAAGAAACGTTTTGGCTTTTGCAATGCGTTAGCATCCACACCACCGGTTAAGACCTTGCCACTTGCTGGAGCTACAGTGTTATACGCCCTGGCAAGACGTGTTATAGAATCGAGGAATATCACAACATCATGTCCACATTCAACCATGCGTTTTGCCTTTTCAAGCACGATTCCGGCTATTTTAACATGGCGTTCAGCCGGTTCATCAAATGTTGAAGCTATAACCTCGGCATTTACTGTGCGTGCCATATCTGTCACTTCCTCTGGACGCTCGTCTATCAGGAGCATCATCAGGTATGCCTCAGGATGATTGGCGGCAATCGCATTTGCAATATCTTTCATAAGGATCGTCTTACCTGTTTTTGGCTGTGCGACAATTAATGCACGCTGGCCTTTACCTATTGGCGAGAACAGATCTACAATCCTTGTGCTGAGATTTGTCGTAGCCGGGTCGCCACACAATGTGAACTTCTCGTCAGGGAATAACGGGGTCAGATGGTCAAACGGTATACGGTCACGCACTTCCGCCGGATCACGTCCGTTAATCTTGTCAATACTTGTAAGCGGGAAATACTTTTCTCCGTCATGAGGCGGACGGACATGACACTCAAGCACATCACCTGTCTTAAGTCCGTAGCGCTTGATTTGCGCTATCGAGACGTAAATGTCGTCGGGTGATGAAAGATAATTATAATCACTTGAACGCAAGAATCCATAACCGTCGGGCATTATTTCGAGTACCCCGTTTGCGGTGATGATATCCTCAAAATCAAACGATGTTACCATTTCCTGCTCTGGATGTGGTGCATAGGCAACAGTATTCATGTCAACTGGCAAAGTAGGATTATCGAACATGTCAAAGTTCGGAACCGCGGTCTGATCTTCAATCGGCAGATCAACTACAGTTATAAAATCCGTTCCGTCGCCGGGATCGCCCTCCCAAACACCCGAAACCATTGCCTCGCGCTTTTCGTCCGCCATTTCGTTGTGTGCGTTGACCTTAGCCTGTAATTGGGCTATCAGGTCTGACTGATCCGCTCCTTCTGTAGCATCGTCATTATTTGTATATCCTTCTTCCGGCACAATTGGTTCTTCCTCATTATTTATCTCCGAACTATCGTCCCGCATGAACGGCGGCACCATGGCTTCAACATTTTCCTCTACATGCGTATCAGTAGTTTCCTCCAAGCCACCAATTTGTTCTGGTTCTGGCGTATCTACAACAACCGGCGTTACGTTTTCAGGTACTTCAGCGTCAATTTCCTGTTCCGGCAGTTCTTCAACCTGTGGTTCAGGTTCAGCTTTAGCTTTTGACCTTGAACGTGTAGCTTTGGGTTTTGCCGGAGCCACTATAGGAGTATCGTTAAATAGCGACGGAACTTCTGCCTGCACTTTGTTTTTCTTAAGGTCGAAATTCTCTCCCTCTTTTCCGTTTACAGTATAAACCCTATCTGTATCTTTCTTGACTATTCGCACTCTACGGCGTTTTGTTCCGAGGGGATTCTTGTTACCCTCAACTTCCGCTTGCTTGTCAAGAATTGAATAAATAATATCTTCCTGGCTGTCGCCTGACTTGATTTTAGCCCCTGTCTGTTCGGCTATTTCTTCAAGTTCGGCGATATTTTTAGATAATAAGTCGTCTTTGCTGTACATAAGTAAGATATGTGTGAAAAATTTAATGATTGAACACGTTTCGCGAGCGGAAACGCATGGTTGTATCTTTAATTGATATGCAAAAGTAATAATAAATATTGAAGAAAACGAACAAAATGGTATAACATCTTCCTATTTTAACTAATTTTCAACTTTCATTGTTCTATTTCTGACAGTTCAAGCCATCTCATTTCCTTTTCGTCGAGTTCTTCTTTCAGACCAGGTAGACGCTTGCTCTTTTCCGTAAGCTCATCTACAGATAAAGTCCCGCTGCACAGTTGTTCTTCAAGCAATTTTCGTTCAGCCTCAAGCTGGGCTATCTCCTGTTCGAGTTTTGCGTATTCCTGTCTTTCCTTGTACGTCATACGACGCTTGTCTGAATGACGTTTTTCTCTTACAGTGGCCGCCTTCTGCGCCGTATTATTATCCTTTTCCTCATCCTTGCTTTTAAGTGAGCGCCATTCACGGTATTGGGTATAGTTCCCGGGAAAATCCTGAACCTCACCGTTACCCTTGAACACAAGCAGGTGGTCTACCACCTTGTCCATGAAATAGCGGTCGTGGCTTACTATTATTACGCAGCCTGGAAAATCCGCCAGGTATTCCTCGAATATCTGTAAAGTCTGTATGTCCAGGTCGTTGGTCGGCTCGTCAAGTACGAGAAAGTTGGGATTTCTCATCAACACGGTGCAAAGGTACAGCTTACGTTTCTCTCCACCGCTCAGTTTGTACACGTAATTGTGCTGTTGTTCCGGCGTGAACAGGAAATATTGCAGGAATTGCGATGCCGACAGGTGCTTGCCACCTCCCATGTCGATATACTCGGCAATGTCGGTTATGACATCTATAACTTTTTTCTGTTCGTCAAACTTCAATCCCTCTTGCGAGAAGTAACCGAACTTAACTGTTGAACCTATGTCGAATCGTCCGCCGTCAGGTTTCTCCAGTCCGAGCAGCATTTTTATAAATGTCGACTTGCCCGTACCGTTGTTACCAACAATACCCATCTTCTCGTAACGGGCAAAGTTATAATAAAAGTCCTTCAATATTACCTTGTCGTGACCGAACTGCTTGGATATATACTGGCACTCGAAAATCTTGCTACCAATATACACGTTTCTCGACTTCAGCCTGACCTGCCGTTCCTCTATGCGCCGTCTGGCAATCTTTTCCAGTTCGTAGAAGGCATCCTCCCTATACCTTGCCTTATGCCCACGTGCCTGCGGCATACGGCGCATCCAGTCAAGTTCCTTACGGTACAGGTTATTGGCGCGTGCCGTTTCGGCGCGCAGGTTGTCAATACGTTCCTGCCGTTTTTCCAGATAGTAGCTGTAGTTGCCGCGGTAGGTGTATATTGTCTTGTTGTCAAGTTCAAGGATTACCGAACATACGCGGTCAAGGAAGAATCTGTCGTGCGTGACCATAAGCAGTGTCTTGTTGCCGCGCGAAAGGAATCCTTCGAGCCATTCTATCATTTCCAGGTCAAGATGGTTGGTCGGCTCGTCCAACACCAGCATGTCAGGTTCTGTTATCAGAACGTTGGCCAATGCCACGCGTCGCTGCTGTCCGCCGCTGAGCGTTCCCATTGTCTGTCCAAGGTCGCCGAGCTTCAGTTGCGTCAGAATCTGCTTGGCTTTAAGTATTTTTTCATCGTCACCGGCATGGTTGAAGCAGGCGTCGAGCACAGTGTCTTCCGGATTGAATTTCGGTGTCTGCTCAAGATACCCAACGCGCAGGTCACGGCGGAAAATTATATCTCCCGAGTCATACCCCTCCGCACCGGTTATGATTGACAGCAATGTCGATTTGCCCGTGCCGTTTTGCGCCACAAGACCAATTTTCTGCCCTTCGGCCACGCTGAATGATATATCCTCAAACAACACATGCGCGCCGAATGATTTTGTTAGGTGCTGTACGTCAAGATATGGAATTTGTCCAGCCATCAGCCTATTTGCCGCCCTCCTTCAGCGTCTTGTTTATCGAGTCGATATAGTCAAGCACTTCGTCACGTCCTGTTTTCTTGTCGCTGCTCGTAATGAAGTACGGTGGCAACTCTTCCCACGTGTCGGCCAGTGAAGCCATATATCCCTCTACCGCGGGACTAACCTTGGTTACGGCCAGTTTGTCGGCCTTGGTGAATACTATAGAGAAAGGCACGTTGCTCTGCCCCAGCCAGTCGATAAACTCGCGGTCTATGGCTTGGAATCCGTGGCGTATGTCAATCAGCACGAACACGTTTACAAGCTGCTCGCGTTGTAGGATGTACGACGTAATCATCTGCTCCAGTTTCTTCTGCACCACCTTTGAGCGCTTGGCGTATCCGTATCCGGGCAGGTCAACGAGGTACCACTCGTTGTTTATTATAAAGTGGTTAATGAGCAGCGTCTTTCCGGGCGTAGCTGATGTTTTGGCCAGGTTCTTGTGGTTGCACAACATGTTTATAAGGCTCGATTTTCCCACGTTGCTTCTTCCTATGAAAGCATACTCTGGTTTCACGTCCTTGGGGCACATTGTCCATGTAGGGCTGCTTATTACAAACTCGGATTTGTTGATGTCCATTTAGCGTAGTTTTCCTGTAAATAAAAATATGTATGCGTATGGCGCATAAACGTATTACCGGCATGGTTACGGCCATGCCCTCTGCCGTGCGCCACAATTTCCGCATGCAAAGATAGTGCAAGTCGAGTGAAATGCAAAATAAAAGAAAGCGAAACGAACTTTTATTTTCATTTCCGAGACGAAGCCTATCATATCCAGAGATAGTGCAAGTCGAGTGAAATGCAAAATAAAAGAAAGCGAAACGAACTTTTATTTTCATTTCCGAGACAAAGCAAGCAAGTATGCTCGCAATAAAAATACAGGTAAACTAACAAAAGCGACATCATCATGTTGTTTAATCATTATTTACCCACTATGCGAGCGCTAAAACCCGGTATTTGTACAAAAAGTGGTCTTTTACAATTCAAAAGGTCACCTTTTATATTGTAAAACACGGCATTTTATAGCGTAAAACATGGTCTTTTATAGAATCGTTCATAACTTCATGATTTTCGTTGAACCAGCTTATCGCTGTACATTTTTCATTGAATAAAAGGATGTTTGGCAAAATAAAAACATGAAGAATCTTGGTTTTTATGTCTTATTGAAGTAACTTTGCCACGAAAAAACATAAAGACATGAACCAACAATACCCCTCACAGCTGTTCGGCAAAGCCGTATCCGAGCTGACCGGTCTGCCTGGCGTCGGACAAAAGACGGCCTTACGGCTTGCGCTGTTCCTGCTGCGTCAGGACAAGGAGAAGGTTGAACGTTTTACTAACGCCATAAATACAATGCGGCATGACATTAAGTATTGCCGCGTATGCCACAACATCTGCGATACCGATATATGCCCGATTTGCGCAAATCCACATCGTGACGCAACAACTGTATGCGTGGTGGAAAACGTACAGGACGTAATGGCCGTAGAGAATACACAACAGTTTAACGGATTGTACCACGTGCTCGGAGGCGTAATATCGCCAATGGACGGCATCGGGCCGAACGACATCGAGATTGACTCGCTCGTAAAACGTGTAGAAGACGGTGGAATAAATGAGGTAATACTTGCTTTGAGCTCTACAATGGAAGGCGACACGACCAACTTCTACATATACAGAAAACTCGCTAAATACGATATACGTCTTAGCGTCATTGCACGCGGCATATCCGTTGGAGACGAACTTGAATATACTGACGAAGTGACCCTCGGACGCTCGATTATCAACCGCATGCCGTTTGAAGGGAAATAACCACTCATTTTATTATTCTTTTATTCTCAATCATAAAGTATAAACGATGAAGCAAACAAAATACATATTGACAGCGGAAATGTTAGGAAGCGTATTGATATCGCTTATTATAATAGTATTATATGAAAGCGGGGCATTACTGCCTGGCAGCTTCTCTGACAATGCCAATGCTGAATTCCTGGCCGTTACTTTCATGGAAATAATTACAATATGCATGATACCATTGTCACTCAAGTTGTTCAAGTTCAAGAAAATAAGCCTCTCACTGAAAAACGATACAAACAGAGGATTGACGAAATGGGGCACGATACGCATGGCTATGCTTTGTGTACCCATGATGGTAAACACACTTTGTTACTACCTCTTTGGATTTAACGTAGCTTTCGGTTATATGGGCATTATAGGGCTTATATGCCTTGCGTTCATCTTTCCAAGTACATCAAGATGCGTTAACGAAACCCAAACGGAAGAATGAAACTGTCTATAATAATCGTCAGCTATAATGTCAAGTTTTACTTAATGCAATGCCTTGACAGTATTAAACGTGCGATAGACGGTATCGACGCGGAAATATTCGTGGTTGATAATCATTCAAAAGATGATACGGTCGAGTATTTAACGGCTACGGACCATGACGTTAAACTTATAGCCAGCCACCACAATAACGGCTTTGCAAAAGCCAACAACATGGCGATAAGACAGACTTCAGGTGAATACGTCTTACTAATCAACCCAGACACATTTGTCGGAGAAAATACGATCAAAGAATGTCTGGACTTTATGGACTCACATCCCAATGCCGGAGGATTGGGACTACAAATGCTGAATTGCGACGGAAGCCGGGCCTTGGAGAGCAGGCGAGGCAAACCGACCCCCATGACATCATTCTACAAAATGAGTGGCCTATGCGCAAAATTCCCCACACACAAGAGATTTGGCAAGTATTATATGTGCGGAATGTCATGGAATACTCCTGGAAAAATAGAAATCATAAGCGGAGCTTTCATGATGATGAGGAAGACCGCCCTTGATAAAGTTGGGCTTCTTGATGAAGACTTCTTCATGTATGGCGAGGATATAGACCTTTCATACAGACTAATGACTGAAGGATACGATAACTGGTACATCCCTGCAAAAATCCTCCACTATAAAGGGGAAAGCACACAAAAATCATCATTCCGTTATGTACATGTATTTTACGAAGCCATGCTCATCTTCTTACGCAAGCATTATAGCCACACTGGCTTTTGGTTGTACATACCGATTAAAACGGCCATATATGTAAAAGCATCATTTGCGTTAGTGAAGATACTGACGGACAATGTAAACAAAATGCTCGGTTTCACTACAAGAAAAAACAGAAGAAACGTCAAATACGTCTTCATAGGTAAAGTCAATTCACTTGAGGCATGCCGTCAAATAGCAAACAGGAATGGGTTAATAGCCGAATATATTGAAAGCGACGAATATTCAAACAAATTAGGACATACAACGTTACACATAAACGCAGACAACGATAACAAGGTATATGCCGTTTACGACATTACGGCATACAAATACGAAACAATCTTGGAAATATTTTCCTTAAAACCTAATAAAGACATACTTATTGGCACATATTTACCGCAACACAATATGATAATAACGGATAAAGAAATAATAAGCTGATGACCGAACACCTGCCATTTGTTAGATTAAGAGCTATTGAACCGGAAGACCTCGACATTCTGTATGGTATTGAAAACGACACTCGTCTATGGAATGTGAGCGTAACAAGCGTGCCATATTCACGCTATACGCTTTATGACTACATAGCCAATTCAAAAAACGACATATATGCCGATAGGCAAGTAAGAATGATGATTGAAAACAAATGTGGTGAAGTAGTTGGAATTGTCGACCTTATAAATTTTGATCCCAAACATCTTAGAGCTGAGGTTGGAATTGTTATAGAACAAAAGTTTCGTAATAAAGGTTTTGCCCAAGCGACCATCAACCAAATCAAAGACTATTCTCTTAATATACTACATCTACACCAATTATATGCCTATGTAAACAAAGACAACAAACAATCATTAAATTTGTTTGAACGATGTGGTTTTATATCTACAACGGAGCTTCAAGACTGGCTATTTGATGGTAAAAATTACCATAACGCTCTATTATTTCAACTTTTTTTATAAAAAGTACGTTTAATATTTGGTCGTTACGAAAAATATTCATACCTTTGCATCCGCAATTAAGACAGATACCTAAGGTGCGTTAGTTCAGCCTGGTTAGAATGCCTGCCTGTCACGCAGGAGGTCACGGGTTCGAGTCCCGTACGCACCGCAATAAACATTGAAAATCAATGTTTTACAAAATAAACACCCGATTTTACACCCATGAATGTAAAGTCGGGTGTTTGTCATTAAAGGAAATTTTTTATTTTTGCCCCGCCATTGTCAAAAATGATAGCGGATGCATAGTTGAAAAGTAATTCTAACAAGTACACATATGGATAATAAAGATTTGTTAAATGCCGGAGCAGGATATGTTGCTGGTAGTTCTATAACAAGAGGTGTGGCAGATAGCCTCCGCAAACAACGTGAAGAAATGGAGAAAAGACTGGCGCACATAACCTCTGAAGAAGTTTTATCCGCTGAGGTGGCAAAATTTCTATTAAAAGAAGATAGAAAGGGGGCTTATGAATATCTTAACGACCATTTTAATGAAGAAATTATTGATGCTGCGCAAAGGCAGACCGATTTTATTTATTCTCTTGAAACGATGCTAAAAAGGAAAAAAGATAAATATAATCCTTTTTATGAGAAAATTGGTACGCCCATGCCGGAGAATTTGGCTTCAATTACAGCAGATAAGTTATGCCAAATATTAGGTGTGGAAAATTTACATATAATTGATAGCACTGATGGAAAAACATCACCTTCGCTTAAATCAAATTCTGGTTGTACGACAGAAATGATTATTAGTGCTATTGTGATATTTGCAATAATTGTAATTGCAATCATTGCAACTACTAATTCATAAGTTTTAGCTATTAAACAAATAAAAGAATTGAATGATTCCTATGAGGAGCCACAAGTCCATTCTTCGCAAATCATTCTCCCAATACATCAGTCCACCAAATAAACCGTTTTTTGCAAGGACTTATTTGATGGGCTGATTCTTTATGTGTTTTTATTGTGCGTATAAGAAATTATATGTAAGAGCTTGGGTTAGTCTATCAATATACGCTTTTTCTTCTTGAGTCAGCACTTCTTTTGCCGCTTTGAATTGTGGAGCTATATTTTCTACTCGTTTGTTTAACTCTCTTTTTGATATTTCCTTTTTAAAATTTAATTCAAGTGGTTCTATTGCTTTGAAACTTAATTCAACAGCGTTTTGGAGATTATTTGACAATGTATCACCTTTCGATGTCGTATTTATATCAGCTACAAAAAACTTAAAGTCCGGATAGCTATGCATTAAATCATCTGAGAATGAACTATAATAACGTGAGTTCGGTATAAGAAAACGATTGAAAAAGTTGTGGGAATGAGATATTTTTAGTACCTTTATAGTTGACAATCAATAAGTTACATAAAAACATCCATTCCCATGACTGATGCAAATATAATAGAAATTTTCTGTATTCTCGATGAGTTCTGCAAATATTTTGCTCCTGAACTGAAAAAACACACGCTGGACATCTCCGGCAAACGTCGCCGCAACCGCCCATGCCTCATGTCTGACAGCGAGGTGATGACCATCCTCGTACTGTTCCATATCTTGCGCCAGCGCGACCTCAAGTCGTTCTATCTCGGTTATGTATGCAACCACATGCGCAAGGAGTTTCCACACCGCCTGTCGTACAACCGCTTCGTAGAACGCCAGGCTAAGGTAGGACTCCGGCTTTTGCTGTTCCTGCAGACATGTGCGTTGGGTTAATGTACTGGAATATCCATAATCGACTCCACACCGTTGAAGTCATGCAATATAAAGCGTGCGCACAGCCACAGGACAATGAAGGGATGGGCCGCCAAGGGCAAGTGTACGATGGGATGGTTCTACGG
>NZ_JACJJG010000190.1 GCF_016899855.1 Marseilla massiliensis
AAACTGAATGTCAACGTAAACGCAAACAATCAACAGACGGCTTATGGAAAAGTAAAAAGGCTTTATCCAATGGCGACAAATATTCACTTAACACATACGGAAAGACGATGGAACCAAGGTATGTTATAATTTTGGATTTCTGCATCGGTGCCTTGAACATAATCAGGTTGACTGACGAAGAGATAAAAGAATCCGAACAATATAATGACTTCGAGGAATATCTGTCAACGTTGGAGGACAAATACGGCTTCAAGTTAAATAATTGCCAGTGGATGACAACAGAAAACTTAAACGTTTACTGGTATGATAACGGACAGGAAGTAAGCATGGAACAATTTTAACTCTATACAAGGAAGGATGGCTCTAAACGGCTGTCCTTCTTTTATTTTTTCATGATATTTTTGTCATTTTTGGGAAAAAAAGTATCTTTGTACTGAAAAAACGGTCGACACTTACGACCAAAGTTTCAGTGATTGACGGATAAAACATTTTTATCATGATAATAAATAGAAACGATTACATAGAGAAGTTGCTTGCTAAACGTTGGAATGGCAAGGTAAAAATCATTACGGGGATAAGACGTTGTGGTAAGTCGTTCCTGCTTTCAACCCTTTACAAGAACCGGTTAATTGGGGAAGGCGTTGATGAAAATGATTTTATCGAAGTCGCCCTTGACAGAAAGTCTGACATGAAATACCGCAACCCTAATGTTTTGTACGACTATATTGTTGGACGTACAAGTGATACGGGAAGAAAATTCTATGTCTTCATCGATGAAATACAACTGTCGTATAAAGTGAAAAACGGTGATGTAGAAGAATCTTTGGTGCCGGAAGAGGACAGAGAGATGCTTTATACCACTTTTTACGACATATTGAACGACTTAATGGCACGTCCAAATCTCGACGTGTATGTTACTGGGTCAAACTCTAAAATGCTGTCGAAAGATATTGTTACGAACTTTCGTGACAGGGGGTCTGAAATAAAAGTTTATCCATTGTCATTTGCCGAGTATTTATCAGTGTCGGGGTTGGAAAAGGCGGATGCGTTTGAGGAATACTTGACTTATGGAGGAATGCCTTTGACCGTGCTTGAACATGACGGAAGCGAGAAACGTAAATATCTTCAGGGACTTTTTTCGAATGTATATATTAAGGATATTGTAGAGCTTTACAAACTTAAGGACGATAGCATATTGGGTGTATTGGTGGATGTTCTCTCATCATCCGTCGGTTCGTTGACAAATCCGAATAAGCTGGCAAATACTGCCGGTTCACTTATGGGAAAATCAATTTCATACAACACCGTTAAGAATTATCTTGACTACCTGGAGGACGCCTACCTTTTCCAAAGCGCCAAACGATGGAACGTGAAAGGGCGTAAATATTTCGACAACATCCAGAAGTATTACGCAATGGACTTGGGATTGAGGAATGCAAGGTTGAATTTCAGACAGCAGGAACGTTCACACTTGATGGAGAATATGATTTATAACGACTTAATCCGTAGGGGATATTCCGTTGATGTAGGAATTGTAGAGCTTACTCAGACAGTAGAAGGCAAGCGCAGGATGTCACAATACGAAATAGATTTTGTTGTCAACTTGGGAAGCAATAAGGTTTATATCCAGTCTGCATTGAATGTTGACACCCCCGAGAAAAAAGCACAGGAAACATTCTCGCTAAGGAACACCGGCGACTTCTTCAGGAAAATTGTAGTGTTGGACGGTAACAGCAAACTATGGACCGATGAAGATGGAGTAACGTATATTGGCGTAATACCATTCTTATTGGAGGATATTGTAAAGGAGGTAATCCAATGATATGAAAAGCTGCCATAAAGTAAGCAATTCGTCTAAATTAATACGTTTAACATTTGCCATTTCTTTAGTATTTACTGCTTTACATA
>NZ_JACJJG010000191.1 GCF_016899855.1 Marseilla massiliensis
GACCGCCTGAATTAAATGATGATGACACTTGAATTAGAAAAGATTATAAAAAATAAGCTTGAAGATAACGTTTTGTCATCCAAACAATCTGCGGATAAACCCAAAAGACCGTCTTTTACCTTACAAAAGGCCATCAATCGCACGCTAAAAGGCCGCCTTTCGCAACGCAAAAGACGGCCTTTTGGAAATCCACCGATGAAACATGGCTTCACAACAGCAATTATAGTCCTGTCTTACGGATAATGTCCTTTATAACGTTCATCTTTACATTAGGCGCATCGGACTTGTCATAAATAAGCAAAAGGTAAACCGTGCCGTCTTGCTCGGTGACGAGAGCGTTGAGCGTTATCACACGGGCACCGCCCGACTTGCCCTTACCTTTCGACCCGATGGCCATCCGTATCTTGCGTACATTCGGCGCAATCTCAACTCCTTGAAGGGGATTCGACTTGAGACTTTCCAAAAATGCCTCGTAATCTTTGGCAAGACTTCTGTATCGTTTTGCCAGCCGTTTAAACTCTGATGTAAAGTAATCAGAACGTACTATCTCTAAGCTCATCAATCAAAGTATCTGCTGATTTCAACTGTATTTTCCCATCCATGTGGTCTTTTACCTGCTGCAGTGCAAGCCGAAGTTCCTCCGTAAGATCACGCTTGCTCACCACGGTGTCTTCGTTTTCAACGGGTGCGAGTTTGAAACTGCCTGAACTGCGCGACTTCAAGATTACGTCCTCGCCGTTGCGGGCCATGTCAAGAAACTTTGTCTGGTTAGCTCTGAATTCCCTGGTGCTTATTACAATCATGATACTCTCCTTTCTTTTAAATACTGTTTTACATTGCGAAGATAGACAAAAAACCGTTGGTTACCAAACTGGACGCATTGTTTCACGCCACTTTTAAGAACATTTCACATACAAAGGCACCACAAGGCATGCCGCAAACGAAACAGGGCGCACCCGTAAGGCGCGCCCTGTGAGCTATTTAAAGACTTAATCCGGATGCATCAAGGCTGCTTGCCGATGTAAGCAAGAATACCGCCGTCGACGTAAAGGATGTGTCCGTTAACGAAGTCAGAGGCGTCGGAAGCGAGGAATACGGCCGGGCCCATGAGGTCTTCGGGCGTGCCCCAGCGTGCCGCCGGAGTCTTCGATACGATGAAACTGTCAAACGGATGGCGGCTGCCGTCTGCCTGGCGCTCGCGCAAGGGAGCTGTCTGCGGCGTGGCGATGTAGCCAGGTCCAATGCCGTTACACTGGATGTTGTACTCTCCGTACTCGGAACAGATGTTGCGGGTGAGCATTTTCAGTCCGCCCTTTGCTGCCGCGTAGGCTGACACTGTCTCGCGTCCCAGCTCGCTCATCATCGAGCATACGTTGATAATCTTGCCGTGGCCCTTCTTTATCATGCCGGGGATTACGGCCTTTGATACGATGAACGGCGCGTTTAGGTCGATGTCGACAACCTGGCGGAACTCGTCAACCGACATCTCGGTCATGGGTATGCGCTTGATTATTCCTGCGTTGTTGACGAGGATGTCGATAGTACCCAGCTCTTTCTCGATGTCTGCCACCATCTGTTTTACCTCATCTTCCTTGGTTACGTCGCAGATATAGCCCTTTGCGTCAATGCCTTTAGCCTTGTAGTCGGCCAGCGCCTGGTCCATGTGGTGCTGCGAACGGCAGTTGAAAGCAATCTTTGCGCCCGCGTTAGCGTAAGCCTCCGCAATGGCGAATCCTATTCCGTAAGCCGCTCCGGTGACAAGAGCCACCTTGCCCTCGAGCGAGAATTTACTTGAAAATGTGTCCATTGTTTTCCTTATTTGTTTGTTTTCAAGGAGTTAAGGAGTAATGGAGTAAAGGAGTTAAGACAAATG
>NZ_JACJJG010000192.1 GCF_016899855.1 Marseilla massiliensis
ATCCGGCTACGCTGTTTCGCTGTTCCAATCCAAAGGATACCTAAGTTTGTCATTTTTAATCCGTCGATAAGATGATAGTGTTCTCCTATCTCCAAATCATCAAGTTGCGTGATATGCTGTTTAACCCTATCCGAATTGCGTATCTCATTAGCCAATTTGCTTAATTTAGCTTTTGTTTCTTCATCCAAGCTAAATTGTGTCTGTACAAGCTCCCATTGATAAGCTCCTTTTTCTTCACCAACTCTTGATATATCTTCACTACGTACCGGCTCACACTTGTCAGCAACCCGTATGTACATTCTACCATCGGAAGTTGTTGCGTATGAATGCAGTGAAGGAAAAACTGTTATGACAAAATATTGGCTTCCTGTTTCGTCAGCACAAACATCGCCTACAGTTAGCCCGACATTAAAACACAATCCACGCAATTTGGTTACGGTATTATTGGCTTCCTCCTGTGAGATCACTTGATTAGGAGCTGGCTTTCGTGTCTTGTCCTCAACTCCGATAACAATATCTCCTCCTTGAGCATTTGCAAAAGCCACACAGGTTACGGATAAGTCCTTAAAACCTTTTTCGCCTGTTCGTATCTTTTGCAGACTTTTATATTCTATCTTTTGTTGCTCAGTGTTCATACTATCAATATTCATAAGTTACTTATTCAGGGTTTAATATCTTATCATTTTCTTCCGGCGAGAAAACCTTCAACGGATTTTGAACTATATCTTCTAATCTTTTATAAAAAAGCCTCATTATACGTTCATATTCAAATTGTATCTTATAGAAATTCTTATTACTCCTGATTTTATTATCGTTGTCTTTTATCGGTTTTGTGTATTCATCGATAACATCTTGAAGCTTCTTTCCTTCATTTTCACCAATAGTATTAACATACCAGGCATCTTTCCTAAAAGAGTATCCCGATGCAAAGGCTTGCCCATCTATTTCTGATATATACAATCTTAAATAAGAAAAAATCCAACCATAATCAGTCCTATCGGTTTCTATGGATGAAACCAATGCTTGATGCATAAACAAAAAAGCATCATTTGCCACATTAAAAGCTTGCTTGCTATTATATCTTATCAAAGAAGAAATTACATCAAAACCTTCTTGCATGATATATTCATGCTGTTTAATAACCCTTTCTGTGTATTCATTTCTTTTTATTATATCATTGTATTTTTCTCTTTGTTCTTTGATTTCCCTTCTAAGCTCTATTGCATTGTAAATCTGATAGCCAATAACGAAAGCAGCAGCCAAACTTAGAAGCGAGACAATAATTCCTATATACGTATCTCCATTTATTTCAAATGGAGTTATTTTCAATATTGCGAACAAAAGAGCCAAACACGTTAAAATAAACAGTAAAAGATTTATAGCCCATTGTTTCATATCTCATATTTTTATAGACTACAAAAATAATAAAAAATGTTCATAGGATTACTTGTATTCATTGTTTTTTGAATAAAAAATAAAAGAAGGACAGCCATTTAGAGCCATCCTTCCCGTTAAGTATTAAAATTGTTCCATGCTTACTTCCTGTCCGTTATCATACCAGTAAACGTTCAAGTTCTCTGTTGTCATCCACTGGCAATTACTCAACCTGAAACCGTATTTGTCCTCCAACGTTGACAGGTATTCCTCGATGTCGTCGTATTGTTCGGATTCTTTTACTTCCTCGTCGGTCAGCCTGATAATGTTCAATGCGCCGATGCAGAAGTCCACAATTATAACATACCTTGGTTCCATTATCTTTCTGTTCTTGTCAAGTGGATGTTAGTCGCCATTGGATAAAGCCTTTTTACTTTTCCATAAGCCGTCTGTTGATTGTTTGCGTTTACGTTGACATTCAGTTT
>NZ_JACJJG010000193.1 GCF_016899855.1 Marseilla massiliensis
AGCACCTCAAGATAAAGAAATTCTGGGGCACAACAGAGAACGCCGTCCGCATACAAATCAGTGTGGCTATTATCACACACTGTCTTGTGGCTATTGTCCAACATGATATGAAGTTGAAACGCTCAACCTATGAAGTTTTGCAAATTCTTAGCATATCATTGACAGACAAAACCTACTTGCGTGACCTGTTCGACAAGACTAATTTCAATGATGTCAAAGATCTAAATAATCCCATTATTCCGGGGCTATTTGATTAATTGTTTAACTCGTCTCATTTTAACGGGACACTAATGATTTGGAAAAACATTTGAAACAAAATTCAAGCACGACATGAATGAATTGATGACACATGACCATGAAATGATTAAGGCAATTCATCAAAGATTGGAATATGCTGTAAACAGGTTAAACACGTTTATCAGTGATTTTAGACCGGTGTTGAATGGAGATAGGTTCATAACAGACGCGGAATTATCCGAACGCCTAAAACTATCAAGAAGAACGCTTCAAGAATACCGCTCAAACGGTAAAATCACATATTATCAGCTTGGCACTAAGATACTTTATAAGGAATCGGATATAGAAAAACTGTTGAATGATAACAGACAGGAAGCATATCAGTGAATGGATTTAAGTTGTTGAAAACATTTAATAAGATGGATTGGCTCTTGATTTATGTTATATCTCTATACTTTACCAGAAACACAATCTGTTTTTATCTTGGTCAAGCACAATTACAATGTTGTAAAAACGGATGCCAATAAAATTAATATATGGATAGAAAAATACAACCATTAAAATCCATCAAAATTTTGCAGTAATGGAATATTTGTGCAATTTTGCAGTTGCACTTCAATTTTGCACAATTATTATGAAAGCAGTATATATCTAAATGAGAATTGTTCGATGTTATTGATGAAGCGGCACGCTGTTTTTCGGTCATTACGATTACAGGTCCTAGGCATATGCAGTCTGGCAAAACAATTTTAATTCGGAACGAGTTTAAGCAACTTCCATATTATTCATTGGAGAATCTTGATGTGAGGAGTTATGCCGAGAATGCCCCGGTAGTTTTCCTGAACCAGCATACTGAAGGAATGGTTTTGGACGAAGTGCATAATGCACCTAACCTGCTGTCGTATATTCAGGGTATAGTAGACGAGCATCCGGAACGGAGGTTTATACTTTCTGGAAGTTCGCAGTTCACTATGTTGAAAAAAGTCACACAGTCGCTGGCAGGACGTACCGCAGTATTCGAACTGCTGCCGTTATCTTATTCTGAAATACGGGAGCATATAGGACGTAAGTCATTGGACGACTTGCTGTTTGAAGGATTTTACCCGGCCATCTATGCTGGACGAAATATACCGAAATTCCTTTATCCGTCCTACTGTTGAACTATGCAAACCTGTATGACATATTGGAATAAATTTGCCCAAGAAAGCTCCGATGGAAGCATGAAAGTGATGGACATACGCACTCTAATAAGAAGTATGTTTTCGCATTTCATAGAATAAAAATGATGAATAGCCCATCTTGGGTTCGAACTTTTTTATTACCTTCATTAGTGTCCCGTTAAAATGAGACGAGTTAAACAATTAATCAAATAGCCCCGGAATAATGGGATTATTTAGATCTTTGACATCATTGAAATTAGTCTTGTCGAACAGGTCACGCAAGTAGGTTTTGTCTGTCAATGATATGCTAAGAATTTGCAAAACTTCATAGGTTGAGCGTTTCAACTTCATATCATGTTGGACAATAGCCACAAGACAGTGTGTGATAATAGCCACACTGATTTGTATGCGGACGGCGTTCTCTGTTGTGCCCCAGAATTTCTTTATCTTGAGGTGCT
>NZ_JACJJG010000194.1 GCF_016899855.1 Marseilla massiliensis
GAGGAGATATGTTTAGTAGACAAGCAGGGATTTATTAGTAGACAAGCAGACGAGGGACGAGCAGACAAGGAGATTTGCCATGCAGGAATATAGGTAAGAATAAAAATCTAAGGATCTAGTCAAATCTCCTTGTCTGCTCGTCCCTCGTCTGCTTGTCTACTAAACATATCTGCTCGTCACTTGTCTACTTGTTGACTAAAAAACAATATTATAGGAAGTTATACGTTATGGTAAATATATGGAATGGACAGACAGGATACGGCACGTCAAGATATTTCTCGTCGTAGCGGCAGTGGCTATAGCCGTGGTTTCGCTCGTTGTATCCAACTCGCTTGTACGCGAGCTGGCGGACGAGGAACACAACAAGATGGAAGTGTGGGCAGAGGCCATGCGCTCGCTTAACATGGCTGACGACAACACCGACCTTAACCTCGTGCTGAAAGTCATCAACGAAAACAACACGATACCCGTAATCGTGACCGACGCAAGCGGCAACGTACAAACCTTCAGGAACGTAAACCTGCACGGAGAGACCTTTGCCGACAGCATGGAATACGCCTCGACATTGAGCCGGAGGCTAAGCGACGAGGGCAAGGAAATAAGGATTACGCTGGGCGAAAACGCACGCGACGGATACATCAACGTATGTTACGACGACTCGGTTATGCTGAAGCGCCTGGCGGCCTACCCGTATATACAGCTCGGAGTGGTCATGCTGTTTGTCGTTGTGGCGATATTCGCACTGCTAACATCAAAGAAAGCCGAACAGAACAAAGTGTGGGTGGGACTGTCGAAGGAGACCGCGCACCAGCTCGGAACGCCAATATCAAGCCTCATGGCATGGACGGAAATACTGAAGGAGAACTATCCCGACGACGAGCTGATACCCGAAATGGACAAGGACGTGAAGCGCCTGGAGCTGATAGCAGACAGATTCTCGAAAATAGGTTCACTGCCCGAGCCGGTTCCGGCAAGCCTGAAAACGGTGATGGAGCACGTAATCGACTACATGGACCGCCGCACATCGTCTAAGGTTACTTTCATAAAAGACTTTCCGGACAATGACATTACCGTAAAGATTAACGCCTCGCTGTTCGAGTGGGTAATAGAAAACCTCTGCAAGAACGCCGTTGACGCAATGGAGGGCAGCGGCACAATAACGCTCGCCATGGCGCGGACGGCAGACAAGGTGGCAATAGAAGTAAGCGACACGGGCAAGGGCATAAGAAAAAAAGACATTGGAAACGTATTCAAGCCGGGCTTCACAACGAAGAAACGGGGCTGGGGACTGGGACTGTCACTTGCCAAACGAATAGTCGAGGAATACCATAAAGGACGCATATTCGTGAAAAGCTCCGAAATAGGCAAGGGCACAACGTTCCGCATAGAACTGGCGGGATGAACGCGCCTTGTCTTGTCCTGGCAAAAGTTGACACATTTATGAACAATAAAAAATGTGTAAAACAATGCGAAAGAGTCCAACAAAGTACAGCGAGGAGTTCAAATTGAGCGTCCTTCGTGAGTATTACTCGTCAGGCATGAGCAAGCGCAAGTGTGCAAGGAAGTATGGCCTGTGTAATCCGACGTTATTGTCGTCATGGCTGTCAAAATATGGTGAGAAAACCTTATCTTTGCCGTCGGAAGAAGAATATGACGACATGGCAAGACGCAGCAAGGAGGAATACAGGGAAGAGAACGCGGCCCTGCGCAAGCGCGTGCGCGAGTTGGAGAAGGCGCTTGCGTACTCGCGTTTGGAGACGGAGGCGCGCGACGTGATGATAGACATCGCCGAGCGTGAGTATGAAATATCCATAAGAAAAAAACATGGGGCCAAGCAGTGACG
>NZ_JACJJG010000195.1 GCF_016899855.1 Marseilla massiliensis
AAAAAAATCTATAACAATAGGTGAACTAAGTGGTCAATACTATTTTGGCCAAAAGGGTCAATCATATTGTAGCCAAAGGGGACAATCCTGCTTGGCCAAAAGGGTCAAAGTCGCGTGGCTTTTCCAGCGTCCAAGCGGAACGGCGTTTCATTCAGCGGCTCGTTCGGCTCGAATGTCTTGTAAACGTCAAGCAGCCTGTTGGCCAACCTGAGCGCATGGGCGCAAGAGCGGCTTATGTCGTCGAGATAACCGTCCCTTTTCTTCTTTGCCGACGTGGCTGAAGCCAACTCCGCACAGTTGGCTATGTTGCCGAGCGGCCCGCGTATGTCGTGGCTAACGGTAAGGATAATGTTCTTACGCATCTCAAGCAGCTCCTTGTTCTCGCGTATGATGCCCTGCAACCTCTCTTTTGCCTTGCGCTCCCTGCGTATGTCACGTCTGATAAATGCGAACAAGGCCACGAGCAAGACTAAGACAAGAATGGAAATCGAGGCCGACAGCTTGTACGAGAATGCCTGCACGTCCCTTGTCCGCCGTTCCTTCTCGGCCAGCGATGCCGCCACCTGCCCGTCTATGCGCGCCACGAGCGAGTTGAGTGCGGCATTCAACTCGGCATTATGCCACCGCATACTGTCCGCGCACGCCTCCAAATATTTTGAATGTTCCCTCAGTTTCGCGGCCATGTCGTCGCCAAGCCGCCGCAGGGCTGTTGACCGTTCCACCACCTGCACGGTCTTCTTGCCGCCGAACAGTCCGGCCAGTCCCTTTTTCTTCTTCCTTACAGTGCGCACTCTTACAGAGCGTTCCGCAATGGCCGGCAGCCGCGCGGTCACGTCAGCGTCAAAGGTTTCTTTCCGCCTTGCGGCGAGCATAACCGACCGGAGATGCTTCTCCTTCTCTTCCAACAGGCAGCGGAGCGTGTCAACCTGCATGGGTGAGACGCGCTCACGGCACAGCGGCTTCACGGATACGAGAAAGCTGTCTACGCCGAGCCGGAGCCTCCTGTATGCCGCATAGTCGCCGTCTTTCCAGAAAACCGCACCCTCGCCGGCCAAGACCAGCGCCACGATTTTCCCATGCACGTCGTTCGACGCTTCGTAAATCGTGTGCATGTCATCCATCTCGCGTTCTATTTCCTTCACTTTCCTGCGTTCATACAGCAACACTGCGGCAAGGCCGCAAGTCACGGCCAGCACCAATGCAAAACCGACAAAAACTTTCAATTGAAGTGGTATGACCATTTATTCTTGATATGGGTTTTAATGAGATAAATACTAAAATCATCAATCCGTCACTAATGGATTGAAACAACGAGGTAAACCATCATCGACGGACAAACATTGTTACGATTCCCGACAACAGATAAAACAAGTTGCAAAAATAGTCCATTGCACAGACAAACTTGCATAATGCGAGAGATTGCCTCCTAATTATAACTTTTTTAAACATATTCAGTTATATTTATGCAAGATATTTATTAAAAACCACCAAAAGGATATCAAGATGAAACAAGCGAGATCTTACTGCCGACATCCTGCAAAAGACAGCATTACGTGGGCGACGATTTATGTAATCTTATAATTATCTGATATTAATTAACGTGAGTTCGGTATAATAATCTTATGCAATAAGCCTGCTTTTATCAATGATGTCAATATTGAGTGACGGTTTCTTAGGTAGCAGGTTGTATGCGATAAGCCCTGCAATCAGGTTGGAAGCAAAACCGTCAATGCTGCGGTGCCTGGTATGTTCAATGTAGCAGACGTTTTTGAGTTCGTCGTTGACGGTTTCAATGAGCGCCCTTTTCCGCAGCAGGATTTTGTCGTGCAGGTCCATGAG
>NZ_JACJJG010000196.1 GCF_016899855.1 Marseilla massiliensis
TTCTATTATATTTGCATCAGTCATGGGAATGGATATTTTTATGTAACTTATTGATTGTCAACTATAAAGGTACTAAAGATATCTCATTCCCACAACTTTTTCAATCGTTTTCTTATACCGAACTCACGTTATAAAAGGCCACCTTTTACAAGCCAAAAGGCGGTCTTTCGCAAACACGCAGGCAGGCATACACGCAAAAGCCTGACGCAAAGCGACTTACACCGAGCGGCATGCCACGCTGCTACATGACGCCCGTGCCACCGGCGGCAGGACGCAACCGGATTTTAAGAAGATTTTAAACTCAAGTCAAAATCATAACCGGCACATTACGGAAAAATGGAATAAAAGTGTTATCTTTGTACCTTGACAGACAACATCAAGGCATGCATGCCGGCAACGCACGCACGCTAAGCAAACGAAAGGCACATAAAATCAACCCTAAATAAAAATCATTCAAGACAATGGACATAATTGAACGCTTCTTAAACTACGTTAAGTTCGACACACAGTCGGCCGAAGAGAGCGCCACAGTGCCGAGCACAGACAAGCAGCTAATATTCGCCCGATACCTCAGGGACGAGCTTAAGGACGAGGGATTCGACGATGTAGAGATGGACGACAACGGCTACATATACGCCACACTGAAGGCCAACACAAAGAAAGACGTACCCACGATAGGCTTCATCAGCCACTACGACACGTCACCCGACTGCTCAGGCAAGGACGTCAAGCCGCGTCTTATCCGCAATTATGACGGCAACGACATTGAGCTGTCACTCGGTATAATCTCTTCGACGAAGAAGTTTCCTGAGCTTCTGGCGCATAAGGGCGAGGACATCATCGTAACCGACGGCCACACTCTGCTCGGTGCCGACGACAAGGCGGGCATTGCCGAGATTGTACAGGCCATGTGCTGGCTGCGCGACCACGACGAGATAAAGCACGGCGACATACGCATGGGCTTCAATCCTGACGAGGAAATAGGCATGGGCGCACACCACTTCGACGTTGAGAAGTTCGGTTGCGAATGGGCATACACCATGGACGGCGGCGACCTTGGCGACCTGGAGTTCGAGAACTTCAACGCCGCGTCGGCCAAGATAACCATCAAGGGAGTAAGCGTACACCCTGGATACGCCAAGGACAAGATGGTAAACGCCAACCGCCTGGCCGCCGAGTTTGCCAATATGCTGCCTGCTGACGAGACGCCGGAGACCACCGAAGGCTATGAGGGATTCTACCACCTGCTGGGCATAGAGTCGAACATCGAGAAGGCAAAACTGTCATACATCATACGCGACCACGACCGTGACAAGTTCGAGGACCGCAAAGACTTCATCAAGGAATGCGCCCGCAAGATGAACGAAAAGTACGGCGAGGGCACTGTAACGGCCGACGTAAGCGACCAGTATTACAACATGAAGGAGAAAATCGACCCCAACATGCATGTAATAGACATCGTGCTCAAGGCCATGCAGGACTGCGGCGTACCGCCCAAAGTAGAACCCATACGCGGCGGAACGGACGGCGCCCAGCTGTCGTTCAAGGGCCTGCCCTGCCCCAACATATTCGCGGGCGGCGTCAACTTCCACGGCCCTTACGAGTTCGTATCCGTACAAGTGATGGAAAAGGCCATGCAGGTAATCGTCAGGATATGCGAGATTACCGCAGGGTATAACGACTAACATAAAATTAAGGATTAAGAGTTAAGAATTAAGAAAATATGACTTGTCCTTTTAATAAGCAATGGTATTTTTCTTAATTCTTAACTCTTAATCCTTAATTTTTCCGACTCCTAATTCTTAACTCTTAACTTAAATGTCCGAACTT
>NZ_JACJJG010000197.1 GCF_016899855.1 Marseilla massiliensis
GGAAATTTTAAAAGGGTAAAATAAAATTGACCCCCAACACCAGGACTTTAAAGGGGCAATCATATTGTAGCCAAAGGTGGGCAAATCCTGCTTGGCCAAAAGGGTCAAAGTCGCGTGGCTTTTCCAAACGGGACACTAATGAAAAAACATAGTAACTTTGCAGCCGTAACATTATCCATTATTAAACGATTGAGTTATGGCAAAAACGCTTTCCAGATTCTATATCCTCAAAAAGGACGAGAACAAAGAAAAGGCCACCCTTTTTATAAGGGTGCAGGCTCCGGGCAGAAAGATTGACGTGCAGTTTACCACACATATTCAGGTCGGTGTGGCCGAATGGAAAGCAGCCGTTGCCGATGAAGACTCTTTGGCACGCCATCGCAAACAAAATCCCAAGTTGCATGACAAGCTGGGCAGGATAGAAGTGATGTTGGAGCGTGAAATGTCCGCACCTCAATTTGACAGGCAGCATATCAAGTCGGAAATATTGGCTATATCTGACCCGAACAAATATGAAATCCAACGGGCACAAGAAGAGGTAGAAGAGAAAGCGAGACTGGAAGAAGAACGTATCCGTCAAGAACAGGAACGGCTCATTCAGGAAGGCATCGAGGCAGAGAAGGCCAAGATATGGAATTACCTTTCACGGTTCTGCGCCGACATTAAATCGGGAAAACGCTTGAATAAGAATAACAGGTATTCAGCGGGAACAGTCAAGTCTTGGCACAGTTTCATGAGATTATACGACGACTTCGACAAGAAGCACCAATATACATGGGGAATGGTGAACCGTGAATTTGCGGCCAAATTCCTTGCCTATATGGAAAAGCGCCATTACATGATTACTGCACAAAACAAGTATTTGGTTACACTCCGGGCACTTGTCGGCTATGCCTATACCGATGGCATACACGATAATAACCGTGCCACTCAATGTTTCTCAAAAAAGAAAATAGACGAGAAAGACAAGGCTGCCGAGATATATCTGACATCAGCAGAGCTTCAAGCGTTGTATGAAATGCCGTTAACAGGATTACAGGAACAAGTGCGTGACATTTTTCTGGTGGGGTGTTACACTTGCCAGCGTGTGAGTGATTATAACAACATTTCTCCTGACTGTTTCACTACTACAGCCAAGGGTACACCCATAATCCGGCTTGTACAGCAGAAAACGCATACGGAGGTGAAAATCCCTATCATGAATCCTAATCTGCAAGCCATCTGTGAGAAATACAACTATAATCTGCCTTCCGTGGTTGACGTTATTCTCAACCGATACATCAAGGAAATCCTTAAAGAACGTGAGTTCGGTATAAGAAAACGATTGAAAAAGTTGTGGGAATGAGATATTTTTAGTACCTTTATAGTTGATAATCAATAAGTTACATAAAAATATTCATTCCCATGACTGATGCAAATATAATAGAAATTTTCTGTATTCTCGATGAATTCTGCAAATATTTTGCTCCCGAACTGAAAAAACACACGCTGGACATCTGCGGCAAACGTCGCCGCAACCGCCCGTGCCTCATGTCCGACAGTGAGGTGATGACCATTCTCGTACTGTTCCATATCTTGCGCCACCGAGACCTCAAGTCTTTCTACCTCGGTTATGTATGTAACCACATGCGCAAGGAGTTTCCACACCGCCTGTCGTACAACCGCTTCGTAGAACGCCAGGCTAAGGTAGGACTCCATCTTTTGCTGTTCCTGCAGACATGTGCGTTGGGTAAATGTACTGGAATATCCATTATCGACTCCACACCGTTGAAGTCATGCAATATAAAGCGTGCGCACAGCCACAGGACGATGAAGGGATGGGC
>NZ_JACJJG010000198.1 GCF_016899855.1 Marseilla massiliensis
CTGTTCATCGTTTTTTGTTTTTTTGTTCAACTGCAAATATACGATTTTTACAGCGACTTCCTTTATCTTTCACTTTTTATCCAACTGAACTGCGGATGAACCGAAAAACTCGATGTGCTCAATTTTATGTTGCTGAAAGGCCATCCAACAAAACTGCGGAAGAACCTCAAAACCTGATTCCTCAAGGTATCTACGTTCTTCTAAATAGCCCTTAGCACATTCGTTTCGATCACTTATATGAAGTTGTCTTTGTGTCGGCTTAAATATTTTTCCCGTAAAAAAATTTTTGTCAATTTTCATTTTCCTATTTGTTTTTATGTTAAACATCAATATTAATACAGTATTCTTATAGGTGGTCTTTCTGCTTTTAAAAAGCCATATATTACAATGCAAAAAGCCATCTTTCGCAACGCCATTTGCCGTCTTTTACAAAAGCGTCAGTATACGGCCTATGCGCAACTTAATATTACTCTAACGTAAATCTACCGCGTATCTGAGTTCCGCTTCAATGCTTCCTCATATATTTCACGTACCCGCTCACGTAAATGCCGTGGTTTTATGACTTCGAGCGAACGGCTACGCGACAACAATTCCATGACGAAATCGTTAGTTATCCGCAACCGAAGTGATATCCTGAATTCGTCAGGCGTGTCCACAAGCACTGTCTGAGATGTATGGATAGGCGCTGACTTGATAAACCTTCCATCGAGCGCATCATATCGAAGCTCTATGTCCTCTACCGGTATACGCTCGTCATTCCATAGTCCAAAACAATCCCTGAACATTGCATTAACGTCACTGTCAGTAGCGCGTATGAATGTTTCATCATCATGGACTTCAAGGTTGCGTATGCGGTCAATGCCAAATGTCTTCATCACAGCCTTGTCATACGCCAGAAGGTACCACCTTTGGTTTGACTCCTTGAGGTAATGCGGTAATACGTCAAAATGCCTTTCCCTGCAATCGTTGCGGTAATCAACATAACTAAAGCTTACGGGGTGCAGGTCGTGTATTGCCCTTACAAGCGGCATTAGCCACTCACTGTACCGTGGACGATGGTGCTCAGGCAGTACGAACGTAGATATGTTAGGCGTGCGGTCGATAGCGTTGAGCAGATCGAAGTTCATCATCAGCTCGCTTATCCGTTCGTCGTACCCCATATAATCCTCACGGATAAAATAACCTTGCCGCGTCCTGTTGTATGAAATTGTTATGCCGAACAGTTCGTCAATATCGCGTATATCGCGTTCAAGCGTACGCCCGCTTACCTCGGAATAGCCATAGTGCCACGACATCTTGTCGTTGACGTAGTTCAGCAATTCGCCTCTTGGAACGAAATTCCCGTGTCTTACTTTATTAAGAATAAGGAGCATTCTCCTTATGCCCTCCACCTGCTTGCTCATAATAAATTATCTTTTACGATGGCAAAGATAAAAATTCACGACGACAAAACATGTCGCCGTGAAAAATATTTTCGATAATAAGGTTCCTGTGTATCACATGTTCATTAAGTTGCATTAGTGCTTTGCCTGCTCTGGATATACATTAATGAACATACGCCAACCGCCCGAACACGATAAGTGTTCGGGCGGTTGGCATCTATAAAATATACTGACTTTATCACAAAAGATTACGTCCCTTCTTCCTCCTTATAATC
>NZ_JACJJG010000199.1 GCF_016899855.1 Marseilla massiliensis
AGCACCTCAAGATAAAGAAATTCTGGGGCACAACAGAGAACGCCGTCCGCATACAAATCAGTGTGGCTATTATCACATACTGTCTTGTGGCTATTGTCCAACATGATATGAAGTTGAAACGCTCAACCTATGAAGTTTTGCAAATTCTCAGCATATCATTGACAGACAAAACCTACTTGCGTGACCTGTTCGACAAGACTAATTTCAATGATGTCAAAGATCTAAATAATCCCATTATTCCGGGGCTATTTGATTAATTGTTTAACTCGTCTCATTTTAACGGGACACTAATGAAACAAAATTAGAAATATAATAAACGGATTTATTCATCCGCTTATTCAGGTAACTTGTATGCAAATATACTTATTTGTTTTTAATCATACAAAAATCTTTCCAGATTAACACTCCTATTGAATGTAAAGAATATAGATTGTTTTCTGTGATTGTTGAATATTGCCTCTGGGTTTAAAAATGTTTTCTCTTCTAATTAACAAAAAACTTAGAAAGACGAAGATAAGAACTATCTCAGAGTAAAAGCCAACTCCATCACCTATAACGCAAAACCACGATGGAAAACACCGTGACAACATTCCAATAGTACCAGATCATTGATATAGCAAATGTCAGGTAAAGTTTTATTTATTTGTGGTATCCACACCTCTCAGTTACATGCCAGCTACATGACTTTGCAAAATTTACGCACTGATTATCAAAAACTTATAATGCACGCATGCTTTCCCAGTTACATATCAGTTACATGCCAGTTACACTGTTTCTTTATGCCAAATTAAGGAATATAGTTATACCGCCATGCTCCATTTAGGCTTTCCTCTTTTATTAATTTAGCCTCCAATGTATCTTTTATAATTCGTGAAGCCATTGGATAATTCCTGTCCTCAATACCGAGTCTTGTTCTCAATGATTGATTGTTCATTTTCTCATTTGAAGCATATCTCAGGCACGCATGTTGGTAACAAGCCCTGATACGCTCTCCCTCATCTATCTCAGCGAACTTCCTGTATGAAAAGATGGTAACTGTTGTCCTGTTTTCTTGGACTTGAAAACGCAATTGGGGCAATTGGTAAAGTTCGATACTAAAGATAGTCGTGTCCATACCGCTGCCTATCTCCTCGCATATTCCCATTCTTCTCATAATATCAGCCAAAGAATCGTTCCTTGATTGATATTCGTCAATAAAGTGTTCTACACTTATAAGGGGCAGCCCAAGATTGGAGATTTCAATCCTATCCGAATATATTTCTACCATCGGGAATCCTTGTTCTGCAAAACCCTGATAAATGAGCATATTAACAGTCAACTCCCTAATTGCCATTTCAGGATACATACGTACCTCCGTTCTTAATGCTTGCCTAATCTCTTCAAATCATTTTGATACACTACTGTCCCGTAAAAGTGGATAAATAGTTCTTTGAAATTATTGAAATATAGCCAATTACACGGTTTTTTGAAATGAAACGGACTTGATTTTGCAACTTTGCAGTCTAATACAAATGGCTGCTATGTTCCAAGACAAATACGTATTCTCTCAATTAACCGCTTTTCTGAACAGGACTCAGTTTAACAACTATGTTCGTAAGTATGATGGCAACCGATATGTGAAACATTTCACTTGCTGGAATCAGAT
>NZ_JACJJG010000019.1 GCF_016899855.1 Marseilla massiliensis
GGCAACAACACCCCGGAGACGGCGCACGCCGGGAGCGGCGAACAAAAACGGCTGTGGAAAAGAAAAAAAACGGTGGGGCATGGAGGAAATGACAATGGAAGATAGTATCTTTGCTGCGATTTTGTCAGGCGGCCCCGCGGGGCAGCCTGACAAAGACCGGGAATGTAAAGTAAAGCAGCACATTTCCCGATGCGATGTCAACTATTCCAGTACCTCTATCCAGAGTGTGTAAAATAATGTAGTTTATTTAAACAAAAACTGTCAACCTATTTCAGGAAAAGACAGTCGTAAACAAGTCGTTTCCCAAAATACGGTCTTTTACCTTATAATTGATGGCCTTTTACAACATGAAAGACCGTCTGTTGCAAGCCCAAACATGCCGTTTTACGTAATGTCGCATATTTCATGAATAAGTGGTATGCCAATCTTTCGTGTATGCGCAGACATGCTTGGGCCGTCCGCAGTAAACGTAAAGGCCGCTTAAACACACCGTTAGGACGGCTCTCTTTGTGTGTATCGGTGACTGTCGTACCAGCTCATATTTATTTATAAATATGTTATTACTTGCATGTATTAAGAAAAATTGCTAAATTTGCAGGCTAAATAACTAATAGTAAACTTTTTATAAAAGATGAAAGCATTTGTTTTTCCCGGACAGGGAGCACAATTTGTCGGTATGGGCAAAGACCTGTATGACAACAATCCTTTAGCAAAGGAACTTTTTGACAAGGCCAACGATATTCTTGGTTACAACATTACCGATATCATGTTCAACGGAACGGACGAGGAACTCAAGCAGACAAAGGTTACCCAGCCGGCCGTATTCCTCCACAGCGTTATAAGTGCGTTGTGCATGGGAGATGATTTTGCGCCCTCGATGGTTGCAGGCCACTCTCTTGGCGAATTTTCTGCGCTCGTAGCTGCCGGTGCGTTGAGTTTTGAGGATGGCTTGAAACTGGTTTATGCCCGTGCTATGGCAATGCAGAAGGCATGTGACGCTGCTCCTTCGACAATGGCCGCCATTATCGGCTTGCCGGACGAAAAGGTAGAGGAGATATGTGCTGGGATCAATAAGGAAGGACATGTATGTGTGCCCGCAAATTTCAACTGCCCTGGCCAGCTTGTTATTAGCGGTAATATAGAGGCTATCAACGAAGCATGCGAGAAGCTGAAAGCTGCAGGCGCAAAGCGTGCTTTACCACTGAAGGTAGGTGGCGCGTTCCACTCTCCACTTATGCAGCCGGCAAAGGATGAGCTTCAGGCTGCGATAGAAAAGACGGAGTTCAACACTCCTAAATGCCCAGTTTACCAGAACGTTGACGGCAAGCCGCATACGGATCCGGCAGAAATAAAGGCAAACTTGATTGCCCAACTTACAAGCTCGGTAAAGTGGACATCATGTGTACAGTCAATGATTGCTGACGGTGCAGATGACTTTACAGAATGCGGACCTGGCAAAGCTTTGCAAGGCATGATTGCCCGTATAGACAAGAATGTAGCCGCTCACGGAATTGCTTGAACTAATTGTTAAATTAATAACTACAAAAGAGTAAGCAGAGACATGTGGCAATCATTCCTGCTTACTCTTTTTGTTTGATAAATATGGACCATGGAAAATGACAAAATAATAATATATCAAGTCTTTACACGTCTGTTGGGAAACCGTATGTGTAATTGTAAAGAGAATGGAACCTTGGCTGAAAACGGTTGTGGAAAGTTTGGTTTCTTTGACGGTACAGTTCTTCGAAGAATAAAAAAATTAGGCGTGACACACGTTTGGTACACTGGTGTGATAAGGCATGCTTCGAAGACGGATTATTCGAGATTTGGAATACCGAAGCAACATCCGGCCGTAGTAAAGGGTAATGCCGGCTCTCCGTATGCCATTGTGGATTATTATGATGTTGATCCAGATTTGGCCGACGACGTTAATAACAGAATGGGTGAATTCGAGTCGCTAGTAGAACGTACGCATAAAGCCGGTCTGAAAGTCATTATGGACTTTGTTCCAAATCATGTGGCAAGGCAATATAAGTCGATAAGTAAACCTGTAGGAGTTGTCGATTTAGGGGAGAATGATGACAAAAATATGGGATTCTCACCGAAAAATAATTTTTATTATTGTGTGAACACGCAGTTTGAGCCTTATTTCGACTTGAATGATAATGAAGGGATACCATATTATGAATACCCTTCCAAAGCTACGGGTAATGATCATTTTGACAATCATCCGGGGATGAACGACTGGTATGAGACAGTAAAACTTAATTATGGTATAGACTATTGTGATGCAGGTGGGCGTTCATCTCATTTTGACCCAATTCCGGATACATGGCTAAAGATGCTTGATATTCTTATGTTTTGGGCCGGAAAGGGGGTTGATGGTTTCCGTTGTGATATGGCGGAGATGGTTCCTACTGAATTTTGGTCATGGGTAATTGAAAAGGTAAAGTCCAAATATCCAGAGTTGTTATTTATTGGGGAGGTATACAATCCGTCTTTGTACCGAAGCTTTGTTTCAAGTGGTTTCGATTATCTGTATGATAAAGTGGGTATGTATGACTGTTTGTGTGGAATAATGAGAGGTGCATGTCCGGCTAAAGCCATAACATGGCAATGGCAAAATGTTGACGACATAAGCGGACACATGCTTTATTTTCTTGAGAATCATGATGAAGTTCGTCTCGCAAGTGATTTTCTTGCAGGAGATGCACGTAAAGGAATACCAGCCTTGATTGTTAGTTCCTTGATGAATAGAAATCCTTTTATGCTTTATGCCGGTCAGGAATATGGCGAGCGTGGAATGGACAAGGAAGGTTTTAGTGGTTGTGACGGACGCACTACAATTTTCGATTACTGGACGGTTCCCGCTTTATATAAAGGTTATGTAAATAGAAGAAAGCTGACGCTAGGGGATAAATATATAGAGGAAAGGTATTCGCGTATATTGAATTTGGCTAAAACTGAAAAAGCGATCCGTTTTGGGGCTTTTTTCGATTTAATGTACGCGAATGAAGAAAATTACGCATTTGACACATATCATCAATATGCGTTCTTGCGCAAGGCTGATAACGAAGTTATATTGGTTGTCGTCAATTTTTCTGACAAGGATGTCGAATGTGGAATACGTTTGCCCCGTCACGCGTTTGATTATCTTGATATGCCTGAAACCGTTGTCAGGGCATATAACATATTTTCAGATGATGAACCTGAGTGTTTTGACCTAAAGGCTGATGATTTAGTTAAAGTTAAAATCAAGGCTTATGATGGTGTTGCATATAAATTTTATATTGAAAATAATTGAGGTTTGTGATGGAAGATAAGTTCATTTTAAATTCGCATAACAAGGAAGAGTTCCCTCCAGCACATACTGCAGAACATCTGTTAAACCAAACTATGATAAGGATGTTTGGTTGTGAGAGGTCGAAAAATGCTCACATCGAACGTAAGAAAAGTAAAATTAGCTATATTCTTGACCATAAGCCAGACCGCAAGGAGGAAAAAGAGATAGAACGTAGAATGAATGAACTTATTGCGGAGGATTTACCTGTTACGTTCGAGTTTGTTAATAAAGACAACGTGCCAGCAGACGTTTCATTGGATAAATTGCCAGATGATGCATCTGAAACGATACGTTTGGTACATATCGGCGATTATGACGTCTGTCCTTGTATTGGTAAGCATGTACGTTCAACGTCACAGATTGGACGTTTCGAGATGCTTGGAACTAATTGGGATGAAATAACACATTCGTTCAGGATACGTTTTAAAATCATTCAATGAATGGAAATTCATTTTCATCCTCGTTTACGCAAAGATGTCGTCTTCTAAGTAAGAAAGACGACATCTTGTTATGATTTGCAATATGATACTTTGACAATATCTAATTAAATGAATTGTTGTTGTGGCATGCGATACTATTGTGCAGCCTCTATTTCGTAATTGTCGGGTTTTATTGCTGTGAAATGAAAATCGTTAGTGCTAACGCTTTTTATGTCGTAATTGCCAGCCTTGACGTATTTATTTTTCATTTTTTGGTATTTCTTTTCTATGTCCTTGCGTTTAAGAGCAAAACTGATAACGCATGTTCGATGTTCAAGACCTAAACTGGTGAAATAGTTTTTCAGTTGGTATGAATAGTTGTCACGGCTTACAAGAAAATCGTTTTTGTCATTAATCCAGGCACTGTCAATTTCTTGAATATCTGTAAAATAAACAGTTGAGTCGTTGAATGACGCTGCAAACCCGAAAGCATAAAGTTTTGGTACACACTTTAATTTTGCTGAAGCATTAATTGTCCAGCCACATATTATCATAACGGCAACGGCCATTATGAGATTCTTGTATGATTTCATTCTTACAAATTTGATTATTATCCTTAATTCTATCGTTTATACCTATTGTCCAAGGTATGACTTTAATAACTTGTTTTTAGTACTGTGGCGTAAGCGTCTTATCGCCTTTTCCTTGATTTGACGTACACGTTCACGTGTCAATCCATATTTGTCGCCGATCTCTTCGAGTGTCATTTCTGGCTGGTTAATACCGAAAAATGCTTCTATAATATTACGTTCTCGTTCATTCAGGGTTTGTAAAGCCCGATTTATTTCTTCACGCAATGATTCCAGTACGAGCTTTTTGTCTGCCATTGGTGAGTCATTGTTCGGTAGTACATCAAGAAGACTATTATCCTCGCCATCTGCAAACGGTGCGTCTACGGACACATGTCGGCTGCTTACCTTCATCGCTTCTTCAATCTTGTCTTGCGGTATATCCACGTTGTCGGCGATTTCGTCAATGCTTGGACGACGTTCGTGTTCCTGCTCAAACTTATTGAGTACACGATTGATTTTATTTACTGAGCCGACCTGATTCAATGGCAGGCGTACTATACGGCTTTGCTCGGCGATGGCCTGAAGTATGCTTTGGCGTATCCACCATACGGCATATGATATAAACTTGAAGCCCCTTGTCTCGTCAAATTTTTCGGCAGCTTTTATCAAGCCAACGTTACCCTCGTTAATCAGGTCAGGCAAGCTAAGGCCTTGATTTTGATATTGCTTCGCTACGGAGACAACAAATCTTAAATTGGCTTTTGTCAATTTTTCAAGCGCCTTGCGGTCGCCTTGTTTTATACGCTGAGCCAACTCAACCTCTTCTTCTACACTGATAAGCTCCTCATGGCCTATTTCTTGCAGGTATTTGTCCAACGAGTCACTCTCTCGGTTGGTTATTGATTTTGTGATTTTCAGTTGTCTCATTGCGTATAAATTTAAAGTATTTGCAAAAATAATGATTTTCCATTTAAATAGCAAATATTTTCTATCTTTTTATTTTCAAAAAATATTTATCGATTTGATAAAATAAAAAATCCTCATCCGTCAATTTTAATAACTTGAAGACGGATGAGGATCAGTTTGTTATTTAGTGTTTATCAGTCATTTTGCAGAGGTACTGCGAAGTAAGCTTTTTTGCCTGTAGGATAAATGCCTTGTATGTAAAGTACCGGCTCCTTGCTGGTCGAAGCTTCTCTTACAGCCTTTTGCAGGTCAGAGATGGTTGTCATTGGTATGTCGTTTACTTTCTGGATGATGAATCCTTTATTAATTCCGGCGTCCTTAAGGGCTCCGTTGTTGATTCTCATCACTACAAGTCCATTGTTTATGTTGAGCTGTCTCTTTTCCGAGTCGTTGATTTCACGGAAGTTCCCACCGAGAACGTCAAGGTCGGCATGCTTTACGACATCTGTATTGCCCTGTTGGTTTTTAAGGGTAAGGGTTGCGGTTTTGCTCTTTTTGTTGCGTAAGTATGTTATTGTAATCTTGTCGCCAGGGCGTTTGTTTGCCAGATACTCCTGTAGTTCGGCCATTTTCTTGAGTTTCTTGCCGTCAACAGCAGTTATGACATCGCCTTTTTGCAGACCGGCTTCGGCGCCAGCGCTTCCGTCTTCAACGTTGTCAATATATATTCCTTCCATTGTGCCAAGGTCAACTTCTTTACCTTCTTCTTTCATTTTGTCATAATAGTCGTTGGCGTTGATGCCTTGTATTCCGATCATGGCTCTTTGCACGGTTCCGTACTGTTTGAGATCTGCTACCACTTTATTCATGATGGTGGTCGGTATGGCGAAACCATAACCAGTGTAGCTTTGTGTCGGTGACACCAGCATGGCGTTTATTCCAACAAGTTCACCTTGCGTGTTAACAAGTGCGCCGCCGGAATTTCCAGCGTTAATGGCTGCATCTGTCTGGATGAACGATTCAACTCCGTTTGCGCCAATCGTACGTGCTTTGGCGCTTACAATACCAGCAGTAACGGTTGAGTTAAGATTGAATGGATTGCCTACGGCTAAAACCCATTCACCGACTTTCAATTTGTTGCTGTCGCCGATTGGCAGGGTGGGAAGATCTTTAGCGTCAACCTTTATCAGGGCGAGATCCGTCGTTTTATCGGTACCTACGATACGTGCCGAGAATTCACGGTTGTCGTTTAAAGTTACCGTAAGTTCATCTGCACCCTCTACAACGTGGTTGTTTGTCACGATGTAGCCATCTGCCGATATTATTACTCCGGAGCCGGCACCTTCGCGTTTAGGGGTTTGTACTTTACGCTTTGTTGTTCCTCCAGGATTGCCAAAGAAACCAAATGGGTCGAAGAAGTCTCCGAATGGGTCAGACTGCATTTCCACAGTCTGTATTTTGCTGTTTTGCAGATACCTGATGTGTACTACGGCAGGCAGAGCCTTTTCAGCGGCATATGTCAGGTCGACCGGTTGCCCTGGCATGCTGTTCACGTTATTGGTGTTTGCGTTCACCTTAATGAAAGCTCCTGCTGAAAATGCGATTGCGATAATGCATATCGCAGATACAAAATAGTTAGATAACTTTTTCATTTTCATTTATGTTATTTTTGATTGATACTTTCATTTTGATTTTCATGTCTGCAAATTTAGAAGCAAAAAATGTTAATCAGTCATTTTGTCCATCATATTTGTCCTCTTTTAACACTAAAAATGTCATCGTTAACGGCTCTTAGTGGGAAATAGATATAATTTTACATTCGTTTGAAATGGAGAAAATATGTTTTGAATGTGAATATATCAAAACTAAATGTGCCAATGTCATGCGATAGATGGTCTTTTGACAAATAAAAAGACGTCAGTCATCAGCCAAAAGGCCGTCTTTTGTGATGCAAAAAACGGCCTTTCGTAATTTGTTTGGTTTTAATGTATTATATGTGTTGTTGTGACTTGTCAGCAGAAGCATTTATGTGCGTTCAAAAAACTTTGTTACGTGCCGTTGTGTCAGAACTCGAAAGAAGCCCTTACATTGATTTGTCTGCCAGTAAGATAGTTAGGTACGGCATATTGCTGGTTTGTCACGTCGGTTACCCAATAATATGAGTTTACGTTGTTAATGCCCAAAAGGTTCAGGCAATCAACACCAAGCCAGATGTTTTTGAATATAGACTTGCGTTCTCGTTTGTCATTATCGAACAGGCGGTAACTCATTCCTATATCCGCACGTTTGTATGCCGGAGCTCTAAACGGCATAGTGTCAAGGCTGCGGTGGGGCGCTCCGAACGGCAGTCCGTCGGCATAGGCCAGTCTCAGTGACATCCGCCAGCGGGTAGTTCCCGGGAAATAGTCCGTAAAAAACAGGTTTAAAGCATATCTTTGGTCGGTAGGCATAGGTATGCTTTTGCCGTTTATGTTTATTCTTGTATTCATTAATGACAGACTGACCCACGAGTCGGTGCCAGGTACGAACTCTCCGTACAACTTTAAGTCCAATCCCATGGCATGGCCACTACACTGCTGGCTGGCATCATATACTATTTTTAAGTTGTCCACGGTGTATGGTATGATATTAGACAATGCCTTGTAATACGCTTCAGCCGTAAATTTGTAAGGTCTATTTTTCATCTTGAAACGATAGTCGAATCCAGCAATGAAATGTATTGAGCGTTGGCTCTTTATGTCACGATTAAGTGTTGCATATGTTATTCCGTTGACCGTTGTTGTATCACGAAGTTCTTTAAAGAATGGCGCCTGATAGTATATGCCAGTGGCAAATCGTAATGTTACGTCGTGGTTGAACGCAGGTATGATTCCAAGTGATACTCTCGGACTTATTATGCTTTCTTTATTGAAGTTCCAATGGCTGAACCTTATTCCGTAGTTCAGAGTGAAGAAAGTATGTCCGCCACGGCTGGTGAAGCGCCATGTATCTTGCGCATATGCTTCAATGCGGTTGGCATCCAGGCTGTTGCGTGCGTTAAGCGAATATATCATATAAAGGTCTTCACCGGTATGTGGTATGCTGTAACCACTTGAGTCACGCATTTCATATTCCTTGCTGTTTTCCTTTATACTTTCAATTTTGTATGTTAACCCGGCTTCGATGTCGTGTTTTTTTGTTTTATGGTTAAATGTGAGTTTCGCGCTTTTGACCGTTGCTTCAAGGTAGTTGCGGGCATGCTCCATGTAAGTTCCTACTCCAAGGTTTTCGCTCGTTTCTGTCTGTGTCAGCCAATATTGTCCTTGTATGTCGTATTTTTCCTGCTCATTTGTGTGGAATGCTGCTGCGCTGAGCGATAATTTTGTATTTTTTCCGAATTTTCTCGTTATGCTCAGTGAACCGAAATATGTACGGAATATATCTTTTTCCTGTCCGTCAAAGTATACCCTGAATGATTTTACGTTTTCCATTGTACCGAACCTTGTCTCCCTGTCTTCCGGGTAGAAGTTATAATGATTCTCGGAAATATCGCCCAACAGTTCTATTGACCATCGGTCACTCGGCTCGTATGTAAGGTAAGTTTGATAGTCAAGGAAGTTCGGTTGGTATTCGCCTTTTGTTTCAAGTGTTCCTAAAAGGTATTTGTTTGTTTTATATCTTATTCCGTTACTCCATGAAATTTTTTTTGTGCTGAAGCCAATATAAGCACTTGCACCTAACAAACTGGCAGATACGTTAGCCTCAAATTTTTTAGGTCTTTTGTATTTTATGTCAAGTACTGAAGACATTTTGTCTCCATATTTTGCTTCAAAACCACCAGTCGAGAAACCAACAGACTCGACCATATCAGGGTTGATTATGGATAAACCTTCTTGTTGGCCGCTACGTACAAGGAACGGACGGTATATTTCTACATTGTTAATATATACGCTGTTCTCGTCGAAGCTGCCGCCACGTACATTATATTGTGATGAGAGCTCGCTGTGAGTGGACACTCCGGCTTGTGACTGTATCATTTCCTCTACGGCATTTCCTGTTACACTTGGAGCGTTTTTCATGTCTTTTGTGTCCAGTTTCTGTGTGCTTCCCATTTGTCGTTTTTCTTCCGTAACAGTTACTCCTGCGAGTTGATTATCATCATACAACTGTATAAGCAGGGTCTGTTTACCTTTAGGCCGTCGTAGAACGCGGGTCTTTGTCTTGTAGCCAACCATGGAGAATCTTACTACAATACTGTCGCTTGATTGTAGTTTCATTGAAAATTCACCTTTAAGGTTGGTCATCGTCATTTTTCCTTGTTGGACAACTGCTACGGTTGCGAGTTCAACCGGATTCATTTCGCTGTCAGTGACCCTTCCTTGGAGCGTAAATGTCTGTGCTTTTATACCTGTAAAGCATAAAAGCAGCATTATTATAATGATGTTATAGCGTATTCTTGTCATTTGGTATATAACGAAGGATAATCGTGATTATTGTAATAAATCAGTCATTTACTCCCTATAACACCATGACAGAAAGTCGTTGATCCATTTTATTGAGCACCTGAACCATCGGTATGTACCGACTGGTTTGCCACCGAATCCAAGTATGAATTCACGAAATTTATTTTTCTTAAATGGCAACCCTACGTCCATGAAGTATATATGTCTGTAATGTTGTTGGTGAGCGTGTTTTATCGCAGCCCATACAGTGGCGGCGTTTGCTTGCTTTCTGTGTAATTTATGTTTTGTAGCGAGATACCACAGATAACAATTGTCGTCTGAATACACGCATAGGCAACCGCCGGTAACCTCACCTTTATAACGGGTGGTGAAAAAGTTGCAGTTGTTGCTTTTGATTAATTCGGTAAATAGTTTTGAATCAGGGATGTAACGCCTTATTTTTAGTGTTATATAATTTTTCAGGATTCTAAAGAATGCGTAGAAATCTTCTTTTGACTTCGAGATGCCTGCTGTTATACCGTATCGCCGTGAGTTGGTTATGTATTTTTTCATCTTCGGTGTAAGACGTCTTGTCGGACTCATACTGTGCAACGAGTTATGTATTTCCATCCAATGTACAGGAAAGAAACCATTGTTCCTGAACAGACGGTAACCGAACATTTTTGAGCTTAAATCGCTGAATTCTATATACAGGCATAAGTTGCGCCGTAGTTTTTTTATAGTTTCCTTGAGCATTAGCCCGAAAATGTTTTCTTTGTCGTATCCCGGTTTATATTCCCCTTCACCATAAACACGGCCTTGAGTAAAGAGGTACGGAGGAAGTAACGACCCGCGTCGACGTAACATCACAAGCATGTGGGCAACAATGTCGTTACCGTCATAAGCTATCGCCATGTATGGTTTTTGTCCATGAGTGTTTTCCATGACCCGGAACAGTTCTTCACTATGGAAGAAGTTGCGGCACTGCATTGGCGGTAGTTCTTCGCTTTTAGATATTATGACAACTTTAGTTTCGTTCATAGCGCAAAAATAATAAATCTTTTCTAAAAAACAATAAGTGTTCCACAAATTGAATTATAAATATATACCTTTGCGGTTAAATTATAAGCTTTGATAAAATTCGGGATATAATGGGAGATTTCATTAACTTGATTCAGAAACGACGGAGTTGCAGAAAATTTGCCGAAGGTGATATAAGTGCGGACAATGTCCAGTTGATATTACGCGCAGCCTTGATGTCTCCCTCCTCACGTAACCGTCAATTATGGGAGTTTGTAGTAGTCGATGACGGTATCCTGCTTGACAAACTTGCGGACTCAAAAGAAACCGGGGCTCAGTTTTTACGCCAGTCGGCATTTGCTGTTGTTGTATTAGGCAATCCTGCGGATAATGACTGCTGGATTGAGGATGGCTCAATTGCCGCTTATTCCATGCAGTTGCAGGCTGAAGACCTTGGACTCGGTTCTTGTTGGGCGCAAATGAGAGGGCGCAGCCTGTCAGACGGTACGTCTGCCGATGACGTTATTCATGGAATTCTGGAGATACCGGCTGAGATGAAGGTATTATGTGTTATCGGGTTTGGTCAAAAGGGAAATGCTTGTTCTTTACGTGATGAGGATACGTTGAAATGGGAAAACGTACATATAAATAAATATTGATAATGAAGATTGTTATGATAGGCGCCGGTAATCTTGCAACTAATTTAGGCAAGGCTCTGCTTGATTCCGGCAATGATATTTTGCAAGTTTACAGTAGGACCCTTCGTTCGGCCTCTGCTTTGGCGGGATTGTTGGGCGGCTCTCCTGTTACGGATTTTGGTTCGATTAGTAACGATGCGGACGTTTACATCGTGTCTGTAAGGGATAACGTCATTGCGGATATCGTCCCGAAACTATGCAGGGGGCGTGAAGAAAAGGTGTTCTTACATACTGCGGGAAGTGTACCGATGAGCCTGTTTGAGGGAATGGCCTTGCATTTTGGCGTACTGTATCCAATGCAGACATTCTCGAAGAGTAAATTATTGAATTTTAATGAAATACCATGCTTTGTTGAAGGAAATGATGATTTTGCCTTCGAGACAGTGAACAGCCTTGCAGGCAGTATATCGTCAAAGGTATATCTGCTAAACTCCGAAGCACGGAAACACTTACATCTTGCGGCTGTTTTTGCTTGTAATTTTGTTAATCATTGCTATTCCATATCATCTGATATATTGGCAAAGCATGATATCCCGTTTGATGTAATGCTGCCTTTGATTGACGAGACAGCGCGCAAGGTACATGTGATGTCGCCCAAAGAGGCGCAAACAGGTCCGGCAATAAGGTACGACCAGAATGTTATCAGGATGCAGTCGGACATGTTGAGGAACAATCCGCTCATCAAACAAATTTATGAATATATGAGCGTAAGTATTCATCATACGTATAAAAGTGAGGGAGAATAGGACATGATAAATTATGATTTGAGTAAAATCAGGGCCGTTATTTTTGATGTCGACGGTGTCCTAAGCGCTGAAACTATACCGTTGCATCCGTCAGGCGAGCCAATGCGTACTGTTAATATCAAGGATGGATATGCTATACAGTTTGCCCAAAAACAAGGACTAAGAATCGCGATAATGACCGGAGGCACAACTGAAAGTGTGCGCTTGCGTTACGAACATCTCGGTGTTGAGGATATATTCATGGGATGTTCCGTGAAAATAAAGACTTATGATGAGTTTATCAAACGTTACGGCCTGAAAGATGACGAGGTTATTTATGCCGGTGACGACATTCCTGACTATGAGGTTATGTGTCGTTGCGGTTGTCCATGTTGCCCTTCCGACGCATGTCCGGACATTAAGTCAATAAGTAAGTATATCAGCAGGCATGCCGGGGGCTATGGTTTCGGGCGTGATATTATAGAGCAAGTGCTTCGTTCACAAGACAAGTGGCTTAACGATTCCAAGGCTTTTGGATGGTAATGTGCAGGTAAACTGTTTATAAAATGCGTTTTTTCATGAAACAAAACATGGCCTTTAGCTTAATAAAAGACCGTAAATTACGACGTAAAAGGCTGTCGTTTGGATTTGAAAGAATTGTATGTTTAAATGCTTATGATTTAGTTTGAATCAGCATGTGATTCTGTTTGAATATATACAAACAGGCAGATAAATGTAATTGTTTTTAAACCATAGCTTGTTAAGGGTGAGGATATAAAGAATAATTTTAAAATGAAAAAAGAGTATCATCTCATTTTAAGCAGTAACAGTCCACGTCGCAAGGAGTTGCTTGCTGGCCTGGATTTAGATTTTGAGATTCGGGTTTTGTCAGGCGTTAGTGAGTGCTATCCTCCAGATTTGCCTGTTGATGAAATAGCTGAGTACATTGCAAAGGAAAAAGCAGAGGCTTATAGAAGCGGGTTGAACGGTGACAATCTTGTAATTACCGCCGATACTGTAGTAGTGCTTGGCGACAAAGTTCTTGGTAAGCCGAGGACATTGGACGAGGCAAAGGATATGTTGCGTATGTTGAGCGGGCGGACCCACCGTGTTGTTACGGGGGTATGCCTTAGCACGGCAGATAAACAGAGGAGTTTCTCCGTGGTGACAGAAGTCACGTTCAAGACCCTTTCGGATGTTGAGATAGACTATTATGTTGAGAAATACAAGCCTTTAGATAAAGCTGGAGCTTATGGAATCCAGGAATGGATAGGTTATGTTGGCGTTACATCAATCCGTGGAAGCTATTTTAATGTAATGGGATTGCCTGTACAGCGCATATATGACGAATTGCAGAATTTCTGATGTCGCATTGCCGTCATTAAGTGTTTCGAGCATGTATCATCGGCATTATTCGGCTATTTATTCGTTAATTACGTAATAAGTAAGTAACTTTGCACAAAAATTTTATAATTAGATGAATTCAGCAGAATTATTCAGATGGGTGTTGGAGAACCTTGATTATTGGGTCGTAACCATTTTTATGGCCATTGAGAGTTCTTTCATACCGTTTCCGTCAGAAGTAGTAGTGCCGCCAGCAGCTTGGAAAGCGATGGCCGACGGAAGTATGAACATCGTTCTTGTCGTAGTGTTTGCTACACTCGGTGCTAATGTTGGTGCGTTGTTTAATTACTATCTCGCACGTTGGTTGGGGCGACCGATTATATATAAGTTCGCCGATAGCCGTATAGGACACATGTGCCTGATTGACCGTAAAAGCGTGGAACATGCAGAGCAATTCTTCCGTGACCATGGAGCGGCCTCAACATTCTTCGGCAGGTTAATACCGGCTGTACGCCAATTGATAAGTATTCCGGCAGGTTTGGCACGTATGCGCATGGATCATTTCCTGCTTTATACGACCCTTGGTGCTGGCATCTGGAATTCTGTTTTGGCGTTGATAGGTTATTCTATTTACCGGTTTACGGATCTAAAGACAACTAACGATGTATATCTTTTAGCTACGAAATATAGCCATGAAATAGGGTATGTACTGTTGGCTTTGGCTGTTGTTATCGTCGCGATATTGGTCTATAAGGGATTGAAAAAGAAATAAACGGAATCAGTTTATACGCATTAAGGCCGCCAATACATTCTTTCCAATGACAGGAATCATGTATTGGCGGCCTTGTTTTTATAAATTTCAAGATGTTAAGTTGCAGCCAACTTACTTATCTTCATTCTTTATCTTGTCCGACATGTATTGGTAGTAATCTTTAGGATCCATATTTTTGGGAAACAGTTTTCCTAAGACAAGTTTTGCGTCTTGAGGCGTATATCTTGCTGCTTTGTCAAGATTATTCAGGAATTCGTCCCATTTGCATAATGAATAGCAGCATGCTGCATAGTAAGCATAGCCGTCATGCCAGTTTTTATTACTTTTGAAGAGCATGCCGAACATCTTGTAGGCCAGAATGTTATCACCGCTTTCAAAAACAGTTATTGCTATTTTTGTAAATATATTAGGTGAATAGCCTGACTCTTTCATGGCTTGCATGAAATACTTTTTAGCCTCCAAGAAGTGTCCGTTACCTATCAGCAAATTGCCTCTGTATACAAGCATTTCGTTGTGATCGCATGAGAGATGGTCTGTCTTATCCATTATTTTCATGCTTTCGTCAATCCTGTTGAGGCGGCAAAGGGCAAATGCCCAGTCCTTATATATGTCCACAAGATTAGGCGATTGAGGCGCTGACAGCCTTTCGGCTTTTTCAAAATGTATTGTGGATTCTTCGAACTTGTCAAGAAGGAGATAACAGAAACCTATAAGCATTTCCCCGTTTTCGTCTGTAGGGCATAGTTCGGAATAGCGAAGGTAATACTTTAATGCTTCTGTATAGTTCCCAAGATTGTACAGCCCGTTGGCCTTGTTCAGCAGGGCGGTGGCGTTTTGCGGATTGATGGCTATTGAGTATTCGCTGCTTTGTATGGACTCTTCAATATTGTTGCTGAAGAATTGGGCCGAAGCAAGTGAATTCCAATATTGAGTTGAAAACGGGTCATTGTCAATAAGGTTGTTAAACAGTTCCTTGCTCTTTTCATAGTCTCCACGTTCCATGAAAATTCTTGCAGCTTGTTCCTTATATTCAACGGATTCCGTATCCTCCGACTTTGCCAGCCACATTTCGGCTTCATTTACGGAGTCATAGTCGATGAAAAGCGCAGCCACGTCAATCGCATAGAAATCCTTGTCCTCATCGTCAACATCGGAATAGCGCTCTTCAAGATATGCATCCGCTTGTTTTACCAACCCTTGGGCCAGCAGGATTTCAGCCTTCATATAGAAATATTCCAAGTCAGACTTGTCTTCAATCATTTCCGTGAAGTATTCAGCCTGCTCGACATTATTATGCTCTATGAGCTCAAGCCTTGCCTTGAAAAGTAGGGGGGCAGCACTTCCTGGGTATATGGATAAAGCTTCTTCGATTATTTCAGAGGCTCGTTGGGCGTTGCCGTTATTGTAATAATATTCGGCAACGTCAACAAGTTCGTCAGAGTCAAGCATGGCGTAAGTGTCATGCTTTTCTGCTTCCTCATATTGTTTAAGGATATTCTTGAAATCCTTTGAACGGAAATAATCTTCGGAGTTGTATGCCATTATAGTTTATCCTTTGTTTATTTTCGACCATGTATCTTTTAAGCCGACGGTCTTGTTGTAAACAAGATGTTCGCTTGTCGAGTCAAGGTCTGCCATAAAATATCCTATTCGTTGGAATTGCAGATATTCACCTGGCTGTTTTTCGGCTGCATAATTTTCTACATAACAGTTCTTTAGTACCGTAAGAGAGTCTGGGTTAAGCAGTTCCCTGAAGTCGCGTTCATCAGCCGATGGGTTCTCTACATTGAACAGTCTGTCGTAAATCCTGATTTCAGCTTTCTTGCAATGATCGGCGCTTACCCAGTGGAGGGTGCCTTTTACTTTGCGGTTCGCCCCTTCCATGCCGCTCTTGCTCATCGGGTCATATTCTGCCTGTATTTCTGTTATGTTGCCGTTTTTGTCCTTTGTGCAGCCCGTACATTTTATAATATATGCATTCTTTAGACGTACTTCGCGTCCAGGAGTCATTCTGAAAAACTTTTTGGGCGCATCTTCCATGAAGTCTTCACGTTCTATCCATAGGTTCTTGCTGAATGTAATCTTATGTGTACCGTCAGCTTCATTTTCCGGATTATTGACAGCTTCCATATCTTCAGTCTGTCCGTCAGGATAGTTCGTGATTACGAGTTTAACCGGATTGAGTACGGCTGACACTCGGATTGCCCGTTTGTTTAGGTCATCACGTACGGCCGCTTCAAGCAGAGCCATATCGTTAAGGGCGTCAAACTTGGTGTAACCGATACTCCGGATAAAGTTCTTGATACTTTCAGGAGAGTAGCCGCGACGGCGCATTCCGCACAGTGTGGGCATACGCGGATCGCCCCATCCGTTTACCTGATGTTCGTCAACGAGCGCATGCAGTTTGCGCTTGCTCATTACAGTATATGTCAGATTGAGTCGGTTGAATTCAATCTGGCGTGGGCGAAAATCGTTTAGATTGTCGCCTTCACCCTTGTATATTTTCAGCTCGTCGATAAATTTGTCGTACAGAGGACGGTGGGGCACGAACTCAAGAGTACAGATAGAGTGTGTTACCCCCTCGAAGTAGTCACTTTGTCCGTGTGCAAAGTCATACATTGGGTATGCATGCCATTTCGTTCCGGTACGATGATGAGGCGTATGGATTATACGGTACATTATCGGGTCGCGGAAATGCATGTTCGGGTTGGCCATGTCGAGCTTCGCGCGTAGAACCATGGAGCCTTCCTCTACGTCAGGAGTGTTCATCTTATGGAAGAGTTCAAGATTTTCCTCAACAGGACGGTCACGGTAAGGCGACGGAGTTCCGGGTTGCGTAGGTGTTCCTTTTTGTTCCGCTATCTCTTCGCTTGTCTGTTCGTCGATATATGCCATACCTTGCTTTATCATCCATTCGGCAAAGTCCCAAAGTTGCTGGAAATAGTCTGATGCGTAATACACGTTTGCCCAATGGAAACCGAGCCACTTGATATCGTTGAGTATGGAGTCAACATATTCGGTATCTTCCTTGCTCGGGTTGGTGTCGTCAAAACGCAGGTTGCAGATTCCTCCATAGTTCTCGGCTACACCGAAGTCCATGCAGATAGCCTTGGCATGGCCAATATGCAGATAGCCGTTGGGCTCCGGCGGGAAACGTGTCTGTATACGTCCGCCGTTCTTACCTTCTTCCAAATCTTTCTCAACGAACTGCTCTACGAAGCTGAGGCTCTTTTTCTCTTCGTTGATGTTTTCCTCTATTATACTCATGGATATTCTTGTTTTATTTATTCAATGTTATGATTATCGGGCTGTTTTGGTGTCCTATTGCATATTTATAATGTATGTTGAGGTTATCAGGACATCTTTCGGCCTTCATTATTTTATACCTCTTTTATTCAGTGCTTCTGAGTATTTTGCCGCATTTTCCAAGTGCTCGCTGTATGTTTCGGCAAAATTATGCGTGCCGCTGAAGTCCTCTTTGGCGCACATGTACAGATAGTTATGGTGTACATGGTTAAGCACCGCGTCAATACCTGCCACAGTCGGAATCCTTATAGGGCCTGGCGGTAAGCCAGTGTTTTTGTAGGTGTTATATGGACTGTTGACATTCAACATGTTATGGTATATACGGCGAATGTCAAAATCTTTCATGGCAAACTTGATTGTAGGATCTGCCTGGAGTGGCATGTTTGCTTTCAGGCGGTTGTAATACATGCCGGCTACCATCGGTTTTTCGGCATCATTGGCTGTTTCTTCATCAACAATGCTTGCCAGTGTTATGACTTCCTCTTCGGTAAAGCCCATCGCCTCGGCTTTCTGTTTCCGTTCGAAATTCCAGAACTTTTTGCTTTCAGCATCCATTTTGTCGAGGAACTTGTCTACAGGAGTGTTCCAATACACTTCGTATGTGTTGGGAATGAACATGCACAACATCGTTTCGGGTGTGTATCCATACTTGGCGCAAGTGGTCGAGTCGGTAAGCGCTTTGTATATGCTGAGGCTGTCTGCCATAAGTTTTTTCGCCAATGCACCGGCCAGCCGGTCGGCAGTACGTACGCTCGGAATGGTTAGCCGTACGGAAGATTGCAGTCCGTTCTTAAGTTTCCTGAATACGGTAAAGGCGCTGTTGCCGTCTTCTATCTCATATCGTCCTGTGCGGATGTTCTCTTCGTATGAGCTGTGCCGTACCAAGGTCTTGAACCCCGACATGGCGTGATGTGACGCAATAGTGTCGAGTTTGGCGTAAACCGAGTCTATGTTGTCATCCTCGTCGATGTATACAACACGGTTTCCGCCATCGGCAATCATTGATGTGAAAAAGTAGTAATAGCATAAGAAAAGTATCACGCCAAGGCAAGCCACTGCCGGGATGACAAATTTCTTTGAGCCGATTTTTTTCATTTTATGTTGTTTTTGATGGCAAAATTACATTTATTTTTTGAAATATAGGTCTATATCCCATTATATTTTAGAGATTGTTTAATTGTTGTTAAGCATATCATGCCGTCTTGATTGCCATGCGCTATAAGTACGGTTGTTAGCAGGCAATGTTTTTGCCATATTGTCATAGTGCGTCTTTAGCGTTGCCAAAGACGGCAAACCGGAGCTCTAAAGACGGCGTTTCGACGGCTAAACGACGGCCTTTGGCAACCGTTTTGACGGTCTTTTATAAGGTTTTGATTATCAGTGTGTTATGAATTGAACCAACTGTGCCATTTTGTCATGCCTGTAATGTTGTTATATATAAATAGGTGGTATGTTGTAACCTTTGTTATGAAGTCTTATTTAGGACATAATGTACAATTGTAGCATATGTTACGTAATAATGTTTTTATTTATTAATTTCACGGTGAAATATTTGGCGGGAAACAATTTTATGCCTATCTTTGCAGTACAAACAGAGATATACAGGCCGTATTAGTTCGATCGGGATACTCATCAATAAAAAAACGAAAACCGAGATGACTTCTTTTGCTGATGGCGGGCCACATTGCCGTAAGGCATAGCTGTAAAGCCGGTGGATTACAAAGGCGGAGAGCTCTCAAATCTTATATAGCTCGGAGTTTTCATCACATCACTGGTACGGTCTTTTTTATAACAGTGGGCAGGACAAGTTCCTGCCCATATTATTAATGTAAAATACAAACAAACGTATCATGTTTTCCGGAATTGTTGAAGAGACGGCCATCGTTACGGCGGTAGAAAAGTACAAGGGCAATGTAGATATCACTCTAAAGTGTTCGTTTGCCGGTGATTTGAAGATAGACCAGAGCGTGTCGCATAACGGAGTATGCCTCACGGTAGTGCGTCTTGGTGAAGGATGCTATACGGTAACTGCGATGAAGGAAACTCTCGATCGCTCAAACTTGGGTTTGCTGAAGGCTGGCGACAAGGTCAACGTGGAGCGTTCAATGATGATGAACGGCCGTCTTGACGGGCATATCGTGCAGGGACATGTGGATATGACGGCCGAGTGTGTCAGCATGAAAGACGCTGACGGCAGCACTTATTTTACGTTCAAGTATCACTATGACAAGGAGATGGCACGCCGTGGTTATTTCACTGTTGACAAAGGCAGCGTGACAGTCAATGGTGTATCGCTTACCGTCTGCGAACCGACTGACGATACTTTTACCGTGGCAATAATACCTTATACGTTTGAACACACTAATTTCAGCGATATAACTGTAGGCACAAAGGTTAATATAGAGTTTGACATTCTTGGCAAATATATAGCAAGACTTCAGGAATTGAAGTAAAACATGATGTTTTGCTTTTATCACGGTTGCTTGCAGAATGTGCAATGTTAAATGAATTTAACATACTATTGAAAATATCGACAAAATGGATGTGAGTCTCTACTAACTTCGGACATATATCCATTTTGTTTTATTTATACTCTTTTTCTTTTTACTTTTGCATAGTGCAATCAATGCAAGAATATGGAAAAAGAGAAGATTTTAATATTTTGTACCTTGTTGTTTGCCGCAAATTATCTGTTTGCCGCAACTCCGAAACAATGGACGTTAAAGGACTGCATCGATTATGCCCTGGAGCATAATATTAGTGTTAAGACAGGTAGATTGTCCGTGCTGTCAGCCAATGAAGATATCAAAGAGGCGCGTGCAAAGCTGTTTCCCACACTATCGTTTTCTACTACGCATCAAGGAGGATATAGTCCGTTTGTGGACGGAGATGGCGGAACTGAAGACAAAGGCAGTTATTCAGGGGATTACGGACTAAATGCCAGCTGGACGGTATGGGACGGTAATGCCAACAGAAATACATTAAAACAACAGGAAATAATAGGACAGCAACAGGAATTGGGGCTTGAAGAAAATATTAATGATATCCAGGAGCAAATCTTGCAGTTGTATATCCAGGTGCTGTATGTTGCCGAAGCAGTGAATGTCAATGCCCAAATACTTGACATAAGCAGGCAAAACGCAGAGCGTGGAGCCGAAATGTATAATGTCGGTTCGTTGTCTAAGGCTGATCTGTCACAGCTCGAGGCGCAGGTCGCGACAGATGAGTATAATCTTGTTAACATGCAGGGCCAGCTTGAAGACTATAAACAGCAAATGAAATATCTGCTCAGGTTGGATTATGATACCGATTTCGATATAGCCGTTCCGTCTTCAACGGACGATCAGGCTCTTGCCATAGTGCCGTCATCACAGGAAGTCTTGGCGGATGCCTTAGTGAAGCGTCCCGAGATAAAGAAAGCCTTGCTTGACATAGATTGTAGTGAACTTGGCATAGACATAGCAAAGGCCGGGTATAAACCTACGGTTCGCCTTACCGGAGGTATTGGCACGAGCACTGTTACCGGGACTAACATGGCTTGGGGAAGCCAGATGAAAGGAAACTTTAACGGTTCTATAGGAGTAACTTTGAGCGTACCTATATTCGATAATCGGGCGGCAAAGACATCTGTAAATAAAGCACAGCTTGAGTTGCAGCAATCAAAAGACGAGATTGACGATGCCAAGAGTAATCTTGCGTTGACAATTCAAGGATATTGGATAAATGCCACTACCAACCAGCAGAGATTCAGGTCTGCTGTTGTGAGCGTAAATAGCGCGCAGGACAGTTATGACCTGTTGAGCGAACAGTTCAGGCTGGGACTGAAGAACATTGTTGAGCTGACAAATGCCAAGACCACTTTACTCAACGCCCAGCAGAGCCGTCTTGAAAGTAAATATATGGCTATACTTTACTTACAGATGCTGAATTTCTATAGAGGAGAAGAAATGAACCTGATATAATAAAGAATTGTTATGAATAAGAAATTTGTTGTATGTGCGGCCGTGATAGCGGTAATTATTGCATGTTGTTGCCTTGCGTTTTGCGGAAAGGAAAAGCATGAAATATCATTCGATACAGCTGAAGTAAAGGAGGAAAACATCTCAAACAGTGTTACGGCTACCGGCACTATTGAGCCGGTAACGTCGGTAGACGTCGGAACGCAGGTTTCCGGAATAGTTGCAAACATTTATGTCGATTACAACAGTGTCGTTAAAAAAGGACAGGTTATTGCTGAGTTAGATAAGACAAATCTCCAGAGTCAAGTTAATATTGCCAAAGCAAACCTTAATAACGCACTAAGTCAATTCACGTATCAAAAGGCGAATTATGAACGTTATGAAACGTTGTATAAGAAAGGGCTTGTTAGTGCAGATGAGTATGAAACAGCGTTGTTGTCATATAGGCAGGCGCAAGATCAAGTAAAGGAACATCGTGAAAGCCTGCAACAGGCACAGACGGATTTGGGTTATGCAACAATATCTTCGCCTATTGATGGTGTAGTTCTATCGCGTGAGGTGGAGGAAGGACAGACCGTTGCGGCCAGCTTTGAGACTCCTACATTGTTTACAATAGCTCAGGATTTGACTAATATGAGGGTTATTGCCGATGTTGACGAGGCTGATATAGGTGATGTTAAAGAAGGCGAGAGGGTATCATTTACTGTTGACGCATACCCTGATGATACCTTCAGTGGTACTGTTACCCAAGTACGTCAAGAAGGAAATACAGAGGATAATGTCGTTACTTATGAAGTCGTAATAAGTGCACAGAACAAAGACTTGAAATTGAAGCCCGGTCTTACGGCCAATGTCACCATATATACTCTTGACAAAAACGGCGTTTTAAGTGTGCCGAACAAGGCTTTGCGCTTTACTCCGACTAAAGAGCTTATCGGTGATGCGACAATCAAGGACTGTAAAGGAGCGAAAAAAGTGTGGACATTCAATAATAATGTATTTGAGGCACATGCAATTAAAGTTGGCATCAGTGATGGCATTAATACCGAAGTGCTTGGCGGTATAAGTAAAGGAACCAAAGTCGTCACAGAAATAAAGGTAGACCAAGGGAAAAACATTGAAAGCGGACAACCGGTGGAAAGCCAACAGGAATCGAGTCCGTTTGCGCCTAAAGGTCCTGGACAAAATAAGAAAAACAAGAAGTAAAGCATGGTTACAAATAATAATGAGGACCGTAAAGTCGTTATAGAATTACAGGATGTCCATCGTGATTTCATTGTCGGTGACGAAACCGTGCACGCATTGCGAGGTGTCTCGTTCAAGATACATGAAGGCGAATTTGTTACGATTATGGGCAAGTCTGGTTCAGGAAAGTCAACTTTGCTTAATCAGTTGGGATGTCTTGATACTCCGAGTAACGGCGAGTATTATCTTGACGGGATATCAGTGCGGCGTATGAAAAAGTCCGAGCGTGCAGTATTACGCAACCGGAAAATAGGCTTCGTGTTCCAGAACTATAATCTTCTGCCGAAGACTACTAGCATAGAGAATGTGGAATTGCCGCTGATGTATAATCCTGGAATTAGCGCAAGGGTACGACGTGAACGTGCGATACGTGCGCTTGAGGCAGTAGGGTTGGGCGATAGACTGTACCATAAGTCAAACCAGATGTCTGGAGGACAAATGCAGCGTGTGGCAATAGCGCGTGCATTGGTTAATAATCCTGCAGTTTTGCTCGCTGATGAGGCTACAGGAAATCTTGACACGAGGACCTCTTTTGAGATTCTTGTGCTATTCCAGAAACTTCATGCAGAGGGACGTACAATAATATTCGTGACTCATAATCCAGACATCGCGAATTATTCAAGTCGGAATATTGTGCTGAGGGATGGTAAAATCAGAAGCGACGAAATGAACGATAATATCCTTTCCGCTGCAAAGTCGTTGGCTGAGTTACCTCCGTCGAGGGATGATTGAAAATGTATATTCTATGAAAAAGGAAGGCTGAAAAGGTACAGACATGAGTATAACAAATCTTTTCAAAATAGCTTTGAGAGCCATTGCGGCTAATAAGTTGCGCTCGTTTCTCACCATGCTGGGTATTATTATAGGCGTTGCTTCAGTGATAACTATGCTTGCAATAGGGCAGGGCAGCAAGAAAAGTATCCAGAAACATATCTCCGAGATGGGGTCAAACATGATAATGATAATGCCTGGACAGGACATGCGTGGTGGCGTGAGACAGGATGCGTCGTCAATGGAAACACTTAAGCTTGCTGATTATGAGGCTCTGAAAGACCAATGTAAATATATCAGCGCGATAAGCCCTGTTGTGAATAGTTCAGGACAATTCATAAACGGGAATAATAACACGCCGTCAACGATATATGGTATCAACACTGATTATCTGACCATCAGGCAACTTTCGGTTGAAGACGGAGAGATGTTTACGGATGAGGATATCAAGGCAAGTGCCAAAGTATGTGTCGTGGGAAAGACCGTTGTTGATAATCTTTTTCCTGATGGCTCAGACCCGGTAGGTAAGGTTATCAGGTTCAATACAATTCCGTTCCGAATCGTCGGGGTATTGAAAAGCAAGGGATATAATTCTATGGGAATGGACCAAGACGACCTCGTGCTTGCTCCTTACACTTCAGTTATGAAACGAATTCTTGCTATTACATACGTGCAAAGCATAAACTGCTCGGCGATAACGGAGGATTTGACGGACAAGGCAACGGAAGAAATAACGCAAATTTTGAGGACTCAACATAAACTCAAGGATGCTACAGCTGAAAGTGAAGGTGACGAAGATGACTTCAACATACGTTCACAGGAAGAGTTGGCAAGCATGATGAATTCTACAACTGACTTGATGACAATCCTCCTTGCATGTATAGCCGGAATATCTTTGGTGGTCGGAGGTATTGGAATAATGAACATAATGTATGTAAGCGTTACGGAACGTACACGTGAAATCGGCTTGCGCATGAGTGTTGGCGCGCGCGGAATAGATATTTTGAGCCAATTCTTGATAGAATCAATACTTCTTAGCGTTACAGGAGGTATAATCGGAGTGCTCATTGGAATAGGTGCAACCTATGGAGTGAACATTTTTGCCAAATGGCCTGTATACATACAGCCGTGGAGTGTATTGCTTAGTTTCTGTGTATGTACTGCCACAGGAGTGTTTTTCGGCTGGTATCCGGCAAAAAAAGCAGCAATGCTCGATCCGATAGAGGCCATAAGATATGAATAGAACCATGACAAAAAAGACTTTCAATATCGTAGCTTTTCATGTTGTCTGCTGGATTCTTGTAGCTTCGCCTGCTATAATCTTCAGCCCTCAACATATGAGAAACAGTGGCGTAATGTGCCTTTTACGCCTATGCTTACCATTGTTTCTGTCGGCCATTTTCTATATAAATTATTTGTGGCTGGTGCCTGAATATCTTGTTAATGGGCGTCGGAATGTATATGTTTGTATAAATATTCTGTGCATATTATTATTTGCGTTTTGTACAGACAGGCTTATGGATATAAGTCGTATGCTTGAACTTGCGGCCGGATGGAATCCTCCGCCACCTCATGACCCAATGCCTGAAGGCATGGCTATGCTGCTTTCGTTTGTTAGGAATGTTTTTCCGTGCTTGCTGTCTGTAACTTTGGCTACTTCCGTGCGCCTGGCATTAAGATGGCAGACGGCGGAGAGTGAACGAAAAGAGATGGAGATACAGAAAACTGAGGCGGAACTGAGTAATCTCAGAAACCAGATAAATCCACATTTTCTGCTTAATACCCTCAATAACATTTATGCTCTTATATCCTTTGACAAGGACAAGGCTCAAAAGGCAGTGTTGTCGTTGAGCTCATTATTGAGGCAGATGTTATATGGCGCAAGGAATAATTCCGTTAGTTTGAAGGAGGAGACCGAATTCATTGGAAATTATGTTGAATTGATGAAAATACGTTTAAACAAGAACGTAAAAATAGACTTCAACGTATCCATCAAGACTGACAAGGAGTTAAGAATAGCCCCGCTTATAATTATTTCACTTGTTGAAAACGCATTCAAGCATGGAGTTGGAACTACCCGTCCGAGTTTCATCTCTATCAATATAATTGCCGATGAGAATAAAATTGAATGTGAGATACGTAATTCAAATTTCCCTAAAAACGACTCAGACAAGAGTGGTCATGGAATAGGATTGGAGCAAGTAGCAAAACGCCTGGACATGGCTTATGCAGGAAAATATGTCTGGGAACGTGGTACTGATGATAAAAACGAAGTGTATTATTCTAAAATTGTTCTTTATGATACTCAAATGTGCGATAATAGATGACGAACCTTTGGCTGCTGAATTATTGGCAAGTTATGCAAAAAAGACGCCAGAACTAAACCTTGTCGGCACGTACGACAGTGCCATAACTGCAATGAAGGAGCTAAGGGATAATCCCGTAGATCTTCTTTTTTTGGACATTCAGATGCCGGAATTAAGTGGATTGGAGTTTGCCAATTTGCTGCCTAAAAACACGAAGATAATTTTCACTACAGCTTTTGACCGTTATGCCATAGAAGGATATAAGGTAAATGCAGCCGATTATCTGTTGAAACCGATAAGCTATGACACCTTCTTAGTTGCTGTCAGCAAGGTTGCGGAGCTGTTCAAGGACAATGAACGGATGAAGTCTATGAACAGTGACGGGTTTATTTATATAAAGAGCGAATATAAACTTATCCGTATTGATTATGACGATATCCTTTATGTTGAAGGGGTCAAGGACTATATTAAGCTATATTTCACGGCTGGCAAGAAACCCGTTATGTCATTGATGAACATGAAAAAGATGGAGGATTATCTTCCTAAACCACAGTTTTTGCGTGTTCACAGATCGTTTATCGTAAATATGGCGAAGGTTGAAATGATAGACAGGGGACGTATTGTTATCGGTGAGAGCTTTATTCCGATATCCGAAAGCTATAAAGAGATTGTGCAGGATTACATTGATAACCATACGTTACAATAACGTGTGTAGGCAGTACAAGGCAGGGTGATGACGGTTGTGCCGGTTCCACTCTGCCTTGTCGTTTACGTCATTAAAAAATTTCGGACGGCTTTTCTACGAAAACATCGCCTCCGTTCTTGACAAGAAAATCTTTGTCACGGAATCCCCATAATACGCTGATACAGGGTATTCCACAATTTCTTGCCGTTGCAATATCAACCTCGCTGTCGCCAACATATACTGTTCCTTCCTTACCAACACCGAGCCGCCTCATAGCTTCAAGTACGGTGTCAGGAGCCGGCTTCTTACGTATGCTTTCGCTTTCGCCTATTGCAACGTCAATATAATTCTTGAAAAATGACATGCAAAGCTGTTCGGTCGCCTTGTAATATTTATTGCTGACTATGGCCATTTTCTTACCGTTTTCTTTAAGTTTTGCCAGAAGTTCCGTTATGCCTGGATACGGACGGGTGGTATCAAGGTTGTGTTCAAGATAGTGGGATATAAATGTAGAGTATACCTTCTCATATTTTGGATTGGATGCACCGCCAGGGATGGCCCTTTCGATAAGTTTCCTTATTCCGTTGCCAACCATGAGCCTTACCTCTTCTGTTGTGTGTTCTTTGAATCCATGTTCCCTCATTGCATAGTTCGTGCTTGATGTCAGGTCGTCAAGAGTGTACAGTAACGTACCGTCAAGGTCGAAAATATATGTATCGTATAGTTTCATTCAAATAATGTTATATTGTTATTTACCGTGTGCAAAGGTACTTCAAAAATATCGAAACACGAGTATATGCGTCCGTTTTTATCTCGAAATACATTCAAGAGGATAAAAATCGTAACTTATATGGCGGAAAAAGCTTTATATGTATGCATTTTACGCTTGATATTGTTATGGTATTATATAGTAAGTCATGTTGTAACTTACAATTTAAAAGGCCGTTTCTTGCGATGTAAAAGATGGCCTTTTAGCCTTTAAAACAGCACCTTTTGCGTGATGGTTTGCCTCTTGTTGTTTGCCCGTTGGATGTCAGATTGATATTAATTTGTATAAATCCGTTCAACATTCTTCTGATTTTATTCGTTAGTTTCGTTTATGTTTTGTATCTTTGCCAACATAAAACGTAATGCTTTGAAAAACCGGAGAACCATGTATAACGACGAAGATATATTGTCAAAATTGGGTATCGACGCCTTGAGCGACATGCAGTTGAGGATGAAGGATGTAATGCTTGGCGGCGTTTCGGATGTAGTACTGTTGTCGGCTACGGGCAGCGGTAAGACGCTTGCGTATCTTATTCCCTTGGTCAGGATGCTCGATGCTTCTTCAGACATGGTTCAGGCTGTAGTTATCGTGCCCGGCCGCGAGCTTGCCTTGCAGTCTTGTGACGTGTTCAAGAGTATGGGTACAGGATTTACTGCCATGTGCTTGTATGGCGGAAGGCCGGCAATGGACGAACACAGAGAGCTTGACAAGTTAAGGCCGCAGGTCGTATTCGCCACTCCGGGGCGTCTTGTTGACCATCTTGACAAAGGCAATTTCAGCCCGTTTAGCGTGAAATACGTAGTAATAGACGAATTCGACAAGTGTCTTAAGATGGGCTTTGCCGATGAAATGAAACGTGCTTTCAGTATGCTGCCCGGTGTCATCAGGCGTTTCCTTTTATCTGCAACAGATGCTGAAGAGATACCGTCATTTGTCAACATCGGCCATGTTGAACGTATAGATTACATTGGTTGCGATGACGCGGCGGGGCGTATTAAACTGCTGTATGTTAAGAGTCAGGAAAAAGACAAGCTTGAAACTTTGTACAGAATGTTGTGCGGTTTTGGCCAGGCGAGTTCTATCGTGTTTTTGAATTATCGCGACAGTGTTGAACGAACAGGGGCTTATCTTTCCGGCAAAGGGTTTACGATAAGCGTTTTTCGTGGTGGAATGGATCAGAAAGCGCGTGAAGCTGCTGTTTACAAGTTCGCAAACGGTTCAGCCAATGTGCTTGTAGCTACAGATCTTGCGTCGCGTGGCCTCGACATGCCAGAGGTTGATAACATAATACATTATCATTTGCCGGTAGGTAAAGACGAGTATGTCCACCGTACAGGGCGCACAGCACGATGGAAGTCGGAAGGCCGGGCGTTTTTCCTGCTTGGTCCGGACGAGACGGTGCCTGAATATGTAAGTGAGCCTGTTGAAGAGTATGACATACCTGAAAACGGTATATTGCCTCCACAACCACGCATGGTTACATTATATATAGGTAAAGGAAAGAAAGACAAGATTTCACGTGGCGACATTCTTGGGTTCTTATGCAAGACCTGCGGACTTGACGGTAATGACATTGGCAGGATAGACGTAAGGGAACGATGGGCTTATGCAGCTGTTGACAGTAGTAAATGGAAAGATGTAATAAAGCGCTCAGTTGGAGCTAAGCTCAAGGGCATAAAGACGGTAATAGAGCTTATAAAGTGACAAAATGACACTTATTTGCATATTTTAGTGAAATAATTTGCGGGAATGAAATAAAATAATTAATTTCGCAACTGCAAATTTGAACTATCGTTTTAATATAAAAATATTTTCATTATGAAGAAGTACAACTTTAACGCCGGCCCGTCAATGCTTCCGCGTGAAGTCATTGAAAACACGGCAAAGCAGATTTTGGATTTTAACGGAAGTGGCTTGTCATTGGCTGAAATCAGTCACAGGGCAAAGGATTTCCAGCCTGTTGTAGATGAAGCAATGGCATTAATCAAGGAACTGCTCAGTGTGCCAGAGGGCTATTCCGTGCTCTTCCTGGGAGGTGGCGCTTCGCTCGAATTCTGCATGATTCCCTACAACTTCCTTATAAAGAAGGCCGCTTACCTGAATACAGGTACGTGGGCAAAGAAGGCTATCAAGGAAGCTAAGCTGTTTGGTGAGGTGGTAGAAGTCGCTTCTTCTGCCGATGCGAATTATACATTCATTCCAAAGGACTGGACATGTCCAGCCGATGTGGATTATCTGCACATAACAACCAATAACACCATTTTTGGTACTGAAATACGCAAGGACCTTGATGTTCCCGTTCCGATGATTGCTGATATGTCGTCAGACATTTTCAGCCGCCCCGTAGACGTATCGAAGTATGAATGTATCTACGCCGGTGCACAGAAGAACCTGTCAATGGCAGGCGTGACGGTTGTTATCGTCAAGGATGACGCTCTTGGCAAGGCACCGCGTGAAATACCTACAATGCTGAACTACAAGACCCATGTAGAGAAGGGTTCGATGTTCAATACACCTCCTGTAGTACCGATTTACACGGCACTGGAAACATTGCGCTGGATTAAGAAGAACGGCGGAGTTGAGGCTATGGATAAGCGTGCATGCGAACGTGCAGACATGCTGTATACCGAAATTGACCGCAACAAGTTGTTCCGTGGTACGGTTGCTACTGAAGACAGGTCGGTAATGAATATTTGTTTTGTAATGAACGAAGAGTACGCTGAACTTGAAAAACCATTCCTTGAGTATGCTACTTCACAGGGTATGGTTGGTATCAAGGGACACCGTTCGGTCGGAGGATTCCGTGCAAGCTGCTACAATGCGCAGACAGTAGAGGGCGTACAGGCTCTTATAAAGTGCATGAAAGACTTTGAAGCACAGCATTAAATAATCTGATTTTACGGATAAAGGGGAGCATGTCGTCATCATATACTTGCGTTATGTGTTTAGGTGGGGCGTGTTTCTCTTTATCTTTTCAACCGATATAAGTATATAATTAACCAAAAATCTAAAGAGATGAAAGTTTTAGTAGCAACCGAGAAACCCTTTGCTCCAGTGGCAGTAGAGGGAATAAGAAAAGAAATAGAAGGAGCAGGAAACGAACTCGTACTTCTTGAGAAATATACTGACGTAGCACAATTGCTTGCCGCAGTGAAAGATGCGGACGCTCTTATCGTACGTTCGGACAAGGTTACACCTGCCGTGCTTGATGCGGCTGCTAATTTAAAAATAGTCGTGCGTGCCGGTGCTGGATATGACAATATTGACACAGAATATGCAAAAGGAAAGGGCGTTGTTGTTGAAAATACACCAGGACAGAACTCCAACGCCGTAGCAGAACTTGTATTCGGCTTATTGGTATATGCCGTACGTAATTTCTATAATGGTAAAGCCGGAACAGAATTGAAAGGTAAGAAACTCGGAATACTTGCTTTTGGTAATGTAGGACGTAATGTTGCCCGCATTGCTAAAGGATTTGGCATGGATGTATATGCGTATGACGCTTTCTGTCCGAAAGACGTTATCGAGGAGTCTGGAGTACATGCTGTTGGCTCACAGGATGATTTGTTTAAAGAGTGCGATATCGTTTCGTTGCATATTCCTGCAACAGCTGAAACCCGGCAAAGCATAAACTATGCGTTGGTAGGACAGATGAAAAAGGGCGGAATAGTGATAAATACGGCTCGCAAGGAAGTGGTAAATGAACCGGAATTGCTAAAATTGATGTCAGAACGTGAAGACTTGAAATACATAACGGACATCAAGCCGGATGCCGACGCAGACTTTGCGAAGTTTGAAGGACGTTATTTCAGTACGCCGAAGAAGATGGGCGCGCAAACGGCAGAGGCAAATATAAATGCCGGTATAGCTGCGGCAAAACAAATCAATGCTTATTTTAATGAAGGTTGTACTAAGTTCCAGGTTAATAAATAGTCTTAAATTATGGCAAGAATAAAACCATTCAGGGGTATACGTCCTCCACAACAGTATGTAGAGGAGGTTGAGTCGAGGCCATATGACGTGCTTGACTCTGAGGAAGCTCGTAATGAGGCAGGCAACAATGAAAAAAGTCTATATCACATAATAAAGCCTGAGATAGATTTCGAGCCGGGAACAAGTGAGTATGATCCACGCGTGTATGCCAAGGCAGCCGAGAATTTTAAGAAGTTCCAAGACAAAGGCTGGCTTGTGCAGGATGACAAGGAGCAGTATTACATCTATGCACAGACAATGAACGGCAAAACCCAGTACGGTTTGGTTGTATGTGCTTACGTTGATGATTATCTTAACGGTGTTATAAAGAAGCATGAGCTTACAAGGCGGGATAAGGAAGAGGACAGAATGAAGCACGTGCGTGTCAATAATGCAAATATTGAGCCTGTATTCTTTGCGTATCCTGATAACGACGCGCTTGATAGTCTCATAATGAGGTATGCGGCAACAAAACCTGAATATGATTTTATCGCTCCAGTAGATGGATTCCGTCATCAGTTCTGGATTATTTCTAATGACGATGATATAGCCGCTGTAACGAATGAGTTTGCAAAAATGCCGTCACTGTATATCGCGGACGGTCACCATCGTTCGGCTGCAGCCGCATTGGTAGGCGCAGAAAAAGCAAGACAGGATCCTAATCATACAGGAAATGAAGAATATAATTATTTTATGGCTGTATGTTTCCAGGCGTCACAATTGACGATTTTGGATTATAATCGTGTGGTCAAGGATCTGAACGGACTTACTACCGATGAATTCCTTAAGGCTTTGGCGAAAGATTTTGACGTTGAGGAAAAAGGAAGTGAAACATATAAACCTGCATGCTTGCATAATTTTTCATTGTATCTTGACGGCAAGTGGTTTAGCTTGACGGCTAAACCTGGTACCTATGACGATACCGACCCTATAGGAGTATTGGATGTTGACATATCAAGCCGTCTTATCCTTGACGGAATTTTAGGTATCAAGGATTTGCGCTCTGACAAACGTATAGATTTTGTGGGCGGTCTGCGTGGTTTAGGTGAGCTGAAGAGACGTGTAGATACAGGTGAAATGCGCATGGCCTTGGCCCTTTACCCTGTCACAATGAAGCAGATAATGGATATTGCTGACAACGGTAAGATAATGCCACCAAAAGCTACATGGTTTGAGCCAAAATTGCGTTCGGGACTTGTAATACACAAACTTTCGTAAAGTTCAGATTGATGTCGGATGAATTCTGATGAATTTAAGACAATCGTAAATATCGGTGAAGGGACTTATTCCGAAAAACGGAGTAAGTTCCTTGCTTTTGCGCATCATGTAGAAACGCTTGAAGAAATTAAGGATATAATTCAGGAATATCGGAAAAAATATTATGATGCGCGACATGTGTGCTACGCATATATGTTGGGGGCTAAACGTGAAGATTTCAGGGCTAATGATGATGGGGAACCCAGCAGTACGGCTGGCAAACCTATTCTTGGACAAATCAACAGCCGTGAACTGACCGATGTGCTTGTTGTTGTTGTACGTTATTATGGGGGCGTAAATCTTGGAACAGGCGGGCTTATCGTCGCTTATAAGACGGCAGCAGCTGCTTCGCTGGATGCTTCAGAGATAGTGATCCGCCAGGTTGAGTCTGTTATAACTTATGATTTTCCTTATGTCATGATGAATGCTGTAATGAAAGTTGTGAAAGATATGAAGCCCCGGATTATATCACAGACTTATAATGGAACGTGTGAAATAAAGCTTGGTATCAGGCAGAGTGAAGCAGAACAATTAAAGGAAAGGCTGAAAAAACTTTCATTCGAATGATTGTTTTTCTTGGTTATATCAAAAAATAATATTACCTTTGCAGTCGTAAACATCAAAGTTCAGGACTTTGTATGTTGAAAAGGAAGATTGGCAGAGTGACCGAATGCGCTGGACTCGAAATCCGGTATACCCTTTTCCGGGTATCGGGGGTTTGAATCCCTCATCTTCCGCATAATATAGAGAAGAAGAAGTTAAGGCTTCTTCTTCTTTTCTTTTATGTGGAGCATTTCTGTTTTTCCAAAACAAACGAAAGATTTTGATTTGCCGCATTATTTCCTTAACTTTGCAAAATAAATAAAGCATGATATAGATAGTGGAGTTTTTGTCATGATTCTATGCTTCAATATAAATGTGATTGATGAGAACCGTAAGACCGAAAAAAAATCTTGGTCAGCATTTTCTTACTGACCTGAACATTGCTAAGGCAATAGCCGACACTGTTGATGCATGTCCTGGTATACCTATATTGGAAGTGGGACCAGGTATGGGAGTACTCACGCAATATCTTATGCCGAAAGGTCGTGATTTAAAAGTTGTTGAGATAGACTCAGAATCTGTAGCTTACCTTAATGAGAAGTATCCGTCATTACGGCAAAGTATTGTAGGTGAGGACTTTTTAAGGATGGACTTAAACCTTTTGTTCGGAGGAAATCAGTTTGTGCTTACAGGTAATTATCCTTATGATATATCATCGCAAATATTTTTTAAGATGCTTGACAATAAGGAGTTAATTCCATGTTGCACAGGTATGATACAGCGTGAGGTGGCTTTACGCATGGCTTCAGCTCCAGGAACTAAAGCTTATGGAATATTGAGCGTGTTGATTCAGGCATGGTATGATGTTGAATATTTGTTTACTGTTGACGAAAACGTGTTTAATCCACCACCAAAAGTAAAAAGTGCCGTAATATGTATGAAACGCAACAAGACGGTTGATCTTGGTTGTGACTGGACTTTGTTCAGGCGTGTGGTTAAGACAGTGTTCAATCAGCGTCGCAAAATGTTGCGTGTATCACTTAGACAGATTTTGCCTAATGTGCAAGAACATGCTGTTTTTTATGGTAATGAGATTATGACATCCCGTCCAGAGCAGTTGTCAATACCACAATTTGTTGAGCTTACCAATATGGTGAAAGAGGAGATTGGAGATGAAATCGAGAACAGATGAAAGAGCAATAATATATTTCATAGTTAAATTGCTGTTCTTTCAGAATAAATCATTATATTTGCAAAACTGAAAAATATTTAATCATATGATAGACGTAAAAGCTACCTTAAAGGAAACTGAAGAGAGAATGGAGATGGCTGCTATGTATCTTGAAGATCAGCTGTCACATGTTCGTGCGGGACGTGCTAATGTTGCCATATTGGATGGTATCAGAGTAAGTTCATACGGTTCTATGGTGCCGCTTAATCAAGTGGCTAACGTATCTACTCCTGATCCGCGAACAATTGCCATACGACCTTGGGATAAAAAGATGATTAAGGATATCGAAAAGGCAATTATGGATTCGGACGTAGGCATTACTCCTGAAAATAATGGCGAGATAGTACGTCTCGGTATACCACAACCTACGGAGGAACGCCGTAAGGATTTGGCGAAGCAGTGTAACAAGATGGGGGAGAAGGCTAAAGTTGAGATTCGTAATGTACGAAGCGATATAAAGGATAAGTTGAAGAAAGCCATTAAAGATGGTCTTTCAGAGGATAATGAAAAGGATGCAGAGGTTGAACTCCAGAAAATTCATGACAAGTTTATTAAGAAAATAGACGACTTGCTTGCAGCAAAGAATAAAGAAATTATGACTGTCTAAAACGAATAAGAATCAAGAGTAAGAGCTTCATAAGAAACGATGGGCTCTTAACTCTTGATTTTATAAATGCAAAAAGTAATATCCGGAAGTGAATGGTCTTGTTATAAGAAATACAGGCAGTTGGTATACTGTAAAGACAGACGATGGCTCATTAATAGAATGTAAAATCAAGGGCAACTTTAGGCTTAAAGGTATACGCAGTACAAATCCTGTTGCTGTTGGCGACAGGGTGAAGATTGTCCGTAATGTTGAAGGGACAGCTTTTATTACCGACATAGGTGACAGGAGCAATTACATTATACGTAAGTCGCCTAATCTTTCTAAACAAAGTCACATTATCGCCGCGAATATTGATCAGGCGTTTCTTATTGTCACAGTTAATCATCCACAGACATCAACCACGTTTATTGACCGCTTTTTGGCTTCGGCAGAAGCATACCGTATTCCGGTGATTCTTGTTTTTAATAAGATAGATATATTATCACCTGAAGATGTAGAATATCAGAAAATGATGGTACACCTATATGAAACAATAGGGTATGAATGTTTGTCTGTGTCTGCATTTGACAACTCTATAATAGAATGTTTCAGACCGTTGCTTGAGAATAAAATTACCTTGTTTAGTGGTAATAGTGGAGTGGGTAAGAGTACGTTGCTGAATACGCTTATACCAGGATTGAATTTACGAACATCTGAAATTAGCGAGGCTCATGACACGGGTATGCATACAACCACGTTTAGTGAAATGTTGCCTTTGCCTTATGGTGGTTGGGTTATAGACACTCCAGGAATCAAGGGTTTCGGTACTTTTGACATGGAACCAGAGGAAATATGTGGCTATTTTAAGGAGATTTTCAAGTACTCAAAAGATTGTCGTTTCCGAAATTGTACACATACGCATGAACCAGGATGTGCTGTAAGAAAAGCTGTTGAGGAACATTACATATCAGAAAGCCGATATAATTCATATTTAAGTATGCTTGAGGATAAGAACGAGGGTAAATACAGAGAGGCTTTTTAATAGGGCTTTGTTTATATTCATAAACAGGAGAAAAATCTATCTGTCATCTGTGTTTATCTTTTTTTATTATTGAATTATGATAATGAATGCCGAGCTTGACCTTGCATGGGAAATCATTGAACATACGGGAGCAAATCTTTTTCTTACCGGAAAAGCAGGAACTGGTAAGACAACATTTCTTAAAGAATTAAAGGTAAAGTCTCCTAAACGTATGGTTGTGTTAGCGCCGACAGGTATCGCCGCAATCAATGCTGGTGGTGTGACTATTCATTCTTTTTTTCAGTTACCATTGTCTCCATTTGTTCCCGGAGTAACTTATGACCGTGCAGAGAAAAGATATTTTAGGTTTGGCAAGATTAAAAGGGATATCATACGTACGATAGATTTACTCGTAATTGACGAAATCAGTATGGTACGTGCTGATTTACTGGACGCGGTTGATTCTGTTATGCGTCGATATCGTGATCATGACAAACCTTTTGGTGGAGCTCAATTACTTATGATAGGTGATTTACAACAACTTGCACCAGTTGTAAAAGATGATGAATGGGCTTTATTAAGTGCGGTATATGACACTCCATATTTTTTTTCAAGCAAGGCGTTGGCTCAGGCTGGTTATCATACGGTAGAATTAAAAACTGTTTACCGTCAGCAGGATATTTCATTTGTGGCTTTACTTAATCAAATAAGGGAAAACAAAGCAACAGATGCAACTCTTGACACATTAAATCAGCGATACATTCCTGGGTTCAAACCGGATGCGAAAAGTGATTACATACGATTGACAACACATAATTTTCAAGCTCAGGCAATTAATGATTTAGAGTTGTCATCACTTCCTGGATATGAATATACTTTTAATGCAGAGGTGAAAGGCGTGTTCCCTGAAACTTCATATCCTGCAGATAAAGGTTTAATATTGAAACAAGGAGCGCAAGTGATGTTCATTAAAAATGATCCTGATAAACGTTTCTATAATGGCATGATAGGTGAAGTCATAGCAGTTTCTAATGACAATATTATCGTGAAAGGGAAAAACAGCAGTGAGGCTTTTAGATTGGAAAAGGCTGAATGGACAAACTCTAAGTATACGCTTGATAATGGAACAAAAGAAATTAAAGAAACAGTAGAAGGTGTCTTTAGACAATATCCATTGAAGCTTGCGTGGGCAATAACTATACATAAAAGTCAAGGACTTACATTTGACCATGCAATTATTGATGTTTCACATTCTTTTGCTCATGGACAAGCTTATGTCGCATTAAGCCGTTGTAAGACGTTAGATGGTATTGTTTTGAGTGCTCCTCTGCGACATGACTCTTTGATAAGTGATGAAATTGTAGAACGTTATATTGATGGGTTGGATTTATGTATTCCAAATAAATCAGAACTCTTGTCGTTAAAGTTAGCCTATTTTATAAATCTTCTTGACGAGCTTTTTGATTTTACGACGTTACATTCTTCGTTTAGATTATTGTTGCGAACAATTGATGAACACTTTTATAGTAAATATCCAAAGCTTCTCACCAATTATAAAAATGTTGGACTTATATTTAATGAACTTATAGATGTTGCCCGAAAATTTAAGGTGCAATATTCCCGTTTGTCAAGTGATGTATTAAATACCGATGATGCATATCTTTATGAACGTATACGAAAGGCCTCAAAATATTTTTCAGAGAGATTAGAAGATTTTTTGCTTTTGTTGGCGAAGACGAAAATAAGCACGGATAATAAGATTATAAAGCAGCAATTTGAAGAACGGTTTACGACATTTTCGGATGAACTAATAATCAAAAAGAAGCTTCTTGAATATGAAAGTCAAGATCATGTGTCTTTTTCCACAGGGGATTATCTTACGGAAAAAGCCAAGATTATATTGAATTTGAATGCAAATGACTCAACAGTGAAGCGTGAGAAAAAATTGCCCATAGCAAAAAAAACCGCTAAAAATACACGTGAAATTAGTTTTGATATGTTTAAATCAGGAATGACGATAGGGCAGATTGCTAAAGAGCGTGGGCTCGTTGCAGATACGGTAATGGGACATTTGGCTTATTTTGTTAAGGCTGGTTTGTTGGGTATAGACAAGGTGATTCCTCAAAGTCATATAGAAGAATTACAGACTTTCTTAGTAGCCCATCCACGCGTTACTTCCATATCAGAAGTGAAAGGAGCAGTAAATCCAGTAATTTCGTATTCTGAAATACGTTTGTTTTTTAATGTCAACAATGTCAAGTCGTAACTGAGCTGACTTTTGATATTTTTAATTATTGTGGAATATGGATGAATTGAGATATCATTACAAGTACCCTCATCCCAGTGTTACTGCTGATTGCGTGGTTTTTGGTTTCGATGGGGCGAATTTGATGATTTTGCTTGTTGAGCGAGGTCATGAACCGTATAAAGGCAAGTGGGCGTTTCCGGGAGGTTTTATCAATATTGATGAATCCGCGGAATCAGGGGCTTTACGCGAGTTGAAGGAAGAGACAGGATTATCAGATGTGGTTATAAATCAGTTTTATGCTTTCACTAATCCTGACCGTGATCCTCGTGAACGGGTTATAAGTATAGCTTATTATGCAGTTGTTCGTTTACAGTCTGTAACAGGTGGAGACGATGCAGCTAAAGCAAGTTGGTTTAAGTTTGATGAAATACCATCATTGGCTTTTGACCATCAAGAAATATTATGCCGTGCATGTGAAACTCTTTACAAGAAATTGTTATGCGAACCATTGGATTTTAGCTTTTTGCCAGATGGGATAACAATGCTAGAATTTCGTAATTTTTATTCTTTTGTACGTAATAATTTTGATTATCAAAAAAAACCAGACAGTAAACAATGACTGTCTGGTTTTGAATTTTTATTATATCTTTATACTATGCCTTGAGCCATCATGGCTTTTGCAACTTTAAGGAAACCTGCAATATTGGCACCTTTGACATAATTTATATAGCCATCCGGTTCGGTTCCATATTTTACACAATTCTCATGTATGTTGTTCATTATGCTATGCAATTTAGCATCAACTTCCTCGCGGCTCCAACTTAAACGTTCTGAGTTTTGGCTCATTTCAAGTCCTGATACAGCAACACCACCCGCATTTGCAGCTTTGCCAGGAGAATAAAGGATTTTTGCGTCCTGGAATATCTTGATAGCTTCCGGTGTGGTAGGCATGTTTGCGCCTTCACTGACAGCAATGACTCCGTTTGCTACAAGAGCTTTGGCTGCTTCTTCGTTAATTTCATTTTGTGTAGCCGACGGTAATGCAATATCAGCTTTTTCAAACCACGGCTTGGCTCCCTCGACATATTTAACATTATATTTTTCGGCATATTCGCGGATACGTCCACGCTCAATGTTCTTGAGCTCCATTATATAGTCGAGTTTTTCTCTGGTAATACCATCAGGATCATATATGTATCCGTCTGAATCGGAGCACGTTACGACCTTAGCACCAAGTTCTATACATTTCTCGATTGTGTATTGGGCAACATTGCCAGATCCACTTACGAGTACAGTTTTGCCTTTGATGTCTATACCACGCGTATTGAGCATATTTACGAGGAAGTACACATTACCGTAACCTGTTGCCTCCGGACGTATCAATGAGCCTCCGAATTGGATTCCTTTTCCTGTTAGTATTCCGCTCCATTCATGTGTCAGTTTTTTGTACATACCGAACATGTACGCAACTTCGCGTCCTCCTACGCCTATATCACCGGCAGGTACGTCTACATCAGCGCCGATATGGCGATAAAGTTCGCTCATGAACGCTTGGCAGAATCTCATTACCTCTGCGTCACTTTTACCACGTGGTGAAAAGTCTGAACCACCCTTTGCTCCACCCATAGGCAATGTGGTAAGTGAATTTTTGAATGTCTGTTCGAACGCAAGGAATTTAAGGATACCCAAGTTCACTGATTGGTGAAAGCGTAATCCTCCCTTATACGGACCAATTACATTATTGTGCTGTACACGATATCCCATGTTGGTGCGTACATTGCCCTTGTCGTCAACCCATGAGACACGAAATTCAATCACTCGGTCAGGGATACAAAGACGTTCAATCAGATTTGCCTTGTCAAACTCAGGGTGCTTGTTGTATTCCTCTTCTATTGTTCCCAATACTTGGCTTACGGCCTGGATATATTCAGGCTCATTTGGAAATCTCTGTTTGAGATTTTCTACAACTTGTACTGCATTCATAAGATATTGTTTTTATTGTTCCTTAATATGATATAGTCGTGTTGTCGTGAATTTTGCGGTTGCAAAGGTACACATTTTTATGTAAAAAACAAATATAATGATAATTATTTTATTAAAATTCTATCTAAATATAATATTTATGCCGTTTTAATGCACATTTGATTATAACTATATACCAGATTTGAATCTGGTGTTAAGTATAAAAGTTCTCATTATTTCAAGAAGATTATATTTTTTGTTTATATTTGTATTTAAATTAGGCATTAGTGAGAAATAAAGTATGAATGTAAAAAAAGAACTTGAAACTAAGGTTGGTATTGCTAATGGTTTATATCTTAATAATATTGAGATTGATCCTTTTACAATTAAAGCGGTTATGATAAATGAGGTTGTTCCGCCTGATCCCGTGCAAGATTTTTATGGCGAACCTTCAGCTGATTACCAGAAAACAATAATTCCATTCTTTCAATTTGCAGGAAACCATGTTTCCTCTATTTTTGATATTTTACAAATGGGTATTTATGTTACAAATGCTGTTAAAACGCCAAAAGTAGGATATTCTATTGATAGAAGTTGCATTGAAAATAGCTTGCCGTACCTTGAGGCAGAACTTTCTTTATTTCCTAATATCACGTGAGTTCGGTATAATAATCTTATGCAATAATCCTGCTTTTATCAATGATGTCAATATTGAGTGACGGTTTCTTAGGAAGCAGGTTGTATGCGATAAGCCCTGCAATCAGGTTGGAAGCAAAACCGTCAATGCTGCGGTGCCTGGTATGCTCAATGTAGCAGACGTTTTTGAGTTCGTCGTTGACGGTTTCAATGAGCGCCCTTTTCCGCAGCAGGATTTTGTCGTGCAGGTCCATGAG
>NZ_JACJJG010000001.1 GCF_016899855.1 Marseilla massiliensis
ATCCGGCTACGCTGTTTCGCTGTTCCAATCCAAAGGATACCTAAGTTTGTCATTTTTAATCCGTCGATAAGATGATATATTGTTTATGTATGCCTGTGCTTCAGTTAGGTCAGCCGAGTCGAACGCCCGGTTGTGCACTTGCGCCAGCGCTTCACGTGCCGTTATGCCGGCATCGCCGTCGTAACGGGCGTCAGGGCTGCCAGCCAATTCGTTCATCACTTCGGCATAATAGAGCAGAACCTGCGAATAACGCAGTTTCACGGGGTTGATACCATATCCTTGTTTTGCTGTTGCCACGAGGTTCTGTGACTTCCATGTGTCGCTCATCATTCGCGGATCCCATTTGCCTACGTAGATGGCGAATGGCGTGTTGCCGAGCATTTCTTCGACTCGGCTGACCTAACTGAAGCACAGGCATACATAAACAATATATCATCTGACAAAGATTCGTTTTTCGACGCGATTGTACAGGAAAACGCATGGGAACTGGCTGGCGAAGGCATGCGTAAATGGGACTTGATACGATGGAACTTGCTTGTACCAAAGATAAAGGAATCAAAAGAACTGTACCTTCAATACCTGCAAGACGGAACATTCAAGGAGACTGTTTATTTCAATTATTCAGACGCTGCCAAAACACAGATTGACATGTCAAGCATAACATGGTACACCGATCCGGCTGACATTACGGCAAGCGACTATGACGGCTCGGAAAGTTCCTATGGCAGCAGCGACATAACAGACACCAACGATACACAGGTGTACACCAACCTACCGTCGATAAGCAGCGGCCTCGTAGGCAGCAGCATAGAGTCGCTCGGGATATCAGGTACGGAGCCTTCGGTTGTAAACCGTTACCTGATGCCGATAGGATCGACTACAATTTCAGCCTCAAACGGAACGTTGCAGAACTCTTACGGCTATACTAATTAACAAAACGTAAACATTAAGTAACGAAAAAGATGAACACATTAAAGACCATATACGGATTCGCGATAGCGATAGCCATAGGCTTTTCGGCGGCATCGTGTACGGACAAGAACGACTGGGACGTGGACAGTTCGTACGACAGACTGTTCGGAGTATCTAACGACGACCTTACAGTATCGCCAGGCGATACTTACGCAGAAGTGACATTCACTAAAGTGTCAGACGCCGAATATTACATAATCGAAGTCAGCACGGACTCGCTTACCGACGACATCGCCCTTGGAGCGTCAAGCGGCTCGATAGCCTACGGCGAAGACAAAAGCATAATATCGTCGCCCGACACGATAAGCGGACTTATCGGCGACACTCCATACCATCTTAGAATAAAATCAATGTCGTCGCAAAAAAGCGAATCGAAATGGGTGTACTACGACAACGGAAATTCGTTCAGGACAGATGCCGAACAACTGTTCAACACACCCACAGACGAAGACCGCGGCGACACATGGATACGCCTGTCATGGACAGTGACCGACAACTTGACACACATCGCGCAAGTGCAAGGCGGCGACACGACAAGAATCGAAATGACGGACGAGATGATTTCGACCGGTGAATACACGGTAGAAGGATTGAAAAGTTCGACTACGTACACGTTCATCCTGTACTACAACGAATCGAAACGCGGCACACTGAACGTTTCGACGATGGCTTCACCGCCGTCTGACGCCTATCTTTACACTCTCGACAGCAGCATTACACGCATTGACCAAGACCTCATAGACGAGATTTCGGCACTTGCGTTGGCACAAAGCGGCACTGACCCGCAAAACTATGCCGTAACAATAGGCCTCAACCTTGGCACTACCGTGTCGCTCTACGCTACCGACCCGGAAACCGGGGACGACGCGGAAGTATCGATACCCGACGGTATGTCGGTGACGTTCTTCGGCCTGGCAGGAGGCAGCACGCCAACCCTCAACATCAACCAGAGTGTAGACATAGCCGGTTCGCACAACTACATACGGTTTGAGAACGTATCAATAGTCGACAACGGTGCGCAATATCTGATTAACGAAGGCGACGCAGCAACGGTTGGCAGCGACCTGTCGTTCACAGACTGCAAGTTCAGCAACTTCGTGCGCAGCCTCATCCGCCTGAAAGACGAAGCAGCAATAACCATCGACTCAATCAAGATTGACAACTGCATCGCCACCGATATGTCAACCGGCGCAGGCTATGCCATAATGTACTGGAACAACGCTGCCTACACCGTAGGCGGAGTAAAGATTAGCAACTCAACGTTCGACACGTTCTCACACTCGTTCATGGACATCCGCAAAAGCAATACCGGCTCGGTGGAAATAAGTAACTGCACGTTCTACAACGGCCCCGGCAGCGACAAGTACATCATTGACGCACAAGACTGCTCTAGCATAACGTTTACAATTTCGGGCTGTATATTCTCGGCATGCCAGGACGAATCGAAATGCAGCGGAATAAGAAACGACACCGACCCGACCATATCCGAAGTCTACTTCACCAACGACTTTGCGCTCAGTTCGGCTGTCTTTACGCCGACCGTCCAGCTCGAATATGACGCCTCTTCACTATTCACCGACCCGGAAAACGGCGATTTCACACTGTTGAAGAGCGATGTTGACGCCGGCGACCCTCGTTGGGAATAACCTAATAGGTCATACTCCACAACGACATGACTTGTTGAACGCTTAGTTGCTATGTACCGTGTCCGCACTTTCTGAATAATGTACAAGACAAAAATACATATTTCCAGAATGGGCGGACACATTTTCCTTACCTGGAATAAAAGGGAAAATACCGAATAAAGAAAAAGTCCTTAAGCTCCAATCTTAAGGACTTTCTCAATTTTGAGCGGAGAGAAGGATTAAAGCCATTCCCTCATTAATTTATTGATTTTCAAGGTATTTTATACGTTCAGAACTGTGTATCAATCATATACAGCTTTTTATCCAGTGAAAAAGACCTTCTTTTAGCATTATTACTATGGTTCATGTATAGAAAAAGCATATAAAATCATTTTATGGCCTTGATTCTGAAAATTGAGACCGAACAAGCGGCTACTTTTACTGTAATATGTGGACACATTACTTTCGATTCAGCGGTGTGTGGAATGATTCGCTCCGGATTATCGAGTGAGTTATCGCAATCAAGAATACTATGAACCTTGTCACTGCCATAATTAACATTTCCCAAAGGTTGGCTCTCAGAAGCAGATAATACAGTGGTAAGCATAGAACTTTCACAATTCATGCCTTTTAGGTTAATTGAGACAGGAATATCTTTTTCACCTGTATTCACAACTTTCACAATTACCGCATTTTTGTCGTCCTTATCCGCAACAGCGCTTGCATATATTTTATCCGTGTTCCCTGAAACAGAAATGGGTAATACATGCGTTCCACGATTGACGGAAAACAGTTGCTGCACATAATAGGATGATGTGCGTACCGACCGCAGGTTATCAAACCATATCATGTCGGGCCGCCATTGCCAGCCATTGATATGGGCAAAGAGAGGCGCATAAGTTGCCATTTTCACGACATCTGCATTTCTTTCAAGACCGGTCATAAATGCGGCTTCACAAATCGCAGAATAAAAACGGTTCCATTTCTTTCCTTTTCCATGACAGGCATATTCACCCGCATATACTTTGGGACCCTTTCGCGGGAAATTATCATAGCGACTGGCTCCGGAGAGAAAGAAGTCTTCGTCCTTATAGAAATGCTCATCGACAAAATCGACACCGGCCTTACGCATTTCCGGCCAAAGGTAATCGTATTCTTTCCCGTCAGGCCAGGGACCAGACGAACCTATAATCTTGATTTGTGGATAGAGCTTACGGATAGGCTTCATAAAGGCTTTGAGCATTGGCGCATACCATTCTCCCCACTGTTCATTACCGATGGCAAGGTATTTGAGGTTGAAAGGTTCAGGATGTCCCATCTCGGCTCTTATTTTTGCCCATTCATTTTTCTCCGGGTCACCGTTACAGAACTCGATGAGGTCAATGGCGTCCTGTATGAACTCGTTTAAGCTATCACCTTGCGCTATCCATGAACCTTTCGTGGTAATATCGTTATTAAACTGGCAAGCCATACCACAACTAAGCACAGGAAGCGGCTCGGCACCGATTTCTTCACAAAACTGGAAAAATTCAAAGAAACCGAGACCGTATGACTGGTAATAGTCAAAATGTGTGCGTTCCTTGCCATAGTTCCAGCGTGTTTCATTCAACGGACGGTTTTCAACTGGCCCGATACTGTTTTTCCAGTTGTATCTGGTGTTTAGAGTCGCTCCTTCAACGATACAACCGCCAGGGAAACGCATCACGCCAGGCCTTAAATCTGCAACAAGCTGTGCAAGGTCTTTACGCAATCCGTTTTCATGCCCACGCCATGTATTTACGGGAAACAGGCTGACATGTTCAACATCCACCGGAGTGTTACCCTTCAGAAACACCGTAAGAGATGCTTTCTTGATTGTGTGTGGCGGGGTAAGCACGACGGCATATTTACGCCACTCGCTACCGCATACGTTAATATTGGTGTCACATACAGTAAAACTTTCTTCCTGCGAATCAAGGTCACGCAAACCAACGTTCAGTTGCGCCTGAGCATCTCCTGGAACTCTCGCCCATACCGTAAACCGATACTCTTCACCGCCAAGAAGCGACATTCCAAGGAATCCCCTATTCTCAATCCCCGTGGACATATCGCGCTTGCCGCTATACGACAATCTCACATAATGGGGACAGCGGCTGAACGGGCCGTCATTCCTCACTTCCACACCACCTATGGTGTTCCATCCCATAAGCGGTTGCGGAAATTCAAACGACCTGTTCTTTACCAATTCGCCATAAAGTCCGCCGTCGGCGCCATAATTGATGTCTTCAAAAAAGATTCCGTACATTGTCGGGGCTATTTCCGCCCCACTTTTATTAGTGTTGATTTCCAACACGACGCCTTGTGCTTCCGCCTGGATAAAACAAGCGGTAAAGCAAAGTGTATAAAACAGTTTTAGAAAGTTCATATTGTTAATTTTGATTAATACCGCATTCATCCCATACCCGCGGATATGCAACTGAAAAGTGTCTTATGACATCCGGATTTTCAATATGCGCCATATCATGCCATGAAACGTGCTGTTTCAGCCGCTAAAACGTGCTGTTTCGGCTTCCGAAACGGCACGTTTTGCAACGCACTGATTATCAGACGATTAATCAAGACAACCGTTATCTGCTGCAATTAACATAAAAATATCAAAGGCAACATACGGCTGCCGTAGAAAGAATTGGATGTTTGCGGAATTCATATTAATTTATCACTTCACCACCTCTGACAGATAATGTTCGCGCAGTTTTTTTACATGGTGCTTTCCTGTGAGTACAATTTCTTGTTCCTGTCGTATATCTTGCGATGATGCGGCCACCTTGACCATGTAACGTCCAGGTGCAATATTCCATTGTCCACCGTCATAATATCCCAACTGCTCCGGGAAAAGCCTGAACCTCACTGTCTGTTTTTCCCCGGCCTTGAGGCTTACCCGTGCAAAGCCTTGAAGTTGGATAGGCTTTAACCGTGACTCGCTGTCAATTGGAGAGACATAGATTTGCACCACTTCGTCAGCATAAACATTACCCGTATTTTTTACATTAACACTGAGGCCGAACGCTTCAGCAGTAGTTGCCACTTGCCGGTCAATCTGCATATCACTATATTCAAAAGAAGTATAGCTCAAACCATAACCGAACGGCCATGCAATGCGAGAGTCTTTCTCCAAACCGTAATTGTAACAAACAGGTTCATGAAGCTCAACGGCAGGGTAGCTGACACAGAGTTTACCTGACGGTGACACATTGCCGAAAAGAATATCGGCAACAGCATTACCTCCTTCCTCACCCGGATACCAGGCTTGAAGCACAGCTGCACATTTCTTTGCCAAATCGCTAATTACCTGTGCACGTCCGCCAAACACAACAAGCACAACCGGTTTTCCAGTAGCGACAAGCGCATTTACATATTCCTCCTGCCGCCCCGGGAGTGTGAGTTTTGTACGGTCACGGTTTTCACCGCTAAGCATCACATTTTCACCCATAGCCGCAACGATTACGTCACACTGGCGTGCCATCCGCAGGGCTTCATCCCAATCAGCCGGTTCATGGCTGTCTACCATGCGGTTGTCGATTATCTTTTGTTCAGCCACCCTCGGGTCACCACCTTTTTCCATTATCGTTTCCGGTACATCAGTCCAGTCGCACCCACGTGAATAGAGCAGCGAGCCTCCTTGGGGCATCTTTTGCTCCATGCCTTCTTTTAAAAACACATATTTGGGACGCAGAGGACTTTCCTCTTTACCCTTCCAAAAATAGTGCATGGCCTGGAAGGTATAGTCGCCGGCAAGTGCCCACATTGAATTTGCATTAGGCCCTGTCAGGAACACGCGTCCGCCAAGTCTTGAAAGTTTTTCGGCTGTAAGCGGCAGAATAGGTTTATTATCACTCCCTATATTGCCGTTTTTCAATAATACGATGGATTGAGCGGCAAGATGGTAGGATGTGGCACGCTCTTCGTCAGTGTCAAACTCTATATGCCCATCGCTGTACAGACGCGCTGTATTGTCGAGCAAACCAAGCTTTGCCTTTAACATCAGCACATGCTTGACCGCCTTTTCCACTACGTCTTCACTGATGAGGCCTTTCTCCAACGCTTCAGGAATATTGACATATACTTCACCGGTAGGAAAATCCACTTCGTTGCCGGCATTCATTGCCACAGCGCACAGCTCTAACGGCGAAAGAGATTCATCAATCTGTGGAATAGAGCCGTAGTCACTAACAGTGAGCCCGTTGAATCCCACATACTTGCGAAGTAAATCCTGTTGAAGCCACTTGTTAGCCACACATTTCGTACCGTTAAACGCATGGTAACCGGTCATCACCACCTGGCTGCCCGCCAGACGGATAATAGCCTCGTGCGGTAGCAGAATATCCTCCATAAGTTCTTTTTCGGAAGCATTTGCTCCACCGCCATAACCAAGGAAATGCTTTGTACAAGCAGCAACACCTTCATGCAGATTTCCACCCATTTGCAGTCCTTTTACAAAGGCAACTCCCATTGCAGCCGACAAATAACCGTCTTCTCCGTAAGATTCTTCAAGACGGTTGAACGAAGGGTCACGAACCACATCCACCATAGGGGAAAGGGCAAGCGTTCCGCCCATAGCACGCAACGCCGCTGCCGAAAGCCGGGTTTTCTTTTCAGCCAGCTCTGTATTGAACGTACATGCCATACCTATTTGTTGAGGATAAACAGTGGCATCCAAGGCGTTCACTCCAGAGAGCACCTCCTCATGGACAAGTGCGGGAATATGGTTGGGCGTGTTCTCTATCAGCCATTTCTGCAACTGGGCAACCATGTCACGCTGCTCATTGGGCGATTTTCCTAAATCCATAGCAAATTGGGACACATGCCCTATGCCGTAAGGTATTAATTTCTTACATTTAGCCTCGTCAATCTTACCATCCGGCATAAATAATTCAGACATGTAAACGCTCCTCAACTGAGCCACTCGTTCAGCCAGGCTCATGCTGTTATAGAGCCGGTCCACACGTTGTTCCAATGTCGTTGCACCACAAGTCATATTAATACAAAACATGGCAATCAATATTTTGAAGACAAGCCTCATTACCGGTGCGATTAATAATTGAACTTCACCTTGCCATGAATATCGGCTGCCGATGAACCGACATAAATAGTAAACGTACCGCGTTCAGCTACCCATTCATGCTTTTCCTCATCAAAATATTTCAGATCATCGTCATCAATAGTATATGAGACCTGTTTTGTTTCTCCCGGTTCAAGTGCGATTTTTTCGAAATGTTTAAGTTCCTTTACTGGGCGGATTACCGAAGCCTTGTCGTCACCGACGTAGAATTGCACTACTTCCTGCCCGGCCACATTTCCGATGTTACGCACCGGCACCGATACCGTGCGCCCGTTAATCGTCGGTTTACCGTAACTGAATGTAGTATAACTTAAACCGAAACCAAAGGGGAAGCGCACTTTCGTTTTGAAATAGTCAAACCAGCGATAGCCCAAAAGAATGTCTTCGCCATATATTTCTGTTTCATTCTTCTTTGTTCCGTCCCCCGGCACAGCACAGAAATCAATGCCTTTCCAGCCATTCACGGCAGCTTTCAGCAACCGGGCGGAATTCAACGGTTTCCCCTCTTCGCCGCCAAAAGGCTGAGGCAACTTGTCAGGCGACACCCCGGGATAACCTATTGCACCCATTTTGTGGGCAGGATAATCAGTAAGTTCGTATGTAAACGTAAACGGAAGTTTTCCTGATGGGCACACGTCTCCTGAAATAATATCAGCCAAAGCGTGTCCGGCTTCGCTTCCAAGATACCAAGACTGTACCAATGCCGGAGTCTTGTCAATCCAAGGCGTGTCGTATGCGTTTCCGCTCACAATCACCAATACTGTGTTGCTGTTGGCAGCCAGCAATTCTGTTATGAGCTGGTCTTGTCCGAAAGGAAGATGATAAAATTCACGGTCACCGCCCTCGCAGTCTTGACTATGATTTTTGTTCAACCCACCTACATAGATGACGTAATCAGCTGTTTTTGCTTTTTCAACGGCTTCATTTCGGAGAGAATCATAAAGGGATTGAGGAAATACATCCACTTTACCAAACATTGCGCGTCCTGAAACATAGCCTTTAACATATTCTATGGTGCATTTGTCGCCGAAACGTTCTTTAATGCCACGCAATGGCGACACTTCATCGCGGGGCTTGAGTTCACTTGAACCACCGCCGGCACATAAACTACGGGTGGCATTTTCACCCACCACCAGAATCTTCATCTTATCCTTAGGAACAAGAGGAAGGATTCCGTTGTTCTTCAACAGAACTATACCTTCCTGCGCTATCTTACGAGCAGCAGCAACGTGTTCTGGAGAATTCATTGAGCCAAAGCCTTGATTGGCAGCGATTTCAGTACGAAGTATCAGGCGGAGCATACGTCTGGCCTTGTCATTGATTATCGAATCAGGAACTTCGCCCCTGCGGCATTTCTCAAGATAAGCTCTTCCAAGATAGTAGTCATCATACGAATTTATCGGAGCTTCAGCAGAAAGACCGTCAGTAAAACTGCCCATTTCAAGGTCAAGACCATTAAAGATGGCTTCGTCCGTATTGTGCGCGGCACCCCAGTCAGTAATCACAGCTCCATCAAAACCCCATTCTTTCTTCAGAATATCGTTAATCAAACGAGCGTTATGAGTTGCATGCTGATTGAGGTATTGGTTGTAACTGCCCATTACGCTCCATGCGCCTCCTTCAACTACTGCAGCATGGAATGGGCGCAGATAAAGTTCATACAAAGCACGGTCGGAAACTCGCACATCCACATGGTTGCGGAAGGTTTCCTGTTCATTAAGCGCGTAATGTTTTACGCAGCACGCCACACCCTTGGATTGAAGACCTTGAATATAAGGAACACACATCCGCGAAGCAAGATACGGATCCTCTCCCATATATTCAAAGTTGCGACCGTTAAGAGGCGTGCGGTATAGATTCACGCCGGGACCTAACAAAACATTCTTTTTACGATAACGGGCCTCTTCACCCACCATCCGCCCATAAAGGGAAGCCAGCTCCGGTTGCCATGTGGCGGCAAGACAAGTCAAAGCAGGAAAAGCCGTACAGGAATCATTGGTCCAGCCGGCATGGTCCCAGCTGTTCCAGCAGATTTCCATTCGTACGCCATGAGGTCCGTCGCTACAATAAAGTTCAGGGACACCTAAACGCGCCACACCCGGACTTGAGAATTTTGATTGTGCATAACTAAGGCGGACTTTCTCCTCAAGTGTCATCTTGTTCAGAAGCGTTTCCACCATTGACTCTATATCATCGTTGTTGGCAGCGCTTGATGTCAACATGCCTAACATAAAAAAGAGAAAAAGAAATTTTTTCATGATTTATAATTATTGATTGGTATCCACAAAAGCGAGAAAAGCAAGCCGTTGCCCTTTATAATTGGCAACGGCTTGTATTCACACATAGAATATAACCAATCTAAAATGGCGCTATGTTATTCTTTTGTAACCTTAGTAATCGTATAGCCGTCGCCGACGAAAAGGGCTCCGTCTTGTTCGTTCATCAGCTGAATAGAGTAGTCTGTCAGCTCAAACTCCAGAACCATAGATCCACTAATCGTAATATCACCGCGCTCAGGATCTCCTTTACCCGTAAGAATATTATTCCACCAGGCGGTAGTCATAGTGCCCGTTCCCTCGCCGGAAACATACGCACGGACTATATCACCGCTCTGTACCAAATCCTTAAACTGATCCTTGAGGAGATCGAACGGCGTATCCCATGTTACATCGAACGAGCCTTCCCAAAGAGTTGTTTCTTCCGTGACAGGAAGTTCGTCGGTTACTTCAATTTTATCGCCGCCATAAACATTGCCGTCACTGTCAGTAAGAGTTATGCGGTATGTGCCGAGAGCGAGGTCGCTTGGCACGGTGTATTCAATATAGTCATTGCCGTTATTGGGAACAAAAGTGGCAGCAGCCTCCTTGTCACCTATGGTTATTTTCACCACTTTGTCCATATTTGTGCCGTGCAGCTTCGCCTCCATTCCCGGAACAACCAGACGGTCGCTTGCAGCATCAGTGGGAGTAGGGTCGCCTTCAAGCGGTAAAACTTCAAGTATACCCGTTCGGGATGTTTGTTTTCCCTTTGTCGTGGTAGCGACAATCTTCAAGATATAATCTCCTGCCAAAATCGAAGAAAGCTGAATCTTAGTGCCCTCACATACTTTTTCGTCGTCAAGGAACCACTCTACGGTGGTGTAGAGGGCAGGGGTCACTACGGCTGAATCAACAAATTCCGCGTCGCGTGAAATACTCTTGTAAACAGCAGGCTCACCGTTCTCCCAATCGCCGAACCACGGCAGGAGTATCTGCGGGAAATCATCCTCGGTAGCCGTGATAAACCCTTCGTTGTCTTCAGAGCAGGAGCAAAGCATTCCCATTGAGAGAACAACTATTGCCGTTATCAATTTATATAATGTCTTTTTCATTTTTATTCAATCTGTTAATCTATTATTCAATTGATTCGCTAAACTTTTCAATGTCCATGAAATTCTGTTCGTTGACATCCCACCATACACGGGCGTGCCAATCGTCGGTTCCGCCCAAACGGTCAACGGCTTCCTCGTAATTTACGCTGTTATACCTGCCCTCAAGCAGCGGATAACGCAAGCGTACGGGTGTTTGCAGGTTGGGGTCTTCGTGGGGGAAGTCGCCACGGACAGGAAGCAAAGTACGGTCGGCCAGCGCGGGATAGTCCGAACGACGGAGGTTCGCCCAGCCTTCGCTTGGATTTGTAAGATGAAGAATCCATGCCTGGGTATTGATCGACTCACGGGGATTATCGCCTAACGGGTTTTCCGCTATGTATTCATCTATCTCTTCGTCGGAAATCTTTGAGACGATATCGTAGTAGTTGTTAAGCACCTGCATTGATGCGCGAATGCCTGCTTCATAATGACTTTCAGCGTCGCCGGGGACATTCCAGCCTTTCGAGGCAGCCTCGGCAAGCAGGAATTCTACTTCGGCCGAGGTGATAAGTATGCCGGGGCAGTCGGCATTGCAGAACGCTACGGCTATGGTAGGCCTGATCATACGGGCATTATAGTTGTTCTGATCGTATCCTCTGTCAGGATAAAGATTTACAAGTGAATCCAAGGTAGGGATGTCGCTGTTGGCAGGTGCGCTCACCCAGTCGCTCCACCAGGCGTCGCCGACATTGCACGGAACGATGCCTTCGCCGCCGCGCTCGCCCCAAGCCAGTACCTCGTCGGTAACGTCATAGTTGCCTGACGTATCGGTCTGGCTGCGCGTGGTGTGGATATAGCAGCGGCAAATACGGTAAAGGCGCGGGTCGTGCATCTTTTTCATATAATCAAACAAGGTGGAGCTGACAAACGAAGGCGACGTCGGGTCTTGTCCGTATATCATCTCGCTAAGTGCGTTGGCCCTGAAATCAAGGTCGGCGGCGCCGTCATAAAGCGTGAAGGGAACATCGATGTATTTTATGTAAGCATCTTCGTCGGCCGATGAGATAATGCCGCCGTCGGCATTTAATGCAGACTCAAATTCGGAACGCGCTCTTTCCGGAGCGACATCGGAAATACGCATTGCATAACGCAGGCGAAGAGTATTGGCATACCTCTTCCATGCCTCCGGGTCGCTTCCTAAAGAAGTGACGTCTCCGGAGATAACGTCAGTACCCGTACCGAGTTGCTCGGCACACGCTTTCAGCTCTGAGAAAATGAAGTCGTAGACCTCTTCCTGCGTGTCGTATTTCGGGGTGGCGTTGCCGTCGATGTACGACATTCCAGCCTCCGTGCAAGGTATGTCGCCGTAGATGTCAGAGAGCACGGCCATCATGTAGGCACGGTGGATACGCAGCGCCGCATTGGTGTTCGGCATATCTTCAGTGTGATAGATGGCATCTACAAGGTTCTTTATACCTACTTGATAATAACGGTTCCACGGATAAGCCATCTCCGAGTCCTTTGGATAAACCGCTCCGGCATAGTTGGAAACATTCCATCCTCCGGCATAATACTGCGTGAAGCCGGTGATATAACTGCGGTATGTGTCCATCAGGGAAAAGTCCCCGTATGTTTGCAGCAGAGCCGTGGTGAGCTGCGCATTCGGGTCGATGGTCTCCGCCTTTGAATCGTCGGTGTTGACCTCCTCCAGGTAAGAGTCGGAGCAAGAAGAAAGCCCCACGCCAAGCGTCAGAAGCATCATGAACGATGCTATGTTGAAAATATGTTTTTTCATAATCACAATATGTCTGTTAGAATTTCACATTTATATTAAAACCGTAGCTACGGCGTGACGGGAGCGAGCCGTACTCAAGCCCGTACCCTGATGTGTTGTAGTTTGAGTCAGGGTCAATGTTCGGGATGTTCTTCCAAACAATAAACGGGTTGCGGGCCACGAACGAGATGGAGAGCGACTTTATGAACTTGCCCAGCATCTTTTCGGGGAAGGTGTATCCGAACGTGATTTCGCGGCACTTGATGTAAGAATTGTCGTAGATGAACAATGCAGGAGCTTTTTCGGCAACGCTCTTCCAGTAGTTCTGCGGGTTCACGGGATATGTGTTCTTGCTGTACGTGCCGTCGCCGTTGTCAACGACGCCGTCTACAATAAGTCCTTCACACTTGCCTGCAGCGCGCCACTCGGCTTCCGTCATGCCGGCAGCCTTGCGGGCCTCTTCAGAGCGGTACCACTCTTCACGTCCTGCGAGCGTGCCCTTGGCCTTACCCGTTAAGTAGGCCGAACGCATCGAGAACGAGTAGAGGTCGGCTCCCATTTTCACGTCAAACGAGGCTGAGAGGTGGAAGTTCTTATACGTGAACGTTGAGTAGAAACCGCCCGTCCAGTCCCAGGTAGAGTTGCCGAGGGTCTTGAGATTCTCGTCGTAAAGCGGCAGACCCGTGTTCTTGTCTATGAGAATGTCGCCGTTCTCGTTGCGCTTGAAGTCTGTTCCGAGGATAGAGCCGTAGTTCTTTCCGACCTCTGCTCCAACCGAGACGCCAGCCCAGCTCGCATCAGCCAGCTGGAGGTAATCCATGCCTTCAACAAGAGCGAGAACCTTGTTCGAGTTCTTTGAGAAGTTGATACCTGCGTCCCATGCAAAATCCTTGATCTGGAGCACGCGGCCGTTGATGGCTAACTCGATACCCTTATTCTGAATCTTTCCGGCATTGACAAGACGGCTGGGATATCCAGAAGCCGAAGAAGAAGCAAGTGCTATAATCTGATCCTTTGATGTCTGGTTATAGTATGTAAAGTCAACTCCTAAGCGCCCGTTGAAGAACTTAAGCTCAAGGCCGAGTTCGTAAGAGCTGGTCATTGTCGGCTTAAGGTTATTGTTAGGCTGTGTGTTGTTGTTTATCATACCGATGGTGTAGCCCGGATATTTATATTTACCCGTCGAATAGATCAGGGCGAGCTGATACGGGTCAGTGTCTGAACCTACTTTCGCCCATGAAGCACGGACTTTACCAAAACTTAAGATTTTATGGTTCTTGAAAAAGTTAGAAAAGATGATACTTCCTGATACCGAAGGATAAATATATGTGTTGTTTGCCGACGGGAGTGTGGATGAACGGTCGCCGCGGATAGTACCTTCAAGATAGTATGTAGAGAGATAGCCAAGGCTTGCACTTGCATAAAGAGAATTTATCTGCTTCTTGTATGTGCTCGGCTGGACATTCTGCTCTGCATAATTTATGATTGAAACCACGTCGTCCATTTGCTGGTCGGTACCGGTAATGACGGTTGTCTTGTTGTCGACCTTAAATATGTTTCCACCCAGAGTGGCATTGAAATCGAAGTTGCCCCAGTTGTTGTTATAGAGGGCAAGAAGCTCTGCGTTCAGCGTACGGTTATTAAAGATCGAGTTGGTGAGCTTACCAGGAAGAACGCCAGGAGTCGTACGGGCAATGAACTCATCGAAGTTCATATTATTGATGTCAGTACCAATCGTTCCTTGGATTTTCAAGTGCTTGTTCACGTTGTAAATGGCTTTCGCTGTAAAGCGGAACACGTCTTTCGCTGAAGTGTTGTTGTTCTTGTAGAGGTCCCAATACGGGTTTCTGTTATACTGGTCGTTACCATTCCAGTTGGCATAAGTGCCGTCAGCATTCTGGTAATGCTTGAGCCATTCAACATTATATGTGCCCGCCAGGGTCATGAGGTTCTTGCCCACGTTGCTTTGTGAGTTGGAGAGTGCCGGACGGTTCTTCACGTTCTCACGCACATAGTTTGCCGTAAAGTCGAAATCAACAGGGCCCGCTGAAGTTGTCACACGGAGGTTGAAATTGTCACGGCTCATGTGCGTGTTGGGAAGGATGTCCTTGTTACGCATATCGGTAAAAGAGAAACGCACGCCCGTTTTGCCTGAGTTGACACTCAAAATAGCCGTATTCTGGGCTGTAAGACCGGTGCGGAAGAATGAAGACGTGTTGTTCGGATACATGAGGAACGGACGCACTGAACCATCATAATAAGTCTTGTCTATCATGTCCGCCTTCACGCCCCAGCTCTGGTTTGTGCCCGACGAGGCGTCAAGCTGGTACTGCCCGTTATCGCCCATACCATATATCTCCTGCACGTCGTCCCACTTAGCGAGCTGCGTGTCGATGGTCAGCGAACCGTTATACTCAACGGAAATCTTTTCTTTATCCGCCTTTTTTGTAGTGATGAGGATTACACCGTGAGATGCACGTGAACCGTAAAGAGCAGAAGCAGCCGGTCCTTTGAGCACGGTCATCGTTTCAATATCGTCAGGGTTAATGGCTGATATACCGTCACCAAGGTCATAACCGCCCTGCTCGCCGGCATTTCCGAAGTTGGTATTGTCCAAAGGAACGCCGTCAATCACGTAAAGAGGCTGGTTGTTACCGGTCAGCTCGGTCGTACCACGAAGTATGACTCTCGTTGAACCGGCAGAGCCACCCGCCGTATTCGTGACTACAAGGCCGGCTACCTTTCCGGCAAGTGAGTTCATCACGTTGGTCTCCTTCGCTTTGGTCAGTTCGTCGCCCTTTATTTCTGACAGTCCATAGCCGAGAGCCTTGCGGTCGCGCTTTATACCAAGTGCGGTGACAACCACTTCGTCCAGATTCGCCGTGTTCTCCTCAAGCGTGATTTTCAAATTGTTCTGAGCCTTCACGCGTACGGTTTTGTATCCTACATAGGAAATCTCAAGCTCATCGCCGGCGTTGCACTGTACGGTAAAGTTACCGTCAAGGTCGGTAATAACGCCCTTTGAGCTTCCTACCACCTTCACTGATACGCCGATTAACGGGCCTTGCGCATCGGAGACATTGCCCTTTACTGTAATACCCGTCTGGGTCGCCGTTATGCCTACGTCTGCTCTTCTTGGCGTGGTTGCCATGACCGCCGGCGCAATCAGGCTCGCCCCGAGCATGCATAACACTAAGTTAAATCGTTTAATTTCCATAATAGTATTTTTAAGATGTATTTCATTTTTGTCCGTTGACGAAGTTGTTTGCGGCTCTTTATCGCAAACACTTACGATATGTTGCGTTTCCGCGGCTTTTTCTTACGGTTTTAGCTTGCCTCATACATATTTGCAGGAAGCGTCCTTTTACAGCGTGAGAGGCCACCTTTTAAGAGGCGAAAAGCCATCTGTTGCAGGCCGCAAGGACACTGTTTGAAACCGTAACTGCCGCTGTTCCGCTCAAAACAACTCCGTTAACGTGCGTTTTTTATTGTTCACATAGGTTTCGCACTCTCTGCAATCCCTTCCTTAATGCCTTTTATTACCCAGTCAGCTTTAATCGCCATGTTCTTATTACGGTCGAAAATACCGAACATTTCAGAGCCGTTGCCAAACCGGTTGTTGTCCCAGATGAAAGTAGAGAATCCGCGTTTGCGCGCCTCTGACACCAATGTCTTGCAGTAATAAGACACATTTTCGTGCATACGGTCGGCTTCTGAACCTTTGTAATGGTCGGTAATGCCCCATTCTCCAATCACTATGCCCAATCCTTTAGAGCCCCATTCCGAAACTAACTTGTCGAAGAAATTAACCATCGTCGTCTCATCGCTCTGCGGCGTTTTCCCATACTGCTTGTACGGCTCGCCCCAGTAGTAGTATTCGCCGCTGCCGGCATATTCCCACGGATTGTAAAAATGCAGCTCTACGCTCATGTAATCATTGCCGTTGCCCTCAATGTCTTTAGGGATTACGAAGTCGCCGTTGTACAGGCCGAAATCAGCATTGCATACATAAGTCTGCACTATCAGGTGGCGCTTTACGTTATTTCCGCCCGTGGCCCGCACAATGTCGACGAACGTCTGGTTGTAGGCGTTCTGCACGTCAAGGTTTTCAGCAGTAGGTTTTCCCCAATTATTAGGCACATGAACCTCGTTGGTGCCTGCAAATGCGACACGGTCATCATATTTGCCGAGTTCATTTGCTATATTCATCCAGAGCAAAGCCAGTTTCCGGCAGTTCTCTTCCTTGTTGGCATAAAAGGGGCGGCTCTCAAGCCATTTCTCATGTTGCACGTTGACGATGACTTTCATGTCATATTCTAGGCACCAGTCTATCACCTCCTTTATCCTGTCTATCCACGTCTTGCTGATACTCATGGCCGCAGGGTTGGTGATGTGGCATTGCCACCTTATAGGTATACGTATGGCATTGAACCCCGCATCGTGAACGGCCTTAATTGTTTTCTTTGTCACTACCGGGTTTCCCCATGCCGTTTCAGCATTGTCGGCGCCATCAGGTTCACCTATATCCATAGACTCACCATCTTGACCTGGAGCAGAACATTCAAATTGGTTACCAAGGTTCCATCCAGCAGTGACTTCACTGTTCCATTGCCGGGCTGTCTTTTGGGCGTGACACGACATTACGGCAAACATCAGCGTCAACAGCCAACAAATCCTTAATTTCGTTTTCATGATTTTTAATTTAATTTTCCAAATATGTCGCAAAATAAGTAAAATTTCCCATAAGAGCGGGTTCACTATCTATTAATAAAGGTTTGATGAGCGTCTTTTGTCTGGAAACAAACCTTATTTCACGAGGAATAAAACCTTCGCTCCGTTATATTCAGATATTACTTGAAATAATAAGCTTTATTTTTTTAATAGTTTATCATTGCTTTTCCATATCTGAACTCTTGAACTCCGCGATACGCTTGGTGGTAAGCGGATACAACACCATCAGGCCGATTATCAGCAGCGCGATGAATGCCGGAATGTAGCTCATCGCCAGTTTCATGCCAAAGATGGCGTCAGGTGTCTGCGTGGCGGCATTAGGCTGAAGGCCGAAAAAGCTGAACAAAAGCAGCACGGCCGACCCGGCGATGGCACCACCGAACTTCTGGGCCATGGAACCGGAAGAGAAGATGAGGGCGGTAGAGGCTGTGCCGTGTTTGTAGTAAGAATAGTCGGCCACATCGGCATACATACTCCATACCAGCGGACTAACCACTCCGGTGAAAATGCTGATGAGTACCTGAAGTAGCAATATGCCTATGAATCCGCCATTGCTTAACGGCATATAGAAGAACGCTATGCTGAGTACGCCCATTGCCACAGCAGAGACAATGAACGTAGTTTTCTTGCCCAGCCGCTTACTCAAAGGCATGGCGCACGCCACTCCTATCATGTTGCTCACCTCACCAATGGCAAGAAACACGCCTGCGTAAAAGAAAAATGAGACAACCCCCAAGTCAACGATATTGCTATCTCCAATGTAGTATTTGAAATAATAAGCCACCGTGGCGCCACGCACCGTGTTAAATAGGTTAGTGCTGAGGGCCGTGCAGGTAATCATCCACCAAGGGAAGTTTCTCACCAGAAAGCGAAAATCGTTCATCAGTTTGTCTCCCTTGACACCCTTGACATGCTCACGGGTTAACAGGAAACTTCCAATGAAAAGCAGGAAACACACCGTGGCGATAACGATCATGGCGCCTTGCCAAGCACCGGCCTGACCTTCGACAGCGAGGAAAAAAGGTTTGTAATCGGAAAAGAACTTGCACAACGGCTCCCAAGAATACAGGGCAATGAACGAGCCGCCATAAGCGAAGAACATACGATAGCTTGAAAACACAGTCTTCTCGTAACTGTCGGATGTTATCACGCCAAGCATCGAAGCATAAGGTACATTAATGCAGGTGTAGACCGTCATCATAAGGATGTAGGTAATGTAAGCATAGACAAGCCGTCCTTGCTCGGCACAGTCAGGCGTGGTAAACAACAACACTCCGCTGACGGCAAATGGCAGCGAGAACCACAACAGGTAAGGACGGTACTTGCCCCACCGAGTGTTGGTTCGGTCACTGATAGCGCCCATCATAGGGTCGGACACTGCATCCCACACACGCGTCACAAACATCAAAGTGGCAGTATGGGTGAGCGACAGGTTAAAGATATCACTATAGAAAATGGGAAGATAATAAGAAAATATCTTCCAGAACATGGAAGACGCCATGTCTCCCATGCCATATCCTATTTTTTCAGTCAATTTGGCCATGATAAGCAGATTTCTGTGAAATTCACTTTTGACTTTACATCTCCACCTCTACTACGTGCTTGCCCGGAAGAGCCTTCACAACGTTGCCCTCAATGGGCTGTCCGTCTACGGTTATCCGGCTTACGCCTTTCGACTTGCCATTTGGATTGTTCACGATAATGGTCAACTCGCTGCCACGCAGCTTGCGCTTCACGGTGTACTTCTTCATTGTCTTAGGCAGGCATGGATCTATCTCCAATCCATCATATGTAGGACGTATGCCGAGGATATACTGGGTGATGGTGAGCCAGTTCCATGCTGCGGTACCTGTAAGCCAAGAGTTCTTTCCCTCTCCCGGACGTGCGGCGTCCTTGCCTGCCACCATCTGGCAATAAACATAAGGTTCTACCTTATGGAGTGTCTGATCCTTTATCCACGCCGGACATATCTTGGTGTAGTGATCCCAAGCGTCATCGCCACGTCCGGCTACAGTCTCGCCGATAATAACCCACGGGTTGTTGTGGCAGAAGATACCGGCATTCTCCTTGTAACCTGCCGGATAAGAAGATATTTCGCCCATCTCCACGTGGTAGGTGGTGAAGGCCGGATTGTTGAGAACCATGCCGTGCTCGCAGTCAAGGTAACGCTTGCAAGAGTCGAGAGCCTTGCTTACCATGCCGTCCTCCATTCCTATGCCGGCCATAGTGCAGAAACCTTGCGACTCAATGAAAATCTTGCCTTCCTCATTCTCTTTGGAGCCAATCTTGTTGCCGTAGAAGTCGTAAGCACGAAGATACCACTCTCCATCCCATCCGTACTTCTTTACCGCCTCTACCATGTCATCAACACAGCCTGTAGCGCGTTTTGCCTCAGTCTCCATACCACAAACCTTGCACAATTCGGCATACTGACGACCGCAGAAGACAAAGAGTCCCGCTATCATCAGAGATTCCGCCTTTGAACCCTCGGAAACGTTCTCCGTGGTTTGGAACGACTCGTTTGGATCCCAAGAGAAACAGTTAAGGTTTAGACAGTCGTTCCAGTCCGCGCGACCGATAAGAGGCAACTTATGGGGACCGAGATTCTCCACCACATGGTTGAACGAAATACGAAGATGCTCCATGAGCGACACTTCCGACCCCGGCTTGTTGTCCCAAGGCACTTTCTCGTCAAGGATGCCGAAGTCGCCCGTCTCTCTCACATATGCTACCGTGCCGAAGATGAGCCACATAGGGTCGTCATTGAACCCACCACCAATGTCATTATTGCCACGCTTGGTGAGGGGTTGGTATTGATGATAGCAGCCACCGTCGGGGAACTGCGTTGAAGCAATGTCGATAATACGCTGGCGGGCACGCTCAGGCACTTGGTGCACAAAGCCAACAAGATCTTGGTTGGAATCACGGAATCCCATTCCACGGCCTATGCCACTCTCGAAGAAGCTGGCTGAACGTGAGAAGTTGAACGTGATCATGCATTGGTACTGATTCCAGATGTTCACCATTCGGTCAAGACGGTCGTCGCCCGTAGAAACCTGGAACTTGTCGAGCAGCTTGTCCCACATGGCGTGAAGTTCATTAAAAGCAGTGTCCACAGCCTCAACGGTGCAGAATCTTTCGATGGTAGCGTGAGCCTTTTCCTTGTTTACGATGGTGCGGTCTAGAGCACCCAATGATGTGATGAGCGTCGGGTCGGCATGTGGATCGGCATATTTTTCCTCTTGCGCGTTTTCGACATAGCCAAGCAAAAAGATAAGGTCCCTCTGCTCACCCGGCATAAGGCTCACCTCTATATAATGTGAGGCAACGGGACTCCATCCGTGTGCCACGGAATCAGACGATTTGCCTGCCATGACGCACTGCGGATTGGCAAACTCATTGTAGAGACCTATGAACGACTCACGATCGGTATCGAACCCATCGGCCTTTGCATTTGCCAAGGCGTAATAGGCATAATGGTTACGACGCTCTTTGTACTCAGTCTTATGGTAGATGACGGTAGAGGCTGCTCCCTGCTCTATCTCTACCTCGCCAACGCTCAAGTTGCGCTGGAAATTCTCCATGTCGGTTGCGGCGTTCCACAAACACCACTCGGTAAACGAGAAGAGCTTAATAGTCTTCTTCATGTCAGTGGTATTGCGAATACTCAACTTCTGCACCTCAGCCCATGTATTCAGTGGCACGAAGAAAAGTTCGGAGACCTCAATGCCGTTCTTGCTTCCTGTTATGCGGGTATAGTTGAGTCCATGACGGCACTCATAGCTGTCGAGCGAGGTCTTGCATGGTTTCCAACCTGGGTTCCACACTACGTCGCCGTCCTTTATATAGAAGTAACGGCCGCCATTGTCCATTGGCACGTCATTGTAGCGGTAGCGCGTAATGCGGCGGAATTTGGCATCTTTGTAGAAAGAGTAACCTCCTGCCGTATTGGAAATAAGACTGAAGAATTCTTCATTGCCCAAGTAGTTAATCCAAGGGAATGGTGTTTCAGGGTCGGTAATTACATATTCACGGTTGATATCGTCGAAATGTCCGTATGTCTTTTTCATTATTCTGTTTGTAAGAAAGTTAATTAAGTTATTTCTTTTTTCCCGTCAGGAGATCCACCAGCGGACGATCCTTGAATGATTGACTTTTCTGGTCCCAGAAGCCGAAGTCATTGTCGTAGCACCAAGAGGCCCATGCTATATTGTACTTGTCGAACACCCACAGCATATCCTTTGTCCACTTATAAGCAAGCTCGCGATCAACCGGTTCATAAACTCCCCATTCTCCGCAGTAGAGCTGTACGCCATATTTTTTTGCCACGGCAATGGCGTCACGGAAGTCCTGGGCTATACGCTCACGATTCCAAACGCTGGTGTACTGTTTCAGTATAGGCTTCAAGCTATCAGGGGCTTTATCATAATCAGCCTGCGAAACGAGCTGCCCTGGATAAGTGAGTTTGCCGCTGTACTTGCCTATTGGTGTCCAAGGCGCTCCGTAGTGTGTAAGTACCTGTGGCTCATAGTAATGGAACGAAAGAATGATATTCTTGTCGCCTTCTGGTATGCGCAGGTACTTGAATGTCCATGTGCCCTGCCACTTGTTGGAACCTATAACTAACGTTCGCTGTGGCTCACGCTCTCGAATGGCTTTATGCACCTTGAAAATCAAATTGTTCCACTGCTCATGCTCATCGGCTACAGGCTCGTTCATCAGCTCGTAAGCCACGGAATCGTTGCTGTATGTCTTGAGCACGTCGGACAGCTGGTACCACAAATTTATATAGTTTTGCATGGCTTCGTCTGACGTAAAAAGCACATTGGTTTTGCCCTCGTTTACAGCATTGAAATTATGAGAGCGGATAATATGCATATCCACTATGGTGCGCAAGTGGTGCTTCCCGGCCCAGTTCAAGGCTTGCGTGAGCAACTGCCATGCTTCGGGCAGCTTGTTGCCCTGCTCGTCCCAAAATTGTTCCTCGTCGATCGGAAGGCGCACGAAGTCGAATCCAAGTTCCTCAAGGCGTGCGAAATCCTCTTCCTTGATATGCTGGCGGCGTGCTTCTCCGCGCTCCTCACTCTGCGAGAGCCAGTGGCTGATGTTTGTACCGCGTTTAATAGTAAAATTGTTTACAGTCTGCGCAGTAGAGGCAATAGAAGAACATGCCATAGTCACAACTGCGGCAGCGAGAATCATTATCTTTCGCATATTTCTTAATAATTTATTGGATTGTCACAAATTTCTTTTATTCTATATACTCATTCATGATTATTAACCTAAAAATCAAATATGTTGCAAAATAAGTAAAATGTTATAAAAGAGTTGGTTCGCTATCTATTGATAAAGGTTCAATAAGTGTCTTTCGTCAGGAAACGAACCTTATTTCACGAGAAATCAAACCTTTTTATTACGGGAGACAGAGCAATCGGACCGTTAAATACGGTGAAAGGTTCGGCAATGTCAAGTTAAAAAACTTTGTTTTTTAACTTGACATTGCCGAACCGCATCCTGTATTCGTGAAACAAATATAAAGAATGTCCGAAATCTGCCCAGACGTGCAAATATGCGACAAAGAACGTTCTCAATCTCCTTGATTCTCAATATGTGGCATTTCGCGCTGCAAAACGGCCTGTTTTAGCTCGCGAAACGAGCCGTTTCAGACCGTAAAAGGCGCTGTTTCGCAAGTTAAGACCGAGTTTTTTGCAACTCATTGTATATCAAATGGTTAACCAACATGACCGCCGTCACAGCCTTTAACATAAAAAAGTTAATCGCTGAGCGCAGTTTTAGTTAGTAGCAGGGCATATAAAAAAAGACACCTTCCTCATCTGAAGAAGGTGTCTTGATATAGGGGTGAAACTAACTGCAATTATTTAGTCAGACATTATTTTACCTGTATTTTGACGGAGAGACGCCAAAATATTTCTTGAATGCCGTGCTGAAATATTTAGCGTTATCAAAGCCTACTTCCTCGGCCACATTACCCACTTTGTGCCCGGAGCGCAGCAGGACTGCAGCACGTTCAAGACGCACTATACGGATAAACTCCTGAGGAGATTTTCCCGTGTATGACTTCAGCTTGACATAAAACATTGTGCGGCTCATCGCCATTTCCTTGCACAAGCGGTCAATAGTGAAGCCTGAATCAGAGATGTTGTCGAGAATAAGTTTTGTCACAATGTCAACGAAAGCCGTATTTTCTTTCTCGGCAGTTGCGGCGGCGTCGTCTTTGTTTCCGTCAAGTTGCAGCTCCTTATTTGCAGAAATAAGCTGCACGGCCTTATCTTGTTTTTGCTCAGGCAGTGAAGCCTGCAAATCTTTTTCATTGCCGCTGCCCACAGAGTTTACCACAAAGCGCATATACCGGGTGTGCTGGCCGTATGTCCATAAAGCCCCGTAGAACAGCAATGCGATTAAAGCGATGTAGACACACCACATCCACCACGAATTCCACCAAGGCCTGCCGATAATGATTGTAAGCTTCTGTTCATCAAGTACAATGCGGTTGGCTTTGCTTACCGCGCGGACAGTAAGAGGGTGTGTGCCAGGCTCAAGATTGACGAACCTGATGTATTGCTGTGTCGAGAGCTGGCTCCAACTGCCATCCCCGACCTTGTATTGATAAGCAATATCAAATTGGTAGCGCAAGTTTATGCTTTCAATATACAACTCAAATGTACGCTGTTGGTATGACAGTTTCAGTTTCCTTTCACCCAACATTTTGGCCACTTGCCCGTTGAACTCTACAGAATCATCATTGCAACTAATTCCCTTGAAACGCAATTTGGCCGTGTAATTGTGTTCCTGCACGTAGTGCGGGTCTATGACGACAGCACCTTCTACGCTCCCGAAAAGGAGTTTTCCGTCTTGTAAATTGAAGGCTGCGCCCTGTGAATACTCGCGTTGGGCTCCATAATGATAGTTTACTGAAATGATTTTGTCAAGACTGCCAGGGTATGCGAACGACAATCCCCTGTCAGTAGCGAACCACAGGCGTCCGAGTTCGTCTTGCGTGACGCTTGTGACGACGTTTGAAGGCAGGCCGTTTTTCATGGTAAACTGCCGGCATTTCCCCGTGCGGAGGTCATACACATACAGTCCTCCGCCATTAGTGGCGATATTTATGTAGCGTTCATCATAAATAAAGAGGTCAAGCACATAACGGTTAACTTGGTCGGTTGATGACGGGGAATAAGGCAGTTCCTTTACCGCTTTCTGACCCGGAGTCACAATAAAGAGCCCGTTTATTGTACCCGCCGCTATACGGCCGTCGGGCAAGAGGGCAAGAGACTCCACGTTTTCCACAGGGTAATATAGGAATTTTCCTTGTACTACTTCAACAAGTCGTGTATCTTGGCAACCAATCCAAAGATGGCCATTCCTGTCAAACAACAAATCCTGGATATGGCTGTCTTCCAGAACGTCAGTACCATACAACTCCCTTACCTCTCCGTTGGTGCTGATTTCACACACGCCGTTGCCATAAGTTGCAGCCAAAAGCCCTCCGCTGTCCTGCTTGGGACACAACGAAAGCACTACGATGTTCCGCGCAATATGACGCCACTCACCTGTGGTGGTGTTTAATACACTGATACCGCCGTCAGTACCCATCGCCAAAGTCGATGGTGACAGCTGTGCCACACAGTTGACATGGTCGTTAACCAATGTCGGCTTATTCGGCTGATGCATATAAACGGTAACGGCGTTACCGACGGGCCGCGCAATGTCTATGCCTCCCGAATAAGAACCTATGAATATGTCTTTCCAGGCATCAACAAGCACTGCGTAAATGCCATTGCCGTGAAGCACGCCATGCTCTCCCTCATTGGCATTGAACAGCAGTGAGGCTTTATTTTTAGCTGAGGATAAGCGTGAAGCCTGATACACGCCGAAGCCGTCAACCCCCACCAGCATCGTATTACTGTCATAGTCGACAATGCTGCGAACGGGATGATGAGGTATTCCGTCCATTGATGTGCACACACCTTTTCCGTCTGCAATTATAAGCCCCTGCTCGTATGTGCCAAGCCAAAGTTGTTTGGTGTCCGCGTCATAGTGCCCACTTACGACGTCATACGGCAAATAAGAAATAAGAGCCTTGTGATTACGGCTCAATGACTTTACACCCTGACGTGTGCCAAAGAGCAAAATGCCTTTCGGCCCGCGGATGATGCAACTTGCATATATCTTTGAACCTACCGTGACAATCTTTCCATTACGGAGCATATAAACGCCATCGCTCATTGCCAGCCAGTAAATGTCGCCGTCCTTATACACATCGTTGAGCTGGTTGTCATGCTTGAAAAAGACAGCAACGTCAGCTACAACATCAAAATGGTTTTGCTCCGGATTATATTCATATATGCGTCCACCGGCATCAAACACTTGCAACACACTGTTGTCGGCCGATTGGACAAAACAGTTATACTCACCGGTATTACCCTCCAAATTAAAGTTCTCTATGCTGACCCCGTTGTATCGGGCCACAAAACTCTGTGTCGTCAACCACACGGCTCCATCCTCCGTTTGTTTAAGCGAAAAGATGCGTTGGCTGTTTAATCCATCTGTCAGGCCCAGATGAGAGAACGTAAAGTCGTTTACATGTAAAGCTGCCGCAACAGCAGGTAACTGCGGCATTATAATGCTTATTATTAATATAAGGTATGTTTTTGCGGCCCTAAGTCTGCCCCAGCCGCTTTGATGTAGCTTGTCATGAAAAGCATTTACATCTTCTCTAACCAGGAAGGGGGGGGGGGTAAAAATGTCCTGTTTTTCCAAAAGAAGTTCATTATTTTCATGGTTTTCACGAATAGTTATGTCACGCCTGATTTCTGCCAATCGCCCTTAAGCAAAAAATCAAACATTTCTGTGAAACACATCTCATTGTCATCTGAATAAGGCATTATCCCATCGCAGTCAACGACAATCTATTTGAATGATTCTGCCCACTCAGTTATCTCGTCTGATGATCAAGTTATTAAAATATGTATCACGTTTAATGTTTTTGTTCTTATTCATTCCAGATTACGAATCTGCTACAAAATTACAACGTTTTCGGATGAAAATCAAATAAATATAGGAAAAGTTACAGATTGAATGGAGTCGCAACGTAATATCAAGGCAAAACACCAAAAGAAAGAGTCCCGTAAAATGTTGATTTTACGGGACTCTTTCTGTAATTTTCAACCTAATGTCTTTAGGCTCAAGCGGAGAGAGAGGGTAATGAACCTTTACCCTAACTCTCTGTATATTACGCTTTTGCGTTACACCGTATTGGCGTTTTGTAGCAATCTTGTAGCACAGCATTGAATGCTTCCTGAAGTCCATCTGACGACCTCTATCGTCACTTCTTTCGGGTACAAAAGTAGTTATTTTCGAACTAATCTCCAAATGTTTGAAAATAAATTTTTTAGGATTATTTCTGCTACACTTTTAGTGCATGGTGCAAGCCCCTTATATAAGGAGGCTTGCACCATGCACTAAGGGTGAATAAGGGAACCATTGGATGTTGTCTATATCGCTTTAACTAGCATTAAGAATTATACAGGATCCTCGTCATCCAGTGGATTCCGACAGATTGGTTCAAAATGGTTTTGTGCGTCAAAGCAAGAAGCTGCTGTGCCTGGAAACTCTTCTATAAGGGCTTTCCGTACCTCATCATGTCCTTTAAATACAGTAAACCATATAGACCAGCAACCATGCCCCTTGACTAAATCGACAATCGTATAAACATCAATTGATCCAGCTATATATTTTTCCAGATATATGTTTGCCAAGTTCCATTTTTCCAACCTTATCCTCCATCGATAGTCTTTCGCACTTGAATCTTTCGGTCCTTTATTTAGTCCCACAAGCTCAAGCAACGCACGGGCATTGTTCGCTGATTTTCCGCTTAAAGAAGGATTAACTTCTACCACGCCTCCTGCTTTATAGCAAAGGCTCAGAAAAGTGTTGTTGAGGTGTGGCAAGTGGCAACTTCCATACACAACGTTTTTTGTGTCTTTGTTGTCTGCTCCGTTGCAAGTTGGACAGGAAAGCAAGAAATTACTCCATGCGGTTTCAAGATGGGCATAGATATAGTTGCCATCAGCATCTTTGTATTTTTTAGGTTGGATATGTTCAACCTGCAAGTCCCGTTCATCGTCATAAGCTTTTTCGCAATAAGAACATATCGTTCCCAAGTTCATGCATAAAGGGTGCTTTGCATCTTTATAATTGGGATAATTATCATTGATGCGTGGCTCATTCTCAGGATTCCATTTCTCAACAGGCCTCATAACACATTCCTTTCTGCTCTAAGAAGTGCCACATAAGCCGGGTCGTCAGAAAACAGGCTTTCTATCTCATCCAACTCTTTCTTGACCTTTAGAGCATCTGGCGTGTCTGCCTTTTCTTCCTTCACAAGCCGGTAGTATTCTTCCGCTTTTTCTACCATTTCATTGTATTTGGCACTTCTGACAGTATCCATATTCATCTCGTTTATAACGATCTCCTCAATACTCCGTTTGTTCGGGTCATCAATACCCTTTACCCCGTCCAAAGTAATTACATTCTGGCTTTTCACACTTTGCACGATAAACGGCGAGTGAGTAGTCACAATAAACTGCATCATTGGAAATGCGGTCTGCAAATCCAAGAGGATGTGCTTTTGCCAATGAGGATGTAAATACAAGTCCACCTCGTCTATCAAGACAATTCCCGGTGTCTTTTTTACCGCGTCTACACCTAAAAAACCATTGAGTTCAATACACCGATAGGCGATTTCTGCGACGATGTTTATCATCGACTTAAAACCGTCGCTCATCATGTCATACGTGAGCCAGTAGGGTTGTGGATCTTTTGCCATCTGTATTTCGGCAGTAAACTCATTGTTTTTCCGGTCAATCTCAATTACTTTTAATGTAGGTATGGCATCAGATAACGCATTCAGAAAGGCAATGTCAGACCCTGCAAATTCACGCCCTTTATCCAGTTCCTTATCAAATCTATAAATCCAGTCAAATGCACTTTTGAAGTCCACTTTTTCATCCAACGCACATTTATATGCCTTTTCTTCCCTCGAAGCACGTGCTTTTGTTTTTTCTGCCCCATTATAGTTGTTCTCAAGACGGGAAGCACCGAATGATATCATTAACGGTAATACCGATGTTGTTTTTGTTATGTCAGCATCACGTCGTTTCTGTTCCATATTAGCCACCATATCTTTCAATTCCCCAGCATTTTTACGAGAATTTTTGGGACCAAGTCTAAGCCATTTGATGTCCTTTTCTTGGCAGGAGTATTCCTTTGATGTGAAATTGTAGTTTCCATCAATGAAGCAAGCATTTACTTCAAAAACTGGTTTCGCCTGCTGTTTTTGAAAACTTTTAGTCAATTCACTGTATTTCCTTACGACATCGCTATCTTTCGTGTTTCTGGCACAGCCGGTGACGAGAGTCAACTCTTGCAAAAAAGCGCCCAATGCTATTTGCACGGCATGAAGTAACGTGGTCTTACCTGTTGTATTATTTCCTAAAACAACATTCATTCTTGAATCAAAAATGAAAGATCGTTCTGTAAAACCACGAAAGTTCCTTATTGTTATGTCCTTTATCCTCATATTATGAATTTTGTATGATGATTACTTTTTCTGCCCTTGAAGGAATATTGGAGACTAATAAATCCTTAACGTCTACTTGTAGCACTTCAGCTATTCTCATGAGCATCTCCAAAGATGGTTGGGATTTATTCGTACACCATTTACTAACTGTTGTAGGGTCTTTGCCGAGCATTACGGCCAACCATTTAGCAGTACGTTTTTTTTCCGCAAGCACTACTTTTAATCTGTTTATATCTTTATCTACCATAGGATGTTGTGGATTATTATGCAAAGGTATAAAAATATATGTAACTTTGGCATGAGATATAGTAATTTTGCTGATAAATTAGCGTTTTAGTCCATTATTATGAAAGAGGAAATTAACTACAATAAAAATTATTCATCATCTGTATGAATAAGAATCCATGCAACATCCCATTCATATTCATGCAGCTGGTTCTCACTTGTATTTATTATCTTCCTACATATATATTAAACTTGCACCTGTTGAAAGGTTTGGTGCGTACTCTGCAAATGTTTGCATATTGTGCAATACAACCAATTGCAGGTGCCACTAAATTTGTAAAATATGGACAATATCGGTGCAAAACTGAAAAGGAAACGTGAAGAAAAGAACTATTCGCAAGAGTATGTGGCTGAACAACTGGATGTTTCGCCTTCGACTGTATCCAGGGTTGAGAGCGATGCAGGCAATGTAAAACTATGCATTATAGAAAAGTATTGCAAAGTGTTGGAGATGTCCATTGCTGAATTATTTGCAGGAGATGCAAGCCCCACAGCCTACACTTATTCTGTGACTATTCAGATAGGTGTACAACGCATTGAAGAGCTACAAAAATTGGAAAAAGTTCTAGTTTCCATGCAAAAGAAATAATAAAAACTTATAAATATGGAAGTTATCACAATTGACAGTGCAGCCTTTCTGAAATTGAAAGAGCAATTGGATAGAATAGAAAGCTATATTGAGCGAACTGTGGAGTTGAACAAGGATATTGACGATGCTTTGGAAATGAGCAGCAAAGATGTAATGGAGGTCTTGCGAATATCAGAATCCACCCTGTACAGGTGGCGGAAAAACGGGTTGGTAAAGTATCACTACGCTAATTCGGGTGATGTGAGATATTACTACAAATCTCTTTTCGTCGCCATAAAATGTTACCAAGTCAAGGTTCCAGCTACGCCTAAAGAAGAAGCCTTGAAAAGGCTCATGGAGTTTAAAGACAATGTGATTCTGAACGGCTATGTCACTAAAGATAAAACGAAATGATAAGCAAAGACGAGATACTTGAGAGGACTAACCGAGGGTTGGATGTATTCAAATACTATTTAGGAATGCCCTTCAAGCCCGGAAAAAACTTTAGGAATCCCCTATATGAAGATAAAAACGCTTCGTGTAACATCTATTTTGACAAGCATTCGATGATGTTTAAGATGAAAGACTTTGGCAATGAAGGCTATTCCGGAGATTGTTTTTGGTTTGTGGCTACATTGAAAGGGATGAATTTAAAGACGGACTTTGTAAGTATAATTAATCTGATAGCAAAAGACCTTCATCTGGATGTTGTTACAGATTCAAAACAATCCCTTCATCCGATAAGGCGTAATAAAGAAGCCACGATACAAATCATTGAGGTGGACGTCCCAATATATGAAATTGTAGAGAAGACCTTCACATGTTCCGAATTGGAATATTGGCAACAATACGGCATTACTAAAGTTGTTTTGGACACTTTTCATGTATCATCGGTCAATGTATTCAAAAGCGTGAACAGGAATAACGAACCTTTCAAAATCAAAAGTTCCGAAATAGACCCTGTTTTTGCATATAAGGGATTAGGGTACGTCAAGATATACCGCCCAATGAACAAGAAATACCGTTTCCTATATGGCGGAGAAATGCCAGATACCTATTGCTTTGGCTTTGAACAATTGCCCAATAAAGGTGACATCGTTTTTATTACGGGTGGTGAGAAAGATGTAATGTCTTTGTATGCGAAGGGATTCCATGCTTTGTGCTTCAATAGTGAAACAGCTACAATACCTATACAAATCATAGAAATGTTAGAGAGAAAGTTCAGGCATATCATATTCTTGTATGATTCTGACGAAACGGGTAAAAGAGAATCTTTGCGACAATGCTCAACATTATCAGGGCATAATGTCATAAGGATCGAACTGCCTTTACCCGGAACTAAAAAGGAGAAAGACATTTCAGATTTTTTCGCATCCGGCAAAACAAAATCAGACCTCCAGGCATTAATAACGGGTGCGCTTGAAAAATATTATTCAAATACACTCATGCTAATAAAATCATGTGAAATGGATTATAACAATCCCCCGCAAAATTCAAAAACTGTAGTCTCAGTCAACAATGTTCCACTTGGTACCTATGACAATCTATTATGCGTTACGGGTGGAGAAGGTACAGGCAAAAGCAATTTTATTTCAGCGATCATTGCAGGAACCCTGATAGAGGTAGACGAATATTCTGAGATTGACACATTGGGACTTGACATCACTCCGAATTTCAAGCACAAAGCAATCCTGCATTATGACACGGAACAATCAGAATACCAGCTATATAAGAATATGACAAAAACCTTGAAAAGAAGTGGTTTGTCCCATATGCCCGACAGTTATCATTCATTCTATCTTGCCTCTCTTTCCAGAAAAGAACGGTTGGATATAATAAGGGATAGTATGGATTTGTATTACCATAGGTTCGGTGGTATCCACCTTGTGGTCATTGATGGCATAGCTGATCTGATACGTTCTGCAAACGACGAAGCTGAGAGCGTCGCCATTGTAGACGAGCTTTATCGTTTAGCAGGCATCTACCGCACCTGTATTATCTGTGTGTTGCATTTTGTACCGAACGGGATCAAATTACGAGGGCATATCGGATCGGAACTCCAACGTAAGGCAGCTGCAATTATTTCCATAGAGAAAGATGATAATCCTGTTTATTCGGTAGTGAAGGCTATAAAAGTACGTGATGGAAGCCCACTGGATGTTCCTTTGTTGCAGTTCTCGTGGGATACGGATAAAGACATGCACATTTTTGCAGGAGAAAAACCCGTTGAAGATAAGGAGCGTCGTAAACGCAACGATTTAATCAATGTTGCCAAAGAAATATTCTACACAAGAAAATCCCTGTCATACAGTGAATTATCAGAATTGTTGTGTGAGATGTTGGATGTCAAAGAGCGTACATCAAAAAATTATATTCAATACATGAAATCTAATGGAATAATCAGCCAAAATACGTACAATAATTATATTGCAGGTAAACTCTGTAATATTTAAGAATTTGAAATTATGGGACAAAGCAAAAGTCATACAAATTCACCAAATTGTTCTTCTTGTTTCTTAAGATTATGTGCCATACAGTCACAGATAGACAGGTTAGAACGGATGCTTTCTTATTCAAAGGAAACCTTAAACTTTAAGGAAGCCTGCCTTTATACAGGACTTTCAAGCAGTCAATTATATAAACTGTTGAATGGAAAAGAAGTTCCTCATTATAAGCCCCATGGAAAGTTGATATTCTTTAACCGAAAAGAGCTCGACAGTTGGTTGTGCAGTAACAAAAGAAGCATTGAATTAGCGATGGAAATCTAAAATTGAACAGAAATGCCTATCATAAAGCGGATGAACATTAAATTGATCCGACAAATTCCAATTGTGGATTTTTTATTGGCAATAGGGATTTATCCGGTCAAGGTAACATCATGTTACGCATGGTACTACGCACCATACCGAGAGGACGAAGATCTGTCCTTCAAAGTAAACAAGAACCGCAATATATGGTATGACTTCGCTACAGCCAAGAGCGGCGACATTATCGACCTTGCGGTATTGGTGTACCGCACCCACAACATTCCTAAAATATTAAAAATGATTGAGCAGGCTGCTCCTGCTGCACCTCTCAGGATACGGACATTCGTTCCGCATCCGCAACAATCAGCTCCTGATAGGACGCAACTGAAAGCAACCGTATTCCAAAACCTGCGGTTGGAATTGTTGGAATCCTTACCATTGCTTTCCTACCTTTCCAAACGAGGCATAGATATGGAAATAGCCAGTCAAGAATGTTGGGAAGCGCATTACACCTGCCATGGAAATAGTTACTATGCCATTGCATTCCCCAACGAGGCGGGAGGCTACGAGATACGCAATCCCTATTATAAGGGGTGCATTGCTCCGAAAGCGGTGTCATTCATTTCCCAAGGACAAACAGACTGCGTATGCCTGTTCGAAGGGTTCATGGACTATTTGTCCTTTCTGACCTTGCGGAAACGGGAACGGTTGTCCGTACCCTGTTATGGCGCAGACCTGTTGGTGTTGAACTTGGCAAACAACTTGCCCAAGGCATTGTCACGGCTGAAAACCTACAAGCACATCTATTGCTATCTCGACAATGACGATGCCGGACGGCGTGTGGTGGACATGCTACGGGAAATCAAAGGCGATGCCGTGCATGACATGATGGAAACCTACCCGCTCTACAAAGACCTCAATGACATCCTTGTTGGTAAGAAAAAGATGCCGTAATAATACGGATTTGCTTATTACAGAGTCTGCAATTCCTTATTTATGCGAATTTGAATGAAAATATTCCGCAAGAATCACAAAGAATTGCCATGGAATATTTGGCAGTTCGGGATGGATGCAGTATTTTTGCATGGGAAATATCGTCAAATTCATAATAAAGGCGAATATGGCAACAAAAATACAGCAAATATTGGAATCGCATCCAAATAGTTCATTGTTTTTCGGGAATTGGCTCACGAAACAGGGACTTAACTCCAAGGAGCAACATTCGTACATGAAGAGGGGTTGGCTCACTCGTATATCCAAAGGCGTTTATGCTTTGAAAGGCAAATCGCCCACATTGCTGCAAACGGTGGCGGCTTACAATTCGCAACTTGGTAAACAGTGCATCGTGGGCGCTTATACCGCTTTGGAATTAAGGGGGTATTCACATTATCTTTCCCTCGGCAAACCTAAAGCCTACCTGTTTACCGACAAGGAAAACAAACTGCCCTTATGGATTGTTCAAGGGAATTGGGACATGGCTGTCAAGTACATGACAACCTCTTTCCTTGGAACAGACTTGAAGGCAGTCGAACCAATGGTTGTTGAAAGTAACAGTTTGCTCGTTTCTTCCCCTGAAAGGGCATTCTTGGAATGTCTTCATCTGCCAGATGCAGCTTCCTCCTTGCTGGATATGTATTACATCATGGAGAGCCTGACCACGCTTCGCCCTAAACTGGTGCAATCGTTGCTTGAATCATGCACTTCGCAAAAGGTAAAACGACTGTTTGTCTATATGGCAGAAAAAGCGGCCCACCCTTGGTTCAAGGCTCTAAAACTTGATTCTGTAACATTGGGCACATCACGATATATGATAGTGCCCACTGGAAAATACATCGCAAAATATAATATGACCATACCCAAAGAACTTGCTGAATATGAATAGAAACAACGCCAATACACAGATATACGCTCAGAAAGTGGAACTTCTGTTGCGACTGATGCCAATTGTCATGGAAGAGGGCGTATTTGCCGTGCATGGTGGCACTGCCATCAACCTATTTCTTAAGAACTTACCTCGCTATTCGGTTGATATAGACCTGACATATACTCCATTAGCAGACAGAAACCAAAGTTTGGAAGACATCAACCTGCACTTGAAATCCATCAAAGAGAAAGCTGAAAAGGCTTTCAAAGGGATGCACATCGTGCCTAAGTACGACATCTGCAAACTACTTTGCGAATACCGGGGCAAACAAGTCAAGGTGGAGGTGAACCAGACCAAGAGAGGTCTTGTCGGTGGCGAAGCATTAACCATGCCACTGAGCGACAAGGCACAAGAGGAGTTCGGACTCTACTGCGAGGCTGACATAGTTCCACTGACACAGCTATACGGCGGGAAGATTGCGGCGGCTCTTTCCCGGCAACATCCCCGTGACCTGTTTGATGTGAAATATATGGATTTGCCGATGGCAGATTGCAGGGAAGGACTTATCTTTAACTTGCTTGGCAGCGACCGTCCTATCCATGAATCGTTTTCCCCGCGGCTTATAGACCAACGTGAGGCAATGGTAAACCAATTTGATGGCATGACGGACATTCCTTTCACATACGAGGAATTTGAGGGAACAAGGACTAAACTGATAACCGAAGTCAACCGGTTGATGACTGATGATGACAAGAGATTTTTGGTCAGTTTCGAACTTGGCGAACCGAAATGGAATGGGTATGAGTTTGAATACTTCAAAGATTACCCGTCTGTTAAATGGAAACTTGTTAATCTTGCTAAGTTGGCAAAACAGAATCCCCAAAAATTGAAAGACGAAGCGGCAAAGCTTGAAGCACTTCTTGTTGTAGAGTAGTTTATCAGCAAGCTGCTTATAACAGGTTAGACAAATAATAAAAGGTATAAGCAAGCTTTGGCTTGCCAATTATCGCAAGGAAGGACAACCGCCCTATCACATCGGGGAACGGCTGTCCTTCCTTGTTTTCAGTCCTTATGCCGGTTTACGCCACCTGACTTTCCAGCCGTAGACATCGGCAACGTAGGGATAGAGAGAATGTGTGAGCTTGCGGAAGCCTTTCTCGTCAATCTCAAGGTTGTAGATTTTGTCGGCTATCCGTTCGGCATTCTCCCGGCTTTTCGCCACCCGGTAAAGCACATAGTTCGTGCCGTCGTGGTGCGCCATGCGGCTGCGGATATTGTAGCCGTCACCATACCATTCCACGTCAAAACAGGATGAACGCAGTATGTCGGCGACGTTGCTGCCCAAGATTTTATAGCCCTGTCTGCGTCCGCGCCACAAGCCCAAGTCGCCAAACGCAATGATAACGCCGTCCACTTCTTTATTCAAGTTGAGCCGCTCGTCACTGAGCCAGCCGTTGACCACATCCTCCCATTCCTCATCCGTAACCACATAGCTGTCATCCTCCAAGAACTCGCGTTGGCAGTCTTGGTAATACTCCCGTGCCTCGTCGTCCATAAAGCTGTCGTTTGACCAAATAATCTGTTTCATCGTTTTGATAATTTAATGTTAGACTTCTTCTTCCTTCCCTGCCGTCGGGCTTTTACCCGTCCAAAGGGACTTGTTTTTACGTGCAAGAGCCAAGGCGGAAAGGAGGGAACGAATGCAAGGAGGAAGCTGGCCGCCCTCCCGGAACTGCGCCTTGCAGCTTCCCGACCGCCTTACCTTCGCACAGGAAAAACAACGGCCGTGGACAGCCAGTGCGTTTCGTTGCCCGGAGAAGATATACTTCGATGGTCAGGCAAGTACAACAGAACAGCCGAAGCAGGTATAACTGCCTTTAGCAAGGTTGTCAAAGTATGATTGACAGTATGATTTCTCCGTCCGAAGAAAAATCAAGTTAAAGCAGCACAGTATTTCAGTCTGAGGTTTCGCAAGACGGCTTTTCCATTATTCTTTTGCAGGCAAAACGAGATTGTAAACCTATAAACCAGACAAAGCAATGAGTCCATTTATGATATTTGCCTTCGTGCTGACAATAGCCTACGCTATTTATTATGCGGTGGTCATTGCCAAGGACTTGCAGGGCAAAAAAGGACGCACAAACTCTACCGAGGAGGTGTTTGACTTGGAAGGCATGGAGGAAGAGGAATCCGTGCAAGTCAGCGAATCAGGTGACAGCTTCCATGTGGGCAGTTCAGGAGATACGTCGGCCGACCCGATAAAAAGTGAGGAAGAAAATGCTGCCGGGCAGCCGACCGAAGAGCCACGGAGTGCAGCCGAAGAAAAAGCGGACCGCATCCAGTCGGCCCTGTATGAAGCCGAGATAACGAGCGAGAACGGCGTGACCGCTCCCGAACTCCACGAATTGTTGGAGGGCAGGCGGGAGACCCTGTTCAAAACCCCCATGAAGATAACAAGAAATGAGTTGTAAGATGCGCAGGTGGACAGGCTTGTTGTTTGGCGTGTGCACGGCTTTGCCAGCCTCGGCCAAATGCGGTGGCGTGGATTATAGCTGGGGTGCTGACGCATTGGCTCTTATGCATGATTACGTGGTGACCATGATGCTGTATGTGCTCTACCTGCTCTACGCCATTGCCGCCATCGTCGCCATCTATGCCAGCCTGCAAATCTACATCAAAATGAATACGAGGGAGGAAGGCATCACGAGGGAGATAATGATGGTAGTCGGTGCTTGCCTGTTCATCATCGGCGCATCCATCGTGTTCCCGGCGTTCTTCGGCTACCGGGTATGACAGGAAGAAACGAGACAATTCACATAGTGTTTAATTTTTAAGGTAAAAAGAATGTTTAAAGGAAAAATCAGAAAGTGGATGAAGGGACTTTGCCCTTCCGGGAGATTGAAAATGCTCTCTCTCATGCTGCTAGCAGGCACCACAGCAGCACTCGCCCAGAACGCCGCCGGCGACTATACGGCGGGCACCACCGCCCTCGGCACGGTGACGACCGAAATCGCCAAGTACGTGCCTTACGTGGTGAAGCTGTGTTACGCCATCGCCGGTGTCGTGGCCATCGTGGGAGCCATCAGCGTGTACATCAAGATGAACAACGAGGAACAGGATGTCAAGAAGTCCATCATGATGATTGTGGGTGCTTGTATCTTCCTTGTGGCAGCAGCCCAGGCACTCCCGTTGTTCTTCGGCATCACCAGCTAAGCCATGCCCGGAATGCACGGTGACACCCGTCCTTTGGAATACCCCATGTTCAAGGGGCTGCAACGGCCTCTTGAATTCATGGGGATTCAGGGAAGGTACATCTACTGGGCGGCAGGGGCCATCGGTGGTGCCATTGTCGGATTCATCGTGGCTTACTGCCTCTCCGGTTTCTTTGCCGGGCTGATAGTCTTGGTGGCCGCACTTGGCTGCGGCGCGGCACTCATCCTGCTCAAACAGCGCAAGGGGCTTCACAGCAAGAAGAACGACAAAGGTGTGTTTGTCTATGCCCGCTCCAAAGGACTGTAAACGCCCATGCCAAGATTAAAGCGGCCTTGATGCGGGATATGATATTACTCCATAAAAACAGCAAATACGGAAATGATTAAATAACCATACAAAACAACGAACGGATGCAAGTCTTTCTAATGATATGTATCGGGCTGCTGCTCGCCTCCTGCGGCGGAGAGAGGCAACCCAAGCCCACGGTTGCCGCCATCGAATCGGGCGAGAAAACACGCATGGAGTGGCAAAAAGCCCGCAAACCAATTAAAGTCTGCATTGAGGGTATGGAGGCAACAACCCCTGCATGGCCCCACCTTGGCGTATATATGGACGTAAGCACTGCCATACCCGAAGAAAGGCAGGCATTAGCAGGAGCGATGTTCACCCGGAAGGGAGACGTGTATGTGTCGGCAAACCGTCATGCACTCACTTCCGACACGACGGCGACCGTCAGCGTTTGTTATCCTTTCCGAAAAGGACTAGGGACAAACGATACTCTCCGCCTGATCGCCCCGTTCGATGAGAACCTTTATGGAGTGGAAACCCGCCGCATCATCGGGACTACCATCCAACCGACATTCAGGCTGCAAAGTTCCATGGCATTGCTACGCATCGTCTGTGAGGGCGATGACCTGCGTGACCGGTTGGACGGCATCACCCTCATCGGGGATGACATCTATACTGAAGGTGGCTATCAGCCTTACACAGGCAGATGGCTCGATAAAAAAGCCAACGGCAGCCTACAAGCAGGAAGTACGGACTGCCTGCTGAACAACGGCAGGAAGCATGACCTTTACCTGATTCCGACCGAAACCGCCTGCTCCGTTACTATCATCATCCGCATCAACGGCAAAGACCATGTGTTGCGTACCATGTTGCCACCCTTAACGGCAGGAAGCATGACGCACCTCTCCATCCGCAAAGGCAACGAGGGCGTGGCCATCAACGGCAGTTGGGTGGAGCCGGAGCGTAGCCTGGCGTATAAATTCCGGATGATGCCGGTTGATTCCGTGCAAACGGGGCATTACCTGCAAAGGGACGGGACGATACAGGCGAAGCGTGACACTCTTTCCATGGCCGTGGTCATGGAAACGGACGGCAAGCACGGCAAGGCGGTTGCCTTATCTGATTGTCCGGGATCGTTCGTATTCTCCGGAAACGGCGTTTCAAGCGGCAGGCGATTCCCGACCATTGACGGGAAACGAAAAGAAGGCATTATCAATCCGACCACCGGCATCGGCGAGGATGACAAGGTCATCTACAAGCCAGGAATGCCCTATTCGAGCGATTGCGCCTTGGGCTATACTGATGGGGCAACCCTCACGCAAGGACTGGTGGAAGCCGATGGACAAACCAAGCGAAATTCTCCTTTGGGCAGGCGAACCATGCTGCAAGAGACGGCACGGCATCCCGGCGGTTATGTGCCCTCACTCGGTGAATTGGCCAAGCTCTATTACCTGCTGGAATGTGCCAAGCCCTCCACGCTGAAAGGCCTGATACCCCCCTTGCAAGGCGAATACCTCACTTGCTCCGAAAGCGGCAAGGAGACCTTCTATCTGATGGACTTCTCCCACGGCATCGTGACCGGAAGGTTATCTAAGCGGTATACCCAGGCGAAACTACGACTTTTCTACCTATTCTAAAATGAAGAAGACCCCATGACACTATACGTACTATTGACATTCACGGCACTTTTGGCGGGCATGGCCATCTCCGTCCGGGCATTCGGCACGGGCTGCAAGCGCAAACGTATGTTCCGGGAAATCTATTTCTCCATTGAGGACGTAGACGGCATCGGCATTCTCTACACCAAGACCGGGGAATACTCCGCCATCCTGCGCATCGAAAATCCGGTGCAGAAGTTCTCCGCTGACATCGACAGCTACTATGAATATACCCGTTTATTCACCGCCCTTGCCCAGACACTCGGCGAGGGCTATGCCCTGCACAAGCAGGACATCTTCACGAGGCAGGGCTTCGAGGAAACAGGCAACGGCAGACACGAGTTCCTGAGCGAATCCTATTTCCGCTATTTCAAAGGCAGACAGTACACCGACAACCGCACCTACCTGACCGTGACGCAGGAGAACCGTAAGGGCAACCTGTTCTCCTATGATGACAAACGGTGGAAGGACTTCCTGGTGAAGATACGCAAGGTGAAAGACCAGTTGCGCGACGCAGGCATCCGTACCCAGTTTCTGGACAAGGCAGAAGCAAGTACTTACGTTGACCACTACTTCACGATGGACTTCTCAGACAAGCCCGTGGCGATGGACAGCTTCAAGGCGGGCGAGGAATGCGTGGAGATGGGCGGCAGGAAATGCAAGGTGTTTTCCATTGTCGATGTGGACAGCGCGGGCCTGCCCTCATTAGTACGCCCGTTCACCAACATTGAAGTGAACAACACCGAGATGCCAGTGGACTTGGTGTCGATGATAGACAGCATCCCCGACGCACGGACGGTGGTTTACAACCAGATGATCTTCATGCCCGGCCAGAAGAAGGAGCTTGCCGCACTGGAAAAGAAGAAGAACCGCCATGCCAGCATACCCAACCCCTCGAACCTGATGGCCGTGGAGGACATCAAGCGGGTGCAGGACGTGGTGGCAAGAGAGAGCAAGCAGCTTGTCTATATGCACTACAACCTCATGGTGTGCTGCGACAAAGGCACCGACCTGCAGAAGCCCACCAACTACTTGGAGAACAGCTTCGGCAGGCTCGGCATCCACATCAGCAAGCGGGCGTACAACCAGCTGGAGCTGTTCGTGGCTTCGTTTCCCGGCAACTGTTACGGCATGAGCGTGGACTACGACCGCTTCCTCACCCTCGGCGATGCAGCCGCCTGCCTGATGTACAAGGAGCGTATCCAGCACAGCGAGGACACCCCATTGAAGATATACTATACCGATCGTCAAGGCGTGCCCGTGGCCATTGACATCACTGGCAAGGAAGGGCGCAATAAGCTGACAGACAACTCCAATTTCTTTTGTTTGGGGCCAAGCGGAAGCGGCAAATCGTTCCACATGAACAGCGTGGTGCGCCAGCTGCACGAACAAAACACGGACGTGGTGATGGTCGATACGGGTAACTCCTACGAGGGACTGTGCGAATACCTGAACGGCAAGTACATCAGTTATACGGAGGAGAAGCCGATTACCATGAACCCTTTCCGCATCAACCGCCAAGAACTGAATGTGGAAAAGACCGGTTTCCTGAAAAACCTTGTGCTACTGATATGGAAAGGCTCCCAGGGCACGGTCAGCAAGACGGAGGACAGGCTCATCGACCAAGTAATCACCGAATACTATGACGTTTATTTCAACGGTTTTGACGGCTTCACCCCTCCCCAGCGGGAAGACCTGCGCAAGAGCCTGCTGGTGGACGACCGCAACAACTCTCGTGATGGCAGGGAAACGGAAGAGGAACGGCTGGCCCGCATCGAAAGGGAGATCGACGAGATAGAACGCCGCCGTAAGGAGCTGAAGGTGGAGGGCCTTTCGTTCAACACGTTCTATGAATACTCCGTGCAACGCATCCCCGACATCTGCCACGAGAACAACCTTGCGGGCATCGACCTCTCCACCTACCGCTACATGATGAAGGACTTTTACCGAGGCGGCAACCACGAAAAGACGCTGAACGAGGAAATGGACGGCACCCTGTTCGATGAAACTTTCATTGTCTTCGAAATCGATGCGATAAAAGATGACCCGTTGCTTTTCCCCATCGTGACGCTCATCATCATGGACGTGTTCCTGCAAAAAATGCGCCTGAAAAAGAAGCGCAAAGTCTTGGTGATTGAGGAAGCGTGGAAAGCCATCGCCTCTCCGCTGATGGCCGAGTACATCAAGTTCATGTACAAGACCGCCCGCAAGTTCTGGGCAAGCGTTGGCGTGGTGACGCAGGAGATACAGGACATCATCGGGTCGGAAATCGTGAAGGAGGCCATCATCAACAACTCCGATGTGGTGATGCTGCTCGACCAAAGCAAGTTCCGGGAGCGGTTCGACGGCATTAAGGCGATACTCGGCCTGACCGATGTGGAGTGCAAGAAGATATTCACCATCAACCGCTTGGAAAACAAGGAGGGGCGCTCGTTCTTCCGGGAGGTGTTCATACGTCGTGGCACGGCCAGTGAGGTGTACGGCGTGGAAGAACCGAGGGAATGCTACATGACCTACACTACGGAGCGGGCTGAAAAGGAAGCCCTGAAACTTTACAAGCGGGAATTGGGATGCAGCCATCAGGAGGCCATTGAAGCCTATTGCCGTGATTGGCAACTTTCGGGCATCGACAAGTCCTTGGCGTTCGCCCAGGAGGTGAACAAGGCAGGCCGTGTGCTGCATCTGGAACGGAACCGTCGGAAAACCATTCAGTAATCACACAATAATCATCTACAAATAATCGACATTATGGAAGCAGAAAAATTCATCCACGACTTTTGGAAGGCCAACGAAATCAGCAACTTCTCGAAAGAGGCCACCGTGTTGTTCTTCTACCTCATTTATGTGTGGGAGAACGAGAAGAAACCTGACGTGTTCTATGTGCATCCTGCCAGCCTGCTGTGCAAAGTAAGGGGATTCAGCGTAAAGGGAGTGTTGACTGCCAGTGAGGAATTGCAGGAACGCGGCTACATCACCTACAAAGCCCCCGACCAGCAATGGTGTTCTGGGGAGTATTCGCTTTGCCTTGACCGGGACATGAAAACAGGGAAGAATGAAAATCCGGGCAACAACCCGAACAATACAAACATCAAGCCCTGATAATCTATGATAAGACTTCTTGTCCTATTGGTATGCGCCTGTGCTTCCGTCATTTTGGCGGAAGCACAGTACGTGCGTGTCAACTACGACAAGAAGACCGTGGCGGCGATGGCGGCAGCCTATGCCACGGAAACGACCACGGAAGCCTATTATACCGAGCAGGTGAAGGACATACTCGACAAATACAACGCGGCGGAAGTGGCCGCGGCGGGTATCTTCCTGTCAAAATACCTCGACCGTAAGGCATTGACGGAACTGGGCGTCTGGAGCGACGGGACAGAGAACTACTATTACCGCCGCATCTATAACCTCGTAAGTGCGAAGATTATGCCGAAAATCTGGACAGTGGCAGGCCAGATGCTCCATTCCCCGCAGACAGCCCTGTATTGGGGCAGTTACTTGATGAAAGTCTGCGCCGAGGTAAAGGCCCTCTGTATGCAATTTGAATCGGTGGTGACGAACGACACATTGTCGTTCCGGGACGTAGTGTTCCTGGAAATCGCCCCGCAGTTTGCTCCATTGTTCAAACTGTCGGAAAGCGGCGGCATCGACTGGGATGCCTTCTTCGACGATCTGGGCAATATCCGGCACAATTTCACCAAGGAAAACCTGAAAACGGACATTGACAACCTATATAACATGGGGGTAGGACTGGCTCAGGCCGGGGCGGACAATTTTTCGGATGCCATTCTGGGCGGGAGCAGTTTTCATGACCTGCTGAACGGGAAGATAAGCGACATTGCACGAGTGGCCGGGAATGCTTACGACCTGTACGGACAAATGGAACATTCCGTGGGCAATACGCTGCTCTCGATGGTCGGAGGACCGGAGGGAGTGGCCAACCTGTTCCAGACCGGCAACTACAACCTGACTTCGTGGATAAGCGACTACCTGAAAGAAGCGGTCGGGCAATACTACACCCAACGGTGGTACATTTACCGCAGGGATGCCGGCACGGAAACCCTGTGCGACTACACCCCGCCCACGGACGACAACAGCATAATTTACGGCGGAGAGTGGACACGGTTCAACACTTCCGATGCAGGATTCTATCCCAACAGCGCACAGACTGAGCAGATACTCAGCAATTCAGAGCGGTATGCCGGATGGTCGAGGGCGCAGGTGGAACAGATGAACCAGTCAAACGACGGCTATACGTACCACATCAGCTATTATCGTTCCGTTTACAACATCAACCGGGGCGGTAATCTGATACAGAAGGCATACGCTTACAGCATAAAAGTAACCAGAAGCTGGAACCACGAGGAAATGGTGTATGAAGACGTGTTCGATTCCTACAAGATGGACTTGAACGCTTTCAAGGCCGGGCTGAACGCCCGGTTGTCGGAGTTCAACGACAATGAGGAAGGATACACCTATGTCATCGGCAGCGATGCCAAGCACTATTACCAGGCCACGGACGAAGCCAAGCTGCAAGGTCGCGAGAGCGTGATCGTCAGCGTGACCTGTCATGACGGGGTGACATTGGGCAGCGGAAGCACCCAATACAAGTGCCGCACCTGCGGCGGTAGTCTGAACAGCCACTCCAAGGACTGCGCCATGCAGACTACCGTGTCCGGGGATGACGAACTGGATTTGTCCGGTCTGGACGAACTGGAAAACGAATACAATGCGGAAGCGGCGGCCTTGCAGTCGCAGATAGATGCCTTGGAAGCCGAGAACGCCGAGTTGGTGAAACAAATCGCATCGGCCACGGTGGAAGAAGCAGCCTCCTTGCGGCAACAGTACAACCGCAACAAAGATGAAATCACCCGGCTGGAATCCGACCTGTCCTCTATCCGGAAGAAGCAGGAGGAGCTGGCGCAAGCCAAGGAGGAAGCGGCGGCGGAGAACGACGTGCCTACGGATGACTATTACCGCATCCCCGCCATTATGCAGGAGTGCAAGAACGCCTATAGCCTGACGTGGCAGGGTGACGGCTGGTGGAGCGGCTACAGCTACCTGCGGGAAGCCATCGCCCCGAACATCAACGGAACCATCACTTTCAAGGCCACCCTGTCCATTGCCCGCAAGCCCAAGTATTTCTTGGGAATCAAAATACACCGTGCCATCATGCAGATAAACTGGGAACTGACGGCGGAGTATTCGGACACGGAAGTGGTGGACATCATCGAGCTTGATCCGGCCATGAGCGAGTCGGAAAAGGCAACGTTGGTCAATGACCGCCTGTCGGAGATTGCCCGGCAATACCCTTCGTGTGAAATCACCACGGAATATGTGAAATCGGAACCGGTGGAGGAAGACACGACCACGGACACCTACCACCTGCTGTGGGCATCCGACCGGCTGGAAATCGCCCGTCAGGTGGAAGCCCGGCTGACAAACATCTACGCCGACCTCGTTGCCTTGGAGAAGATGATGAATTACAAGCTCGGCATCATTGACGTGCTGAAGGACGTCGCGCCTTTTGTCAACGAGGAGCGGGGACGCAGGCTTACTCTGGTGGAGGAATGCCGACGCAGATGGTTGCGTGGTGCGGCGAACAGTCTGCACTCGGTGGATTACAACGGGAAATACGAGGAAACGGATGAAAATAGGGAGGAAACGGAATGAAGCTGGCTATAAGAAATATCAGGCATATCATCCTTCTGATGATGGTGACGGCGTTTTCGTTGGAGATGTCGGCACAATGGAACTTTGACATCGTTTCAGTGGAAGCCTATATAAATGACCACAAACAACAGCGAAGCCTGTTACTGGCCCGTTCGACACTGGAACTGAGCAACCAACTCCTGCACGAATACAGCAGCGAAGCAGCGGTGGACTTCAAGGAACTGAACGTGGATTTGGACAAGTACACAAGGGCTTTTGATGTCATTGACATCCTCTACCAGTCGCTGCGTACCTCGCTCAACGTGTATTCCACCTACAATAGCGTGAGCGACCGAGTCGGGGACTACAAGGATTTACTAAATGACTATTATACAAAAGTGGTGGAGCGGAACAGGATGGAACTTCATGACACACTGATTATCGGCATCAGCCTAAGGTGTGTGGAAAGGATTGCAGAAGACGGCAAGCAACTCTACCGCTCGATGAGCGACTTGGTATTGTATGCCACCGGTGCGGCGGCTTGCTCCACCTCGGACTTGCTGCTGGTATTGGAAAGCATCAACCAAGGACTGGACAACATCGAGCGGCATTTGAACAAAGCCTACTTTGAAACATGGCGGTATATCCAACTCCGCATGGGGTATTGGAAAGAAAGCATTTATCTGGCCAAGGACAAGTCGCAGATAGCGAACGAGGCTTTCCGGCGGTGGAGGGATTCCGGGCTGAATCCGTATAACCGATGAAAGGGAATGGAGGCATGGAAACGAAAAACAAGATGCGAGAAACCAAATACGAGAAAATTGAAATGAAACGAGCGGTATATATAATAATAGGTATTGGGGCGGCTATGTTCGGCCTTGCACCCAAGGCACTTGCCCAAAGCGTAACCTACAACCACGATGCTGCCAAGATGAACCAGATAACGGTGGCTGAAATCGGGTCGGGAGGATTGACACCGGCATTTTATTACCAACTGCTGCATAACTCCTATCAAAAGAGCGCGGCGGCAAAGAACAAATTGGGCTTCCGCACGGCGGCGGGTATCAACCTGTACAACCAGGTTGACGATGCCGAGGCATTGGATTCCGCCATGACCCAACGTGCCCGGATTGAGGCGTTGAACGTGGCCGACCGAAGCGGCGGTGCATTGGACATGGCCTGGTTGACCGAGGGCGAAAAGGTCAATGCTGCCTTGGAGAACTTCGAGCGGAATATACGGCGGATTACGGAAGCCGGGGGCAGCAGTCGTGAGCGGGAGCTTTGGGAGGATTGCTACCGGATGTACCAATGTGCAGTCAAGGCGATGCACAATGCCTATATGCCCAATTCGGAACGCAAGAAACAGTACCTCCGCATCCATGCTGACATTATCCGCAAGAATGAAACCTTGGTGCGCTACTTGGTGCGGTTGGCCAGCTCCACCAAAGTCGCCGAACTGTTGGAGGCTTCGGCAACCATAGAAGACCGCCGGACGCAAATAGCTATGGCGGCAATGAACCGATGGCGGGAGGCCGGCTGGCGGGCAAAGGGGAATTAAACCGATGGCAGGGATAAGAAAATTCAATAACCAATACATATAAGACAATGAGCAAGGATAACGCGATTCAGGTGTTTAGCCACCCACAGTTCGGGAGCATCAACACCGTAGAAACGGAGAATGAGAAAGTGTTGTTCAAAGGAAACGATGTGGCAAGGGCATTGGGGTATTCAGATGCCCCACAAGCTGTCCGAATGCATTGCAAGGGGGTTGTTGTTTTAACAACCCCCTCTGAAAACCAGTATGGTACGGTGGTTATGTTACCCACCAAGTACATTGCGGAAGCGGATGTTTACCGCTTGGTGATGCGTAGCAAACTGCCCGAAGCGGAGAAGTTTCAGGATTGGGTATGCGAGGAAGTATTGCCGAGCATCCGCAAGCACGGGGGCTATCTGACCGATGCCGCCTTGCAACGGGTCGTGACAGAGCCGGACTTCCTGATAGGTTTGGCCAATGCCATCAAGGAGGAACGGAAGAACCGTCTGGAAGTGGAAGCCAAGTATGAGGAGCAAAAGCAGTTGATTGGCAAACAACAGGAGCAGATAGAGGAACTGGGCAAGCGGACAAGCTACGTGGAACTCGTGCTGCAATGTAAAGGACTACTTGACATTACACAAATTGCGCAAGACTATGGAATGTCGGGACGGAAAATGAATGCCATTCTGCACGAGAAAGGCATCCAGTACAAGGACAACAAGCAATGGATTTTGTATGCCGCCTACAAGGACAAGGGCTATGTGCATAGCGCCACACTTTCCTTGGAGAGTGGCAAATCGGTGATGCGCACCCAATGGACGCAGAAAGGACGGATGTTCATTTATGAAAAACTGAAAGCGGACGGCATCCTGCCGGTGATGGAACGGGAGAAATCCCCAATAGATAACGAAATGACAGCTTAACGACATGGACGACGATATACTTTCGGATTTCGGCATCCACCTCTTGGAAGAGGAGATTGACGATGTGATATTCCAGACCAACGAGTTCCTGACAGATGCCACCTTTACGGGGGCGCAGGGACCCTTTTGGTGGATCTTGCAGATGTGCATGGCATTGGCTGCCCTGTTCGCCATCATCATGGCGGCGGGCATGGCGTACAAGATGATGGTGAAGAAAGAACCATTGGACGTGATGAAACTGTTCAAGCCGTTGGCGGTGGCGGTCATCATGTCGTGGTGGTATCCGCCCGCCGACACGGGTATTACCAACAGCGGGAGCAGTTGGTGCGTGTTGGACTTCCTGTCCTATATCCCAAACGCCATAGGCTCGTACACCCACGACCTCTACCAAGCGGAAGCCTTGCAGATTACAGACAAATTCGAGGAAGTGCAGCAACTCATTTATGTGCGTGATACCATGTACACCAGCCTTCAGGCACAAGCCGACATTGCCCGTTCCGGCACGATGGACCCGGCGTTGGTGGAATCAACTATGGAACAGACAGGTGTCGAAGAAGTGACGGAAATGGAGAAAGATGCCAGCCGCCTGTGGTTCACCTCCTTGGTGAGCGGGGCGACCGTCTGTCTGGATAAAATCGTGATGGTCATCGCCTTGATTGTATATAGAATCGGTTGGTGGGCTACAATCTATTGTCAGCAAATATTACTTGGAATGCTGACGATATTCGGCCCGATACAATGGGCTTTCAGCCTGCTACCCAAATGGGAAGGGGCTTGGGCGAAATGGATGACAAGGTACTTAACGGTACATTTTTATGGCGCGATGTTGTACTTCGTGGGCTTCTATGTACTGCTTCTGTTTGACATCGTGTTATGCATTCAGGTGGAGAACCTGACGGCGATAACCGCCAGCGAGACAACGATGGCGGCATACTTGCAAAACTCGTTCTTCTCGGCGGGCTACCTGATGGCGGCCAGCATCGTGGCATTGAAATGCCTGAACCTTGTACCAGACCTTGCGGCATGGATGATACCGGAGGGTGACACGGCATTCAGTACGAGAAACTTCGGTGAGGGCGTGGCGCAACAGGCGAAAATGTCGGCCACCGGGGCTATGCACTCGTTGATGAGATAAAAGAAGAATAATGAACGACGATTATAACTGTTAAGATTATGGTCATAAAAAACTTAGAGAACAAAATCAAACTGGTGGGGATTGTCTGTGTGGCGGTCATCGTGGGATGCGTGGTCATCAGTTTGTCGAGCATTTGGACGGCAAGGGGCATGGTAGCCGATGCACAGCAGAAAATCTATGTGCTGGACGGCAATGTGCCGATACTGGTGCAGCGCACCTCGATGGAAGAAACGCTCGATGTAGAAGCCCGCAGCCATGTCGAAATGTTCCACCACTACTTCTTCACCCTTGCACCGGACGACAAGTATATCCAGTACACGATGGAGAAGGCGATGTATTTAGTGGATGAAACGGGATTGGCTCAGTACAACACTTTGAAGGAAAAAGGATTCTACAACAACATCATGGGTACGAGTGCCGTGTTCAGCATTTTCTGCGACAGCATCAAATTCGATAAGGAAAAGATGGAGTTTACCTATTATGGACGGCAGCGCATTGAGCGGCGCACCAGCATCCTGATGCGTGAATTGGTGACAGCCGGACAACTGAAACGTGTACCACGGACGGACAACAACCCGCATGGGCTGCTGATTGTGAATTGGCGTACCTTGCTCAACAAAGACATTGAGCAACGGGCGAAGAACAACTACTAACCAATTAACAATTGATAATTGACAATTCAAATTCAAAAACATAACGATTATGGGATGGAAGAAACTGATTTTCGGAGAGAAGATGCCTGACAAGGACGACCCGAAGTATGAGAAACGGTATAAGAAGGAAGTGGAGGCAGGACGGAAAGCCGCACGTTTCCTGCGGATAGACAAGATGGCAGGGCGTGCGCAACGCTTTGCCTGCAAGCATCCGAAGTGGTTTCTCGGTATCGTGTTCGGCATCGTATTGGGATGCCTGGCACTTAATGTGTATCGCGTGGTATCGGTATGCATATTACCGGACAATGGCAGGCACGCCACGGCCACCGAACGGCAGGAGATTCTTTTGAAACAAAAACAACCTATGAACCATGATGACGGACAGGATTAACTTCAGACAACCCAAGTACGTGTTGCCGGCCATCCTCTACCCTTTGTTGCTGGTGACGGGGTATTTAGTGTTTGACATATTCGACACGGAGGTAGCAGAATCGCCCACTTCCCTACAAACCACCGAGTACCTGAACCCGGAATTGCCGGAGGCGCAGATGCGCGATGACGGTATCGGAGGCAAGTATGAGAGCATGGTTAAGTCCTACGGCCGGATACAGGACTATTCCGCTGTAGAAAACATTGAACGGAACAACAATGAAACAGAGAAAGAAGATTACGATTCCCGCTATAGCGATGAAGACCTTGCCCTGCTCGATTCGGAAGCAGCCGCAAGGTCGGAGGAACTGGAACGTTTGCGTGAGATGCAGGAACGCCTGCGGCAAAGCGCCGAAAGAGGCGAAGCGATGGTGGCGGACACCACCGGGGTGCAACCGTTGAGCGAAGAAGAACGCCTAGCGCGAAGCGAGCAACGGCGCAAGGAGGCCTTGGCGGAGTTGGACAAGGCACTGGCAGAAGCCAGAAAGCAAGGGCAAAAAGGATTGCAGGACGTGGACAGCACGGACACGGAGAACCTCGCCCCCACCGGCAGTGTCGCCATAGGCGGCAAGGTGGAAATCAACGAAAATGCCGTGAACGAGCTTGCCGAGAATGCCGAGAACGAGCAAGTGGTAAAAAAAGTGAAGACCTCTTCGGAGTACTTCAACACCTTGGCCGAAAACGAACCGGACCCCCGCTTGATAAAGGCCATCATCGACGAGGACATCAAGGCGGTGGAAGGCTCACGGGTGCGCTTGCGCCTGTTGGACGACGTGGAGATAGACGGCAAGGTGGTGACCAAAGGCTCGTACCTGTATGCCACGATGAGCGGCTTCGGCAGCCAGCGCGTGAAAGGGAGCATCAAGAGCTTGCTGGTGGAGGACGAATTGGTGAAAGTGAACCTCTCCCTCTACGATACGGATGGGTTGGAGGGGCTTTATGTACCCGGTAGTTCCTTCAGGGAAACCACGCAGGATGTGGCATCCAACGCCCTCGGCAGCACGATGAGCATTAACAACGGAAATACCGGGAACACCTTTGCCCAATGGGGAATGCAGGCCATACAGAACGCCTATCAGCGCACGAGCAACGCCTTGTCAAAGGCCGTGCGCAAGAACAAGGCGAAGCTGAAATACGGCACGTTCGTCTATCTGGTGAACGGCAGGGATAAAAGGGACAATAATCGTTAGACACAACAACCATAAGCAATAAGAAGATGAAACTGACATCAGGAATCCTGGCCGTTGCCGCACTGCTGGCAGGACACGCGGCCAAGGCGCAGCAGACCTACAATGAAATGGAACAGCTGACAGTGAACGAGCAGGTGACGACTGTCATTACCGCCACTGAACCTATCCGCTTCGTGGACATCTCCACGGACAAGATAGCGGGTGACCAGCCGATAAACAACACCATCCGCCTGAAACCAAAGGAGGCCGGACATGAAGATGGCGAAGTGCTTGCCATCGTCACCATTGTAACGGAACGCTACCGCACACAATACGCACTGCTTTATACGACCCGTTTGCAGGAGGCCGTGACAGACAAGGAGGTACAACCGGTAGAGATGACCGCCTACCACAATCCGGCGGTATCGCTTTCTACCGAAGACATGTACCGGTTCGCCCGTCAGGTATGGCTTTCGCCTGCCCGCTACCGGAACGTAAGTCGCAGGCAGCACCGGATGACCATGCGACTGAACAACATCTACGCTGTAGGTGACTACTTCTTTATCGACTTCTCCATTGAGAACCGCACGGACATCCGCTTTGATATTGACGAAATCCGCGTCAAGCTGGCAGATAAGAAAGTATCGAAAGCCACCAACTCACAGGTCATCGAGCTAAAGCCGGAAATGGAACTGGAACAAAAGGGATCGTTCCTGCACGGATACCGCAATGTACTGGTGGTAAGGAAAATGACTTTTCCCAATGACAAGGTACTGACTATCGAGGTCAGCGAAAAACAGATTTCAGGACGTACTATCGCCCTGAACATTGACTATGAGGACGTGCTTTGCGCGGACAGTTTCAATGAGGTCTTATTACAGGAGGAGTAAGGGAAATGAAGAATGCAGAATTAATAATTAAGAATTTGGCTGTGCGAAAAGGCTTTGTCGCACTGGTTTTCTTGTTGGCAGCCATACTGCCCGGCTTTGCTGATGACCGGCATGGCAGAATACTAATTGGAACGGGATTGCTGTATGAAAGGGGCATGGACTTGACCATCGGCTATGAGTACGAAACGAACTACCACCATGCGTGGGAGTTCTTCGGAAATGTCTATCTGAAATGGGACGAATGTGAGGATTGCGGACACGTCTGCCCCGAATTGTTCTGGAACCATTACAATACGTGGGGTGTGGGTGCTGCCTACAAACCCTGCGTGTTCCGTAGCCGTAATCACCACGGCAACCTGCGCTTGGGCGGGTCGCTGGGCTCGGATAGGGACAAGGTGCTGGGCGGCATCCATGTGGGGTATGAGCATAGCTATGCGTTGCGCAAGGGCTGGAAGCTGTTTTGGCAGGCCAAGTGCGACCTGATGATAAAAGGGGAAGATTTGTTCCGGACAGGCATTGTCATCGGCGTGAAGATACCGACAAAATGAAGAATTAAGAATGAAGAATCCGGCACGTGAAGCAGACAAATTTTACGGAATATATAATTAAGGTATGAAAGGAAAGATGAAGAAGATAGGAAAAGCGTGGGCGGCAGTAGTGCTAATGCTGGTTGCCGTCCTTGTGGGCTGTGACGGGCATCACGACCCGTTGGACACCTCGATGAAAGTAGGACATATACTTTGCACGGACGGCAAGACACGAAGCTACGAAGATTATGCGGGTTCCGGCAAGGAAGCCATAGCCGTGGTGTTCCATGTGAACCACGATGAAGAAATAAATGGCACAGGCTATGCGGTCTATTTGCACGACCTTGCCCCGGAAGCCTTTGCTGACAGTTTGGGCATTGCGCAAGGAACGTCTGCCGACTTGGCGACTTACGATGGAAACGAGAATACCTTTGCCTTGTATGACACAGACGATGTTTCTTCACCTATGGCCATGCAGGTGTTTGATATGTGGCGGTACGGGCAGAGTGCCTACGTACCTTCGGTGGCGCAGATGCGGTTGCTCTATGCCGCCAAGGAGTTTGTAAATCCCTACATAGAGGCTTGCGGCGGCGACCCGCTGTCGAACGAAGCCGATGGATGTTGGTATTGGACGAGTACCGAAGTGGAGGGGCAGGAAACCGCCAAAGCTTGGCTGTTCTCGATGGGGAGCGGTGCCATACAGGAAACGCCCAAACTGCAAGGGCACAAGGTGAGGGCGATAGTCACTCTGTATAATGAAGAATGATGAATGAATAATTAAGGATTAAGGAAAGTACGAGATGGAAGAAAGCAAGGAACTGCAAGGCGCTTACAAGATATTCCGGACGGTGGTGTACGTGTCCGTCCTGCTGGAGTTTTTCATGTATGCGTTCAACCCGGCTGTGTTCGACTATTGGAACGGCATCGTGTGTGACGTGCACGACCGCATGAAGACGTGGCTCATCTACCATGACGGCAACCTTGTGTACAGCAAGATTGCCACCTTCCTGCTTATCTGCATCACCTGCGTGGGTACGAGGAACAAGAAACACTTGGAGTTCGATGCACGGAGGCAGGTGCTTTACCCGCTGGTGTCGGGCATTGGGCTGTTGGTGCTTGCGGTGTGGCTGTTCGGGTATGAAATGGATGTCCGCCTTTACTCCATGCGCCTAAACGTCATCCTCTACATGGCGGCATCGGTGGTCGGTACGATACTGGTTCACGTGGCATTGGACAACATCTCCAAATACCTGAAGGAAGGTTTGCTGAAAGACCGCTTCAACCTGGAGAACGAGAGCTTCGAACAATGCACGGAGTTAGTGGAGAACAAATACTCGGTCAATGTGCCCATGCGTTACTATTACAAAGGCAAGTTCCGCAAGGGATGGGTGAACATTAGCAATCCGTTTAGGGGAACTTGGGTGGTCGGCACTCCGGGTAGCGGAAAGACCTTTTCCATCATCGAGCCGTTCATCCGGCAACATTCCGCAAAAGGCTTTGCCTTAGTAGTTTACGATTATAAGTTCCCTACATTGGCGACCAAGCTGTACTACCATTACAAAAAGAACCAGAAGCTGGGCAAACTGCCCAAAGGATGCAAATTCAATATTATCAACTTTGTGAATGTGGAATACAGTCGCAGGGTGAACCCGATACAGGCGAAGTACATCCCCAACCTTGCCGCTGCCAGCGAAACGGCGGAAACATTGCTGGAGTCTTTGCAGAAAGGCAAGAAAGAAGGTGGCGGAGGTAGCGACCAGTTCTTCCAGACCTCGGCAGTGAACTTCTTGGCCGCCTGCATCTACTTCTTCGTGAACTACGAACGGGAGCCTTACGACAAGGACGGGAACAAACTGTATGCGGAGAAAGTGCAGGACAAGGAGACCAAGTTCTGGAAACCTACGGGCGTGGTGCGCGACCGCAAGGGCGGTAATATTGTGGAGCCTGCCTATTGGTTGGGTAAATACTCGGATATGCCGCACATCCTGTCGTTCCTGAACGAGAGCTACCAGACCATCTTCGAGGTATTACAGACCGACAACGAGGTGGCACCGCTGCTTGGCCCGTTCCAGACGGCATTCCAGAACAAGGCTATGGAACAGTTGGAAGGCATGATCGGTACGCTGCGTGTCTATACTTCCCGACTTGCCACCAAGGAATCGTACTGGATATTCCACAAGGACGGCGATGATTTCGATTTGAAGGTGAGTGACCCGAAGAATCCCAGCTACCTGCTGATAGCCAACGACCCGGAGATGGAGAGCATCATCGGGGCGTTGAACGCCCTGATACTGAACAGACTTGTGACACGTGTAAATACAGGGCAGGGAAAGAACATCCCCGTAAGTATCATCGTGGACGAGCTACCCACGCTGTATTTTCACAAGATAGACCGACTTATCGGAACGGCACGAAGCAACAAAGTGAGCGTGGCATTGGGCTTTCAGGAACTGCCGCAGTTGGAAGCCGATTACGGGAAAGTGGGTATGCAGAAGATTATCACCACAGTGGGCAACGTGGTTTCAGGCTCCGCCCGCTCTAAAGAAACGCTTGAATGGCTGAGCAACGACATCTTTGGCAAGGTGGTACAGCTGAAACGTGGCGTGACCATCGACAGGGACAAGACCAGCATCAACCTGAACGAGAACATGGACAACCTTGTTCCGGCATCCAAGATAAGCGACCTGCCTACAGGCTGGATATGCGGACAGGTGGCACGCGACTTCGTGAAGACCAAGACCGGACGGGGCGGCAGCATGAATATACAGGAAGCCGAAGAGTTCAAGACCTCGAAATTTTTCTGCAAGACCGACTTCGACATGGAAGAGATTAAGAAAGAGGAAGACGGGTATGTGCCGCTTCCCAAGTTCTATACTTTTCCATCGAAAGAAGAAAGGGAACGCATCCTGTACCGGAATTTTGTGAAAGTGGGCCAGGACGTGAAGGAGATGATAAAGGACGTGGTAAACAAGAAAGGGGCAAGATGAGATTGGTTTTATGTGTTTTATCCCTGCTGTTCCTGTTTTCACTCAACTTGACAGCGCAAGCCTCCGACAAAGGAAAGCGGCTGAGGATATACGAATTGCCACCGTTCGAGCGTGCCATATTTTGCACCAAGCATTACGAGGGTTGGCATGGAAGCCGTAAGCATCTGCCTTACATTGGATACGGGCACAAATTATTGCCTGGTGAACGGCTGACCCATAAGATAAGCCGCGCACAGGGCGACAGCCTGCTCCGTGCCGATATGCGGAAGCTGTGCCGTATGTTCCGCCGCTTCGGTCGTGACTCGACACTGCTTGCCTGCCTTGCCTATCAGGTAGGCCCGTACCGTCTGTTGGGAAACGAGAAACTTCCCAAAAGCAGACTGATACGCAAGCTGGAACGCGGCAACAGGGACATCCATAAGGAATATGTGTCCTTTCGGAAATGGAAAGGCAGGGTTATCCCAAGCATAGAAAGGCGCCGACGGGTGGAACTCGCCCTGTTGTTTGAGCCATGACAAGTAGAAAAAGACTAAACCATCTGCAAACAATACGGCACGGAATGACGGAGTTTTTCAATGGTTACACTGTGTATTTTCAGTTTAATAACAAACTAAAAATCAGAAATTATGGCAACATTCAAACTAAAATTCCGCCCTTCCACCGCTGAAGGCAAGCCTGGCACTATGTATTTCCAAGTGACTCACCGCAGAAGCACGAGAGCAGTTTATACCGATTACCACATCACACCCGAAGAATGGGACGAACGGACTTCGTTCATCCGCATCATTGGCACACCGGAACGGCAGGCGGAACTGCAGCTGATTGTCTCCAAGATACGATGGGACTGCAAGCGGATCGCCGCGTTCATTACGGAAAGGGAACAGGCCATGCTGGAATACACGGCGGACGACATCGTGTCGGCATTCCGTCTCCTGCCACCCTGCCAGACCTGGTTCAGCTTCATCCACGGTATGGTGGCGAAAAAGCTCCGCATCGGCCGATTAGGTACCGCCAAGACCTACCGTGATGCCTTGATGAGCTTCTCCCGTTTCCGCAACGGTGAGGACCTAACCATCGACGCACTGGACGCGGAGACCATGAACCTGTACGAGGCATGGCTGAAAGGACGGGGCGTGAAGCGCAATTCCTCGTCGTGCTACCTGCGTACCTTGCGCACCCTCTACCGCAAGGCGGTCGAAACCGGACTGACAACCGACAAGCATATTTTCCGCCACGTGTTTACCGGCTTTGCCAAGACCGCCAAACGCGCCATTCCGTTAGGCTCATTGCGTGCCATCAGGCAGCTTCAGTTGTCCGAAGGCTCTGCCATTGCCTTCGCACGGGACCTCTTCATGCTGATTGTCTACCTTCAGGGCATCTCGTTTGTGGACCTTGCCTATTTGAAGAAAGACGACATCCGAAACGGGCAGCTGCACTACAGCCGCAAGAAGACCGGACAGGAGCTGACCGTCGGTTGGGAATCCGTCATGCAGGACATTGTGGACAACTACATCCACCTGACGAAAGGCAGTCCGTATCTCTTACCCATTATCACTAAAACGGACGGCACGGAACGGCAGCAATACGAGCGGATGGAACATAAGGTGAACTATTACCTCAAGAAAATCGGCACGATGGTCGGGTTACAGGCATCCCTGACGACATATACGGGGAGGCATACCTGGGCCAGCATCCTGCGGGACATGGGCACCAGCCTGTCCGTCATCAGCAAAGGCTTGGGGCATGAAAGTCTGAAGACCACACAAATCTATCTTTCCTCCATCGACATGGAGGGCGTGGTGAAAGCCAACCGAAAAATGATAGGAAAAATTTTTCGTAAATAATAACCGGAAATGTTCGACAAATTTCACACCTGTATAATATGAAACGGCGGATTTTTGCAACTGACTGATTATCAATGTGTATTTTTGTGTGGAATCCCATTTTAGTCGAACAAATGCAGCTTTTGTTCGACTAAAATTCCGAATCTTTAAAATTTTCTGCCTATAAAATGGCTCTGTATTAAATCTTTTTATTACCTTTGCAACGTGTCCGCCGTTTCATATTATACAGCAATAGTAAAGCGGTGGGTATAGAAGAGACTTAATTGATTGAAAACTAAATACTTGTGATATGGAGGTAAAAATGTTAAAGCGCATTGCGCTTTGCTCTTCTCGTCACATAACAACGGCAGGCCATTGTTGCTGAGTTTTTACTCCAGAATGCTGCCGCTAAACCTAAAGAATGCTGTAAACAACGCCTGAAAAACGTCTTGAAAATGTTTGAAAAGCGTGGTGATTCAAATTCGGAGAGGTATCAGTTAGCCGTCATGCGATTGCCATGGGGGTAGCGTAAAGAACGCTTTTTCGTGAATGAAGAATGAAGAGTGAAGAATTAAGAGTTTACCATGCGGCATGACAACATAACGATGCTTCATAACTTAGCTCAAAACATCTTTTGCTCGTTATAACAGCGAAACAGTCATCATTCTTCAATCTTCATTGGCTTACGCCGAACGTTGTTTCATTATTCTTCATTCATCATTCTTAATTTATCTCACAGTGCCTGACAAACTCAACAGTGTAGATTACCATTGGTTTCTTGTCTGCACCAAACCGGGACATGAACCAGAGTTGTGCTCGCTCATCGAGCGCGAAAAGGACAAGATACGGAACATACTGGAGGTCTATTGCCCTACGCATACCAAGGTCTATGTGCGCCGTGGTGACAATGAACAGCAACAGCCCTTTTTCAACGGCTACGTGTTCGTGCTTGCCACCCAAGATGCATTGGTAGAGTTTCTCCGTGACAACAATTCCGACGCTTATATTTGGTACAACCGGAAGTGCACACCGGACGAGAAAGCCACAGTCTGCACCATCCCCGAATCGCAGATGCGTGCATTCCGTGACTACAACGAGAACTATGCCGACAAGGTGATTGTGTTGGAACGGCCTTACACCGACTATGCGGTTAACGCGAAAACGGACGAGCCGAACGAAATCGTGCGTGTGGTTGACGGTCCGCTTGCCGGATGTGAAGGCTACATTTGCCGCTTCCACAAGAAAAAAGGACTGGTATTCCGCGTTCAGGGCTTGATACCGGGCAGCTGGCTGACCGTCACTTACCCCAATGTATCCGACCTCCACGTTGTCCGACTACACAATGCCGAGGGCGACCGTTTGTCCATAGGCACGGAGAAAGGACGCGCCGTTGACCTGCTTACCGGCATCCTGCAAGGCTGCGGTTACGGAGAACGCACACAGTCCCTGTTTTATGAACTGATGGAGCGTCTTGCCGCCGACCTGTCGTTGGAGGCTCTTTGCAAGTATTTCCAGAAGCAAGGGGAAAAGGCATTGGCAGACCGTCTTGCCAAACTGACTACCAAAGAGGCAGAACTTCTGATAAACCTTGCCCGTTATGAGCATGACACGCCCGGATATGTGAAGGAAAACTGGCCAAGCCTCATTTTCCGCCCGCTCCTTACGCCGACATCGGGAATAGTCATAGAAAAAGACAAGGGTGAAGTGGAGTTGCAACATAAGGATTACACGGAAATCATCCGCAGGGTGGACATCACCGAAGAGGTCTATTACCCCAGCAGGCAGGAGGACGGGAAAGTCACCACTGCCTATTATGCCCACATCGGCATGAGGAAGGAAAAGGACGACCTCGTTTTCTTCGCCAACTGGGACGATTTTCTTCGCGAATATTTCCTGACGGCAGGAAAAGCCAACGAGAAGTTGGTTTCCGGTAAGGTGCAGAAAGTCCGTAACGAGATTACACTTAAGGAAACGGAAAAGCTCATTGAGTCTTTCCGCAACTATGCGCCTACATTATATAAGGTATTGACGGATGCGGATTCTGCCGTAAAAGCCGTGCAGGACTTTAAGGTCGGTGAAGATACGTTGAATGTCTTTACCATCCGGTCTTCAGCACAGGCAAAGGATGCGGCAAAGGACAAGCTGATACAGACCTGCGTCCGCATCTGCAAGGAAATCAACACCACCAACCACCTTGCCGTATGGCGCAGGTACCTGCGGACGGTATGGCTGCACAATTGAAGTTGACAAGGTATCAGTTGACAAGGCAACAAGGTTCTGAATAGTTTCACTAATGGCATCTAAAACCTTGTTAACTAGTTAACTAGTCAACGAGTCAACTTGTTACCTAAAATAAAATGCTTACATTTATCCAATTCTCCTCCCGTTGGAAGCAGCTCCATCACCCCACCATGAACGTGGATGGTGACGTGGCTTTCTTTTATCAGCTGTACGTCAGACTGTATCATCTTATCGGACAGGAAGCGAAGTGTTTCGACAATCATAAAATATTTCACTTTCTGCTCTATATAGAGAATACCGTTGCCGTCGGGATTGACGGCGTTTATGAATACAGGTACCGCTGCGTAGGCGATGTGGACAGCCGCTGGTGCGACGGATTTGACATGAGTGCCAATGCAGATTCTGAAGTCCACAACCTCGTGGGCAGAGCCGTGGCGGACGCAAAATATAGCGCCCTTCGGCAATGGATGGTCGAAAGCGTGCTGTCAGGTGATTTCTCCCGTTTGAGTGAAATGCTGGCATGGTTTGTGCGCGAGGACAAAATCCTGCAGCAGGTCTTTCCCGACCTGCGTTGCCGCAAGGCGATGTTCATGCAGCTCGTTGGAAATAAACAAACTGCCAAGAATATGCTGTGGGCAGATCTTGCTTTCAACTGGCATGACAAGCGCGGCGACTCTTTGGCAAATACCATAGCCAAACAGTTCCGCTATGAAGCATCTTTTGTAGAGGGAAAGGAAAAGACTTTGCTGAAGGAAGCGGCAGAAATACTCGATGCTATCCGTTCCGAACGACTGGATACTTATACGGTCATTGAAATGAAAGACGAACGCACGTTTACCTTGCTCCACAGGGACGGACGTATGTTCAGTGACGTGATTCTTCCGCAGCCGATGCCTGAGAATGCACAAGGCTGTCATATTGCCGTCCAACTCGTCACATACAATAATATAACATACATAAGCGGTTCAGCAGTCCGGCTTGATAAAGAAGCCCTGCCTACATGGAACGGCGAAACCAACTGGAACGACATCGTGCAGAAAGAGCAGGATGCGGCGAAGCTCACATCCTTCACCACCACGTTCGGCAAGCGGATGTGCTTATATGATGACCTTTACACCGTTCCGGAAGATCCGGAGGAAGCCTATTACGCCGATATGGGCATCCATTTCGACGAGCCGAACATTTTTGATTTTCTCGGAGGTCGGCCGAACGGCAGGGTAATCTATTTTGGCAGTTGACAGACAGACAAAATATAAAAAATGGATAACAACAGACAGAAGAATGTACAGACGGTAGCTGTTCACGTTGACAGCCAAAATGTAACTGGTTTTGGTTTTGTCGCCTATACCAATTCTCGCGTTGAGAAGCTGCGGGACGAGGGGCGTTATGATGCGGCAATAAAACTGAAAAAGTATCTCAGGAAGTTCCTCAACTATTTAGGCAAGAACGAAGTGCCTTTCAAGGACTTCGATGCCCTGCTGATGCGCAACTACCACACCTGGCTGAAGAACCAAGAGTTAGGACGCAACACCATTTCCCTCTATATCCGGAATTTGAAGCGTGTCTATAAACTTGCTGTAAATGACGGACTTGCTGCTGACTGCAACCCTTTCGAGGGCCTGGACGTAAGCTACCGCGTCAAGAAATACAGGTACGGCCTGACGCTCGATGATGTGAAACGTCTGCGCGACCTTGACCTGAGCGGTGAATCAGAGATGACCGTCTTCGCTCGCGACATCTTCCTGTTCACGGTTTATACCAAGGGCATGAGGAGCGACGACATCTTCCGCCTGACAAGCAAGAATATCAAGAACGGACAGCTCACTTACCGCCAGCACGTCACTGGCAAGGAAATCTCCCTTCCCTGGGAGCTGGCGATGCAGGAGATTGCCGACCGCTACAAGCGGAAAGGCTCGACCCTCCTCTTCCCCGTCATCACGGCAAAATCCCCACACGAGCAATGGATACAGTATGACGGTATTCTGCACCGCATTAATTACAATCTGAAGAAATTGGGCGAAAAGATAGGACTCGATTATCCGCTGAATCTTACCGTCGCAAGGCATTCGTGGGAAAGTATGACCAAGAGCGTAAGCATAAGCGACCTATTGTAACCATACTGCACTTCCTACCCGGTTGAAATAAGAAGATTACAGTCTCTATGCTAAAGGACATTCCACAAACTCTGACATGCCCTGTATGCAGGTCGCGGATTCCTTTCACCCTCAGCGGATTGCTGCTTGGCGAACGATTCACCTGTCACGGATGCCCGGCTATCGTATCATTGTCTACGGAAAGCCGGCAGGCGGTACAATCCGTAACGGATGAATTCGACCGCATTTTACATCATCAGACATTAATGGAAAATGATTTGCCCTCAGTAGCTCAAAAATTTACCGGTCTTCCTTGGGAAGAACTCATTGGCAGTTCCTTAAACGCAGCGGAAAATGCTGAAGCAGCCTTGGCTATGTATATGACCCGCTTCTTGAAAGAGCATGGCCTTGAAGATTCTTTTGAATCCATCCTGATAGAGATGAGACTTGAGCATCCTCATGTTGAAGCCTCGGATGCGGATAGAACATCGGAAGACAAGAGTTCCAATGCCTCATTCAGCCTCCCCCTGTCGGCTGTTATTCCATTCGGCTCATTAGGGATTGAAACACGACCCTTTTCAAAATGAAACAAGATTCACAAAAAGAGATGCGCAAGGAGATGTTCGACCGGATGGAAGCCGAATTGCAGAAAACCTGCAAGCCGGAAGAACGGATGTTTGCCTTGCATCCTGACGAAGACCATATCATCGTTTCGCACGCCTTGTTTCTGATGATGAGCAAGCCGTTGGCGGTCAAATTGCCAAGTTTGAAAGGTCGTTACCTGTTGCGCAAGTTGGAGGAAGAGATGCTGACGGCATGCCTGACCGAGTCTGACGGGTTCCCCGAACTGCTGCGTTATTGCAACCTCCTGTACGAAGTCTTTCCTTACGAACTGGCAGCGGCGGCACGCAATGCAGCCATTGCATCCAAAATCAGGAAATTGCAGGCTATCGGAATGGTTGCCGCAGGATATGGCGGTGATATGGATGATGACACAGTGGATGACATCCTTGACGACAGCCTGGGCATAGACTGGCGCATACCGACCGGCAAGGCCCTGCTGAGCGAGAAGGATACAAAGCACCCGCTGCTCAAAGACTTCGAGACACCGTTCATTTAAGTTAAAAGTGAAGAGTGAAGAACGAAGAGTGGAGAACGAAGAGTGAAGAATCAGAATGCCCCTGTGGTGTCGGAACTTTGATGTATCCGATACGCAAGGCCATTCATTCCTGCAATTATGAATTTAGTATTCCAAAATAAAAAATCAGGACAATGAATATTTTGGTAACCGGCGCAAACGGCCAGCTTGGCAACGAGATGCGCATAGTAAGCGGACAGACCGCAGACAATTACATATTTACCGACGTGGTTAACATCGAGGGCGTCGAAACCACGCTGCTCGACATAACCGACGCGGATGCAGTAAGGCGCATCGTGAAGGAAAACGGCGTGCGCTGCATAGTCAACTGCGCTGCCTATACGAACGTGGACAAGGCCGAGAGCGACGAGGCTCTCTGCCGTAAGCTCAACGCCGAGGCTCCGAAGATACTTGCCGGGGGCATGAAGGAAGTAGGCGGCCTGCTCATTCAGATTTCGACCGACTACGTGTTCGGCGGCGACCCGTACAACACCCCGTGCCGCGAGGACCAGAAGGGCACTCCGACGGGAGTCTACGGCGCTACCAAGCTCGAGGGCGAGCAGAACATCGAGGCCGTAAGCTGCGACCACGTAATAATACGTACCGCATGGCTGTATTCCGAGTTCGGAAAGAACTTCGTCAAGACCATGCTCAACCTGACGGCCACGAAGCCCAAGCTGAACGTGGTGTTCGACCAGGCAGGCACCCCGACCTACGCCTACGACCTGGCAGTGGTTATAAAGACCGTGCTTGCCGACTATGCGGCTGAGAATCCGCAGTCGGGCTACAGCAAGACTGGCGTCTACCACTTCAGCAACGAAGGCGTATGCTCATGGTACGACTTCACGAAGAAGATAGCCGAACTTGCAGGCAACACCGGTTGCGACATCCAGCCCTGCCACAGCGACGAGTTCCCCAGCCCCGTGACACGCCCTGCATACTCCGTGCTCGACAAGACAAAGATAAAGCAGGTGTTCGGAGTAAGCGTCCCTTACTGGACCGACTCGCTTAAAATATGTATGGACAACATGAAAACTATAAAGTAAACTGATAAAAAAGAAACAAGTCATGGAATTCAAGCGTAACATAATCATCACAGGCGGAGCTGGCTTCATCGGCTCCCACGTAGTGCGCCTGTTCGTAAACAAGTATCCCGAGTACCGCATCATCAACCTCGACAAGCTGACATACGCCGGCAACCTTGCCAACCTGAAGGACGTGGAGGACAAGGATAATTACATGTTCGTCAAGGCCGACATCTGCGATTACGGGACTATACAGAAGCTGATGAAGGACTACAACGTGGACGGCATAATCCACCTTGCAGCCGAGAGCCACGTAGACCGCTCTATAAAGGACCCGTTCACCTTCGCCCAAACCAACGTGATGGGCACGCTGACGCTGCTCCAGGCCGCCAAGGAATACTGGGAGAGCCGTCCCGAGGGCTACGAGGGCAAGCGCTTCTACCACATCTCTACCGACGAGGTTTACGGCGCGTTGGAACTGACAAACCCCGAAGGCATAGAGTCGCCGTTTACGACAAAGGCAAGCTCGGAGCATCACCACGCCTACGGTACCGAGTTCTTCACAGAGGAGACTAAGTATAATCCTCACTCTCCTTACTCTGCTTCAAAGGCAAGCTCTGACCATTTCGTACGCGCGTTCCACGACACTTACGGCATGCCTACGATAGTAACCAACTGCTCCAACAACTACGGGCCTTACCAGTTCCCTGAGAAGCTGATACCATTGTTCATCAACAACATACGCCACCGCAAGCCGCTGCCGGTTTACGGCAAGGGCGAGAACGTGCGCGACTGGCTCTATGTAGAGGACCACGCCCGTGCCATCGACCTGATATTCCACGAGGGCAAGACGGCGGACACTTACAACATAGGCGGCTTCAACGAGTGGAAGAACATCGACATAATAAAGGTTGTGATAAAGACCGTAGACCGTCTGCTTGGCCGCAAGGAAGGCGAGGACATGGACCTGATAACCTACGTAACCGACCGCAAGGGCCACGACATGCGCTATGCCATAGACTCGCGCAAGCTGCAGCGCGAACTCGGCTGGGAGCCTAGCCTGCAGTTCGAGGAAGGCATAGAAAAGACCGTGCGCTGGTATCTGGACAACCAGGAGTGGATGGATAACGTTACTTCAGGCGACTACCAGAAGTATTACGAGAGTATGTATAAAGGAAGATAATTTATAAATTATATATAACGTAAAATAAAAGAGTGCATCTTTTGATGCACTCAAAAATAAAATACATGTCTGATACAGTGCAGAATAATAAACGAATAGCAAAGAATACAATACTATTGTATATTCGAATGCTATTTATAATGATAATAAGCCTTTTTACAAGCCGTATAAATTTACAATCTTTAGGTGTAGAGGATTTTGGCATTTATAACGTTGTAGGCGGTGTTGTTGCAATGTTTTCTGTATTCTCTGGTTCATTAGCTACTGCTATTAGTCGTTTTATAACGTTTGAATTAGGCAAAAATAATAAAGATAGATTAAACAAGGTTTTTTCAACTGCAGTATCAATACAAATTTTATTGGCTGTATTTATTATCTTCATAGCAGAGATTGCAGGTGTCTGGTTCTTAAACAATAAAATGATAATTCCTGAAAATAGGTTACATGCTGCAAATTGGGTTCTACAATTATCAATTTTCTCTTTTGCTGTTAACTTAATTAGTGTCCCATATAATGCTGCCATTATTGCACATGAGAAGATGTCAGCATTTGCTTATATAAGCATATTTGAGGTTGTAATGAAGTTAATTATATGTTATTCATTATTCATATCTCCTGTTGATAAATTAATAACGTTTGCAGTGTTATTATTTATATTATCTATTAGTTTAAGACTAATATATGGTATATATTGTAAGAAACACTTTGCTGAATGTCAATATAATTTAATTTTAGACAAGAAACTTTTTAAAGAAATCGCAGGATTTGCAGGGTGGTCGAGTTTTACGTTAGTTGCATATTCTTTATATAATAGTGGTCTAAATATTCTATTAAATCTATTTTTTGGCCCTGTCGTAAATGCGGCAAGAGGAATAGCTGTCCAGGTTCAAAATGCAGTTCAGGGCTTTAGTAGAAACTTTCAAACAGCTCTAAATCCGCAAATTATTAAAAGTTATGCTGAGAAGGATTTAAAAAGAGTATATACATTAATTTTTGCAGGATCTAAATATTCGTTTTTTCTAATGTTTTTTCTTTCATTACCGATTATTTTGGAAGCAAATATAATATTATCCTTATGGTTAAAAGATGTCCCTGAGCATACTGTTACATTCGTTCGATTAATATTGGTTATAGTAACAATAGATTCAATAGGAGGTCCATTGTATTGTGCCCAACAGGCAACCGGAAAAATCAGGAACTTTCAATTAATGACTGGTACATTGATGCTTCTTATACTTCCTGTATCATATATAGCATTAAGATTGGGGGCTGAAGCAGAAATTGTATATGTCGTATATATATTAATATTGTCAATAGTTCAGATATTAAGTATAATTATGATACATAGAATGATAAGGATGCCTTTGAATCTTTATTTAAAAGAAGTTGGATTAAAAATTATATTTGTTGTTGGTACATCTATTATATTGCCACTAGTAGCATACAATTATTTTTCTCATGGGATTACTGCTTTTTTCATTGTTTGTACGATATGTGTTTTATCCACTATAGTTTCAATTTATTTTTGTGGACTTTCACGAAAAGAAAGAAAAATAGTTAATAATAAGATAATACAAAAAATTAAGCGATACTAATGAAATATTTAATTGTACAGGATTGGGCCAGTACACATGGCAATCATGCTGGTATGGTTCATATGTGTAATATGCTTAAGATGAAGTACCCCAATGATTATGAAATAATAATTAAGGGAGTCCCAAAAGAATTTAAAAATAGTTCAAGTAGATTATACAATAAAATAATAAATCTAGAACAAAAATTTTATCTATATCATACATATTTTTATGAATATAAAAAAATATGTAAAAATATGTTTGATAATTTGACAGACAGAGATTCCATTTTTTTATTAGAATATTGTATGCCTACGACTCCACAGAAAAGATTAGCATACTATATAAAGAGAAAATTTCCGAATGTTAAACTTTTTGCATTATCACATTTGACTCCGACGTATTTTAGTGATAAAAATAGGTACCCTAAGATTCTTAAAGATTGGACTCCTCCCATAGACAAGATGCTTACCTTAGGAAGTTCATTATCGCAATACTTCATGGAAAATAATATACCTAAAGCCAAAATTAGTACAGGTTTTCATTATGTAGATTCTGCTTATTATCATAAGCAAACAGAACTACAAGTTTCGAGAAGTCGACTTAAAATAATAATGATGGGAGGTATGCAAAGGAACTATTCAATGTTAGCTAAACTTTGTGAAATGACTCCATATGTTGATTGGATAATATGTAGAGGTCGAAAACCGGTAGATAAATATTTTGAAAATATACCAAATGCCCAATTAAAAGGATTTTTAACAGAAGATGAACTTAAGAATCAGATGGACATTGCAGATATATCATTAAATATAATGGAGGATACTGTTGGTAGTAATGTTATTACAACATCTCTGTCTATGGGATTAGCTATGATTTGTAGTAATGTTGGCTCAATAAGAGATTATTGTAATGAAAATAACACTATTTTTTGCGAAAACAATGTAGATTCATTTATTAATGCTATTGAAACATTAAATTCAGATAAAGATAGGGTTCTTAAAATGAAAAAAGAGTCATTAAAACTATCTCAAATTTTTACGATAGAAAAATTAAACAATTGGTTCTCTAATATCTAAAAATAGAATAATGAATATTTTTGCAGGCTATGGTGTTGGGGATCCTGTTATTTATTGGGTTCTGAGAATTCTTTTATTGGGAATTCTTATCTATTGTGGATGGGGCATTTCATATGATAGTCCTAAGAAATTCACAAAATATGCTTGGATTGCTGGAACATTTTATTCTCTTATTCAAGGATTAAGATGGCTTCGTGGCGCTGATTATCCACACTATTATGACGATATCGTTACACTACTTGGAAAATATCCAGGGGGTATTTCTAATGGTGAAGAAACGGTTGATCCAGAGCCATTATATGAATTGTGGTGTAATGTTTTCTATTATTCAGGTCTACCATTTTGGGTCGCGTTTATTATATATTCTGCTTTATTAATTGGTGGAGTATTCATGATATTAAAGAAAATTCCCAATTGTGCTATATGGGTATTACCTACATTTTTTTTATTAACTCAATCTTCTGAAAATATTATTAGACAATACATAGCTATATCCTTCTTACTATATGCAATTTATTTCTATCTGAATAATGATAAGAAAAAAATGATTTATTCACTGGTTGCAATTATATTAATTCATTATTCAGGAATTATAGCAATAGTTGTTTTTCTTCTTACAATAGTTCTACCAGAAAAAATATTCAAAGTTCTTGAAAAAAGAAATATGATATATATATATATAGGATTGTTTATATTCATATATTTCTTTTGGGACATTTCACAACTTTCAACGTTTGCAGATTGGATTGGGAATAATCTCCATTTATCTGAAGACTCAAAAGGTGCACATTATATAGATAACGCTGAAAGATGGTTTTCTGACGAAGGTAGTATGTCTGTCGTATTAGGAAATAAAGCGGCAGGTATTAGTAGGATTAACCAAACAATAACCTTTTTGACATATTCATCCATAATATATTATGGATTTAAATTTATAAGATTAAATAAAAAGTATAGGGTATTTTTTTATCTAAGTTATGTGGCAATAATAGTCAAGGCAATTGGGGGTGATATTGAAATGTTTTCTCGAGTTTATCATTGGCTGGTTGTATTTATTCCTTTTTTAATTGGATTATATATGGTTAATGGGAATATTAATAAAAATAGTAAATATTGTTTATATGGAATATATGGATTATTCTTTTTATGGTTTGCTTTTCTCGGTAATATATTAACAACGTCTATGTTTGGATATGGTTTTGTATGGGATAAATATTAATAAAAAACTATGTGTAAAATGGTGATAAAGAAAATAAAGAGATATATTCTTGATGAAATAATTCCATTTTTTCAAATGTTATTTTATAATATCATTTGTAAAGGATGGATAGAGTTATTTGGAACTAAAGATAAACGCAAACTTAAATATAACATTTCATTATGTCTCATTTTTAAGAATGAAGCACCATTCTTAAAAGAATGGTTAGATTATCATATAACTGTAGGTGTTAGCCATTTTTATTTATACAATAATAATTCTGATGATAATTATTTAGAAGTTATTCAGCCTTATATTGATAAAGGTTTTATTACTTTAATTGATTGGCCTGAAAATAATGCTCAATTTAAGGCATATAAACATTGTTTTGAAACATATAAAAATCAAACGAATTGGATCTCATTCCTTGATGCAGATGAATTTATTTGCCCAAAATATAGCAATACAATTGGTGATTGGTTGGAAGATTTTAGCAAATATCATGCAGTCAATTTGCATTGGTTAATGTTTTGCACTGGAGGAAAATTAAAACATGATTACACAAAAAATGTAATTGAACAATATTATTCTTGTTGGGAAAATTTAAGTCCTCATGGTAAATGTATAATTAATACCCGATTTGATATAGCAAACTTTGATACTTGGTATGTTCATCATCATACATATATGTATCGTAAATTATTTGGTATTAAAATTATTATTCCAGCAATAAACCAATTTGGATATATGTGTATAGTTGATCATACTTGGGGAGGCGGTAAAAACAAATTAAATAAATCTACAATACAGATAAATCATTATTTTACAAAAAGTTGGGATATTTGGAGTTCTAAGATGCAAAAAACAGATGTTTATTTTAAAAATAATCCAAAATCAGATATAAAATATTTTTATCGATATGAGAATAGATGTGTAAGTAGAAATTATACGATACAAAGGTTCTATATAAAGATGAAATTAATGCAAGGTATTATTCAATGACAGAAATATTAAATAATTCATTAGATTACTATATTGGACATTCAACAAATTTTGAAGAACGTATGAAAGCTTCTTCAGGTGGAATAGGTTCTGCTATTACACGATATTTGTTGTCAAAGACAGAATTTAAGACAAGTATAACCTTATTTTATGATTCTAAAAAATGTTCATATCAACCCAAATTAATTTTTTCTCCAAACGAAATAAATGTTTGTGGTAGTGTATATCAAGATATTGATATTGCGACATTTTTGAAAAAGAATATAGAAAAAGTAAAATCGGGAATTGTCTTGACATGTCCACCATGCCAGGTATCAATAATTAGAAATTTATTAAGTGAAAAAAAAATTCCACATTTTATAATGTCTTTTTGTTGTTCAGGACAAACTACAATAGAAGGCACATGGTGTTATTATCGTTTTATTGGGATTGATAAAACACAAATTGTTAACATGCAATATCGTGGTAATGGTTGGCCAAGTGGTATTCAAATTAAATTAAAAAATGGAAAAAATATTTTTTATAAGAATTATACGAATCCATGGAAATTAATTCATCAATCCCTATTATTTAGACCTAAGCGCTGTCTTTTCTGTAAACGAGATACAGGTCATAATGCCGACATTTCTTTAGCAGACCCTTGGTTGGATGAATATAAATCAAATGATAATGTAGGTAATACTTTATTTATGGTTAATACGGAATTAGGCCGTTTAATTTTTAATAATCTTAAGAATGATAAAATTATTGATATAGTTAAATCAAATTATGATGAGTATGCAAAAGCTCAATATACAAATATCCAGAAAGAATTTTTTGTAACAAACAATATTAAATATATAAAAAAGCTTTCAGATATTATATATATTAAATGGTATCGTAAGATAGTAACATCAAGTATTTTTTCTATGAATATTCATATAAAATTCATGCATTTGTTAAAATTTATGTATAAAAGTAGATGAAAATTATTTACTCTCATAGGGTAAAGAATTGTCAAAACACGCTTTTCTAAATTAGATGTTTTTGTATTTTTATTAGTAAGCATACAAAAGTTGTTATAAATTTGATTTTAAGACGAAAAAATGAGGAAATATAAAAAATATGTTGATATTTCAGGATTTGATATAAACCAAGAAAATCGAGGAAATGCGGCATTAAGTTATGGGGCAATATCATTTCTTATGGAAAGAGGCCTACTGAGAGATGATCAAGATTTAATTGTTTTTCAATATTATAGGAATCCATTTAAGGCAAAACATTTACGGCTATATAAAGAAGATGTTGACATAAACAATGTAAAGCGAAAGTATTACATTGTACCGGTGTTTGGTATAGAGAAATGGCTCCTTATGAGATTTGGCATTCTACTTCCATTTACTAGATACGGAAAGATGATGAGGCAGGTTCAATATGAAGCTGCTGATTATGGAGGTGACGGGTTCTCTGATATCTATGGAGATAGATTATTTATTAGCCGTTTATACCAAACAATTCCATTTATGGCTGCTAAGGTTCCGCTTGTAATACTTCCACAGACAATAGGACCTTTCACTAAAAATTATAATAAAGAAATAGCCATTAAAATTCTGAAATATGCAGATAAAGTTTTTGTCAGAGATAATAAATTCGAAAATGAGCTTAAATTGTTAAACATAAAATATGAAAGGACAAAAGACTTATCAGCTTATATGAAACCTCAGAAATGGGATATTAATATAAAAAATAATGCTGTAGGAATAAATATTAGTGGCTTGGCTTATTTTAATTGTTTTAAAGGTTTAGAGAATCAGTTTGATATGTATCCTATTCTGATAATGAGAATAATTGAATTATTTAGATTAAAAGGATGCAATGTATATTTGATACCACACTCATACAGATGGTCTAAACCAAGTAAAGATAACGATGACTTACTTGCATGTAGAGATGTGTACAATAAGATTAATAATAATAAAAATGTTTTTCTAATTGAAAAAGATTTAACATCTCCTCAAGTAAAATATGTCATTAGCCAAATGAGTTATTTTATTGGAACTAGAATGCATGCAAACTTTGCTGCAATTTATACCAATGTTCCTGTTTTTGGTCTTGCATATAGTTATAAATTTAAAGGAGCATTCGATTCAAACGGTCTTGATGGTGAGGCTCAAACTGTAATGATTAATAATATTACAAATGACAAAATCGATCAGATAATCGAAAAAATAAACAATCATTATACAAGATCTATAAGATAAAAATTCTACTACTTATCTATAGTTAATTAAAGCATATATTTACATGGCAGATAAACGAGTAATAGCTATTCATCTCCCTCAGTTTTATCCGTTCCCTGAAAATGATGAATGGTGGGGTAAAGGTTTTACTGAGTGGCGTAATGTAGCTAAAGCGAAACCGAGATTTTGGAGGCATTACCAACCACATATTCCTGCAGATTTAGGCTTTTATGATTTGAGATTAAAAGAAGCTCGCATTGCTCAACAAAAACTTGCAGAACAGTATGGTATATTTGGCTTTTGTTATTACCATTATTGGTTTAATGGAAAACTCATAATGGAAAAGCCTGTAGAGGCTATGTTAAAGGATAAGGATGAAACTTTTCCATTCATGCTTTGTTGGGCAAATGAGAATTGGTCAAGAAACTGGTCAGGAGGTTTCAATAAAACATTAATAGAACAGCATTATAGTGAAGAAGATGACATCAAACATTTTAATTATTTGTTGTCATATTTTAAAGACCCAAGGTATATAAGAGTGAATGGGAAACCTGTGTTTTGTGTCTATAAAGCCCATCTGTTCCCTGACTTTGAAAAGACTGCTCAGACATGGCAGAAAGAGGCAAGTAAATATGGATTTGAACTATATATTTGTCATTTTGAAGCGGGTGAGTCACGTAATAAGAAGTATATGACTCCTACCGTAAATGCAGCAGTGGAATTCCAACCGATGTATTTAGGAAAATTTGGACGTTATTCGAACATTCTTTATAATCTTTCAAGAAGATGTCTCCACAAAGAACTTTTCAATAAAATAGTCAATTATAAGAAATATGTGGATTATCAATGTAAGCAGGTAATAAATATAGATTACAAAAGATATCCAAGTTTGTGTCCATCATGGGATAATTCACCAAGACGTGTAAATGGACATTTCTTTGCGTTTACTCATAATACACCAGTGGCATTCAAAAAATGGTTTGAACATGTTTATACTTCATTCAAACCTTTTTCTAAAGAAGAAAATTTTATTTTCATCAATGCATGGAATGAATGGGCAGAGGGAAATCATCTTGAACCAGACTTGAAAAATGGGACTGCATTTTTAGAAGCTATAAAAGAGGTAATTGATGCAAATGAGAATGTATGAAAACAATTGATGTAAGTATTGTGATTGTTTGTATGAACAATCTAAAAAATTTATATCCATGTTTAAATAGTATTTTAAAGAATACGACAGTAAATTATGAGGTCTTCGTTGTTGCTTTTCTTTTTTCAGATGAAAACTTGCAAAAGCTTCGTTCGGATTATCCTACAATAAATATTATTATTAGTGACAAGTTACGTGGTTTCTCGGAGAATAATAATATTGCATTGAAACAGGCTGTCGGAAAATATTGTTTTATAGTAAATGATGACACTTATTTTTCCGATCATGTTATTGATAATCTTGTTGAAGACTTTAACAAAGTAAATGATGATGTTGCTATAATAAGTCCTGTGACGTTAAATGTAGATGGTTCAGTTCAAAGGTGTGGAAAACCGAAATATAATTTATTTACATATTTGTTGTATTGGATGAAATTAGTTGGCATTTATGAAAATAAATCGAAATATACTAATGGTAAGGGCTTATTTCAAACATATAATATTTCGGGAGCTTGTTTTTTAATTAAGACCGATATTTTTAAAAATATTGGGTGGTTTGATGAACGATATTATTTCTGTCCTGAAGATATCGCACTTTCCACTGTTTTAAATGAGAATGGATATAAATGCTATGTCGATTCAACGATAAGACTAACGCATACAGGTGGCGGGAGTTGGTCGAAAACTATGTATGCGACAAAACCGGCTCAAATTAAAGGTGAAATAATTTTCTATGGTCAAAAATCATTGTTTCATAAAATTGCAGTCAGACTAATACTTTTAATATTTCTCCCAATTTATAGTTTATTGTGGAAAATATTTTACATGTTTAGAAAAAATGAAAAGTCAAAAATCTTTTGTAGGGCTTATTTAAATGGAATTAAAGCAATATTAACTAGAAAAACTCCTAAAGAATTGTTTATTCAATTTTATAAAAACAATAAAAATGCGTAAAATAGGTCTTGTTTCTGTACATAATCCAAATTATGGTAGTCTGTTGCAGACATATGCCCTTCAGACATATCTTAATGAAATAGGTGTAAACAATGAAATAATATTGTATACCAAAAAGAATGATCTTCGACAAATACGTAGATTGATGAACGTTCAGTTGGTATTAATGAAATGGAGAGTGGTATATCGTGACATCTATTGCAGATTCTTTTATCCTGATATAGCAAAATCATTCTCCTTGAGAATGAAAGCGTTTGAAAATTTCAAGAAGAAATATTTTAAGTTTTCACCTAATCATATTGGATGGAAAGATTTGTTGACCACGAATCAGGATTATGATACATTCATTATAGGAAGCGACCAAGTATGGAACCCTATTAATATTGGAACTGATTTTTTTAACTTGTTATTTACAGAAGATGATAAATACAGAATTTCATACGCTTCAAGTTTTGGCGTTTCAAGTATACCTAACTCACAAATAAAGAAGACCAAGCAATATCTTGAAAGAATACAATGCCTTTCAACACGAGAGAAAACCGGAGTTGAAATTATAAAAGACTTGACCGGAAGAGATGCGGAATTGGTCTGCGATCCAACTCTTTTAGTAAATAAAGACCTGTGGGATAGGCTGAAAGGTGAAAAACGTTTTATTAATGAGAAATATATTTTCTGTTATTTTTTAGGGAATAATCCTGAACATCGTGATTTTGCCAATAGATTCAAAGCCAAAACCGGCTATAAGTTGGTTGCACTTCAGCATTTGGATGAACTTATTCTATCAGACATTAATTTTGCTGACATTAAGCCCTTTGATGTCGGTCCCGCCGAATTTGTAAACCTTATCAGTAACGCTGAGTTTGTACTAACAGACTCGTTCCACGGGACTATTTTTTCTTTGTTGTACCATAAACGTTTCTTTACATTCTCTAGATTTGAATCGTCCTCAAAAGGTTCTACAAATTCACGTGTGGTTTCTTTACTGGAAATGATGAATGTTAAAGGACATCATATTAAAGCAACACAAGCTATCGATGATTGCCTGAAGGCTGAGATTAATTTTGATTTAGTTGACAAAAAAATAGAAGCATTCCGACAAAAAAGTCGAGAATATCTGCATAAAGCATTGACAAATAGAGATGATAACAATTAAAGATAAAACCGATTGTTCTGGTTGCTCCGCATGTTATGCCGTTTGTCCCAAACATTGCATAACCATGTGCCCTGACAAGGAAGGATTTTTATATCCAACCGTTGACACAAATCTATGTATAGATTGTGGAGCGTGTGACAAAGTTTGTCCACTCATGAAACCTTTAGTCATAAATAATGGAAATACATCGGCGTTTGCCGTACAAAATAAAGATGAATCTATTAGGATGCAAAGTGCCTCAGGTGGTGCATTTTCTGCATTCGCAACAGTTGTATTAAATAAAGGTGGAATTGTTTTTGGTGGATGTTTTGATAAAGATTTCAATGTTTGCCATGATAGTGTATCTACAATAAATGATTTAAAAAAACTTCGGTGCTCAAAATATGTACAAAGTGACATGGGAAATACTTTTTCCAAGATTAAATCACTTTTAAAGGAAGGTCGCTTAATACTATTTAGTGGAACTCCATGTCAAGTGGAGGGATTAAATTCTTATTTAAAGCGGAAATATGATAATCTCATAACCCTGGACTTGGTGTGCCGTGGCACACCAAGTCCAGGGTTATGGAAAAAATATTTGGCGTGGCACTCTGCAAAAGAAAAATCTCCTATAACTTATGTATCTTTTCGAAATAAACATTTTGGCTATGCCGGTTCTACAATGGCCATAGGATTTAAAAATGGAAAGATAAAATATCAAAGCCGTGCAATACAGTTCTTTAAATATACTTTTTTCCAAGATTTGAATAGTCGCCCATCGTGCTTCAGATGCCATTTCAAAACCATCCAGCGAAACGCCGACATCACTTTATATGATTGTTGGCACGTAAATGCCTTTAGCAAGGATATGGATGATGACCGCGGCACAACTATGGTATTATTACATACAGAAAAAGGTGAAAACCTTTTCAATGAAACAAAACCTTTTATTCGGTTTAATAAAGCTGACGTAGAAAAAGCCATTAAACTGGATGGTATTATGGCAACACAATGTACTGTACCTAATCCACAAAGAGAACAATTTTTTAAAGATGCACAAGATATACCGTTTGAACAATTAATAAAAAAATATTTTCCGTTATCCATCAAGAAACAATGTATTCAATGGTTAAAGCCTGTCATATATAAATTAGGCATACTTAATCATCTCAAACGTTTCATTTCAAAATAAGAAACACCATAAATTCAGATTTCTTTTGTTCCGATATTAACACACAAATATTTATGAAAAAGATAAAACTCTGTTATGTCATTTCCTCCTTAAGTAATCAAGGCCCACCAAATGTCCTGTATAATATCATTCGCTACATGGATTTTAACAGGTTTGATGTTAGCATCATCACCATGGTGCCTGAACAGAAAATATCAAGAATAGAGGAATTCAAAGCATTACCTATAAAAGTTGTACAAATGTCGCCCGACAAATTCCTCAATCCGGTTTCAATGTTTCTGACACTTCGAAGAAAGGTTAAAGAAATTGACCCGGACATTCTTCATACGCATTGCCCACGTTCCATGTTTCTAGTGCCATTCCTATCCAAGCGATATAAAAAAGTAGAAACTGTCCATATATATCCAGGCATTCAACAAAAAGTAATGTATGGAAAGATAAAGGGTACCATCGTAATAGCATTAAGCCATTTCTTTACAAAAAGAATGGACTTACCAATCGCCTGCTCGGAGAGTGTGGCTCAAAGCTATTGGGATGAACAGCATTTCAAAATGCTGGCAATACCTAACGGATGCTCATTACCGATATGGAAAAGAGATCTTAAACAGAAACAAGAATTGCGCAAGCAATTAGGACTAAAATCAGATTTGAAATATTTTATATTTGTAGGACGCTTTTCGCAAGAAAAAAATCCAGATCTGATTATACGGGCGTTTGAAGAAATTCACAATAAAGATATTGGCATAATCTTGCTTGGTGATGGTGCTTTATATAGCACATTAAAAATGCATGAGAATGACAATATATTAATTCCTGGCTTTAAAAGTAATGTTTATGATTATCTTATTGCTGCCGACTACTATATCTCAGCGTCAGATGTGGAAGGATTGGCCAATACATTGCTTGAAAGCATGACTGTCGGGCTTCCATGTGTTCTTTCAGACATACCATCGCATCGGGAAGTGATAAAGAAGGCAGAAAGTCCAATTGGATATACATTTGACAATCGCAACATAGAAGATTTGAAGACAGCGATTGATAAAATCCTGAAATTAGATTATGAATCGACTTCAAAGTACATTCAACATCTGTTTCAAAAACATTATACGGCACAAAGTATGTCAGAAAAATATCAAGATGCGTATATTAAATTATTAAAGAGCTAATATTTTTACCAAAGTTTTTTGTTGAAAACTTATTCTATATAGCTGCGCATTATTGAGAGCTGACATTTTGAATTTCGTATAAAGATACAATACTTTATCAGATTTTTCTTTTCATGACACAAATTTCTATTATCACTGTAGGCATGAATCATCTTTCATACCTAAAGCCGATGTTGGCTTCTGTGTATGGAGACAACAAGCCCGAAACTCCATTTGAGATGATATATGTTGACAACTGCTCAACAGACGGCAGCGTTGAATACATTAAAGCAAATTATCCGCAAGTGAAGGTTATTGTAAATACTGAGCCATTAGGGTTTGGTGAAAACAATAATAAAGGAGTGTTCGCCTCTACTGGTAAATACATCGCAATAATCAATCCAGACATCGTGATGCACCCCGGAAGCTTGGACAAGCTTTTCGATTTTGCCGAAAGTCATCCTGACGTGGGAATCGTTGTACCTAAACTTTTAAATCCTGATGGTTCGTTGCAATATTCAGTAAGAGGATTTATTTCATTAAGTATCCTGTTGGCGCGAATACGGACAAAAGGGAAAGATAATGTTGATGATAAAGAGGTTGATAAATATTTGTGCAGGAACTTGGATTATAGCAAGACACAAGCCGTAGATTGGGCTATAGGTGCGGCATTTTTCCTATCAAGAGATATGTTTGCAGAGCTTGGAGGTTTTGATTTAGATTATTTCTTATATATGGAAGATGAAGATATTTGCTTACGTTCATGGAAACTAAACAGACCCGTAATCTATTATCCGGAAGCGGTTATGACTCATAATCATTTACGAGGAAGTTCTAAATTAGGAAAAAAGACTTTGTTTCATCTGAATAGTATGAAGACATTTTTTCGGAAACATGGATTTCATGTGCCGAGTTTCAGAAGTTCATTCAAAGGCATTTTGTAATTAGATAACACCAACTAACTTATATAAATATGAAAGGAATCGTATTGGCCGGTGGCAGCGGTACACGGTTGTATCCTATCACCAAGGGAATTAGCAAGCAGCTTATTCCAATTTTCGACAAACCGATGATTTACTATCCCATCTCGGTGCTGATGCTTGCTGGGATAAGGGAGATACTGATAATCTCGACACCTTACGACTTGCCTGGTTTCAAGCGGTTGCTGGGCGATGGAAGTCAATTCGGAGTGAAGTTTGAATATGCAGAACAGCCGTCGCCGGACGGACTTGCACAGGCGTTCATCATTGGAGACAAGTTCATCGGGAACGACTGCGCCTGCCTTGTATTAGGTGATAACATCTTCTACGGTGCCGGACTGACCGCAATGTTAAGGCAAGCCGTAGCGGATGCCGAGGAGAACGGCAAGGCTACGGTATTCGGCTATTGGGTAAGCGACCCAGAACGTTACGGCGTGGCGGAGTTTGACAAGGAAGGCAACTGTCTGAGCATCGAGGAGAAGCCGGAACACCCGAAGAGCAATTATGCCGTGGTAGGACTCTATTTCTACCCGAACAAGGTCGTGGAAGTTGCCAAGCATATCAAACCATCCGCTCGTGGAGAACTGGAAATAACCACTGTGAATCAAGAGTTTCTGCATGACAATGAATTGAAAGTGCAGACGATGGGTCGTGGCTTTGCTTGGCTAGATACGGGCACACATGATTCCCTTTCCGAAGCATCGACATTCATTGAGGTACTGGAGAAACGCCAAGGATTGAAAGTGGCTTGTTTAGAGGGAATCGCTTATCGGAAAGGTTGGATTACGGCAGAGAAACTTCGCGAGGTGGCCCAACCGATGCTGAAGAATGATTATGGGAAGTATCTGCTTTCTGTCTTGGACGAAAAAGAAGAAACGTTGGAGAAAAACTTGGAGTATTAAGAACATGGAAGTAATCAAGACAGAGATAGAAGGCGTGGTCATCATCGAGCCACGCATATTCAAGGACGCAAGAGGTTATTTTTTCGAGAGCTTCTCGCAAAGAGAGTTCGATGATAAAGTCGGTCATGTGGAGTTCGTTCAGGACAACGAGAGCATGTCGTCCTACGGCGTGATGCGCGGTCTGCATTTCCAGCATCCGCCTTTCACACAAGCAAAACTGGTGAGGTGCGTAAAGGGGAAAATGCTTGATGTAGCCGTTGACATACGCAAAGGTTCGCCGACATACGGCAAGCACGTGGCGGTAGAATTGACCGAGGACAACCACAGGCAGTTCTTCATTCCGAAGGGCTTTGCCCACGGTTTCGCCGTGCTGAGCGAGACGGCAGTGTTCCAATACAAGTGCGATGAGTTCTATCATCCAGAAGCGGACGGCGGCATAAGCATTCTTGACGGCAGCTTGGGCATTGACTGGCGCATACCGACCGGGCACGCTATACTTAGCGAAAAGGACACAAAGCATTCCTCATTAAAGGACTTTGAATCTCCTTTTGTTTATTCAAAATAACGAAATGCCATCATGAACTTACTTGTAACAGGCGCAAACGGCCAACTTGGCAACGAGATGCGCATCATCAGCAAAAAGACGAACGACAGCTACATCTTTACGGATGTTGTCGAGGTTGAGGGTGTCGAGACGACTATTTTGGACATCACCGATGCCGAAGCGATAAGACGTATCGTCAGGGAAAAAGATATACGGTGCATCGTCAACTGCGCCGCTTACACCAACGTGGACAAGGCGGAGAGCGACGAGGCACTGTGCCGGAAACTGAACGCTGACGCCCCAAAGATACTTGCTGAAGCAATGAAGGAAGTTGGAGGACTGCTCGTGCAAATCTCAACCGATTATGTTTTCGGCGGAGACCCGTACAACACGCCTTGCAGAGAGGACCAGAAAGGAACACCAACGGGAGTGTACGGCAAGACAAAACTTGAGGGCGAGGAGAACATCAAGGCGATAGGTTGCGATTACGTCATCATACGCACGGCATGGCTTTATTCCGAATACGGCAGGAACTTCGTAAAGACAATGCTCAACCTTACGGCGACCAAGCCAAAGTTGACTGTTGTTTTCGACCAGGTGGGGACACCGACTTACGCTTACGACCTTGCGCTTGTCATTCAGACAGTGCTTGCAGACTATGAAAAAGCGAACCCGAAAGGCGGATATTCTAAGTGCGGCATCTACCACTTCAGCAACGAGGGCGTATGTTCTTGGTTTGATTTCACGAAGAAAATAGCCGAGCTTGCCGGAAACACGTCTTGCGACATTGAGCCTTGCCACAGCGACGAGTTCCCAAGTCCCGTCAAGCGTCCTGCATATTCGGTGCTTGACAAAACGAAAATAAAGGAAACTTTCGGGCTGAAGATACCCTATTGGACAGACTCATTGAAAGTCTGCATGGAGAATATGAATGCCCTAAAATGATAACGACAACAAAAATATAAACGACATGGAATTTAAAAGAAACATCATCATAACAGGTGGAGCGGGTTTTATCGGAAGCCATGTGGTGCGCCTGTTCGTAAACAAATATCCTGAATACCGCATCATCAACTTAGACAAGCTGACATATGCCGGCAACTTGGCTAATCTGAAAGATGTGGAAGACAAACCGAACTATACTTTCGTAAAAGCCGACATCTGCGAATACGGAACGGTGAAGGCATTGCTAGAGAAGTACAACGTTGACGGGATAATCCACCTTGCGGCAGAGAGCCACGTTGACCGAAGCATAAAGACCCGTTCACTTTTGCACATACAAACGTTATTGGTACGCTGACGTTACTGCAAGCCGCAAAGGAATACTGGGAGAGCCGCCCCGAAGGATACGAGGGAAAGCGCTTCTATCATATCTCGACCGATGAGGTTTACGGTGCGTTGGAGCTAACGAATCCCGAGGGAACAGAGTCGCCGTTCACCACTAAAGCATCGTCGGAGCACCACCATGCTTACGGAACGGAATTCTTTACCGAGGAGACGAAATACAATCCCCATTCTCCCTACTCTGCATCGAAGGCAAGTTCAGACCATTTTGTCCGTGCTTTCCATGACACATACGGTCTGCCGACAATCGTAACCAATTGCTCAAACAACTACGGACCATACCAGTTCCCGGAGAAACTGATACCTTTATTTATCAATAACATCCGCCATAAGAAACCGCTGCCTGTCTACGGGAAGGGCGAGAACGTGAGGGACTGGCTGTATGTCAAGGACCACGCAAGGGCGATTGACCTCATTTTCCATAATGGCAAAATAGCAGACACCTACAACATCGGTGGCTTCAACGAGTGGAAGAACATCGACATCATCAAGGTGGTGATAAAGACCGTTGACCGTCTGCTCGGAAGAAATGAGGGCGAGGACATGGATCTCATCACCTACGTTACAGACCGCAAAGGCCACGATATGCGTTACGCCATCGACTCAAGGAAACTTCAACGTGAATTGGGTTGGGAACCGAGCCTGCAATTCGAGGAAGGCATTGAAAAGACAGTCCGCTGGTATCTTGACAACCAGGCTTGGATGGATAACGTGACAAGCGGCGACTACCAACGGTATTACGACGGGATGTACAAGAACAGATAGTACACAAATAAGAGTCAAAATAAAATAAACGCTATTTAGAGGGAGGCAATAACATAATATTACCTCTCCTCTAATGAAATATATCAGTAAATGTGCATTTCATTCAAATGCAATAAACATAGTCACAACAGGCTATGCAAAGAAAACATGGCCGATAATTTTCTTCCTTCTACTCCTTGCAATGGGAGACAAGATCCATGCCCAAGCCATGTATGGGACAACCGGACTGCTCCACGCTTCCACAGCCGAAATGCAACGTGACAAGACAGTAATGGCTGGTGGCAACGTATTACATCTTACACCGTTGCATTACTTCAACAGCAACGAAATAAAATACACGTTTAACTATTTCTTGAACATCAGTATTTTCCCGTGGTTGGAAGTGGGCTACACCTGCACCATCAACTATGCAGAGCATGGTTCGACTTATTTTCCAGAAAGTGTCTGGGGCAAATATTCCAATCAAGACCGCGCTTTCTATGGCCGTCTACGGTTGTGGAAAGAAGGTTGGTGGAAGCCATGGACACCACAGATTGTTTTTGGTGCGAACGACCCGGGTACACATGAAAGCGCCGGTGGAGGGGGTATAGGCAGTCGGGACAGCAATGGAGGCAACTGCTGGTTTACCCGGTGGTATCTTGCGAGCACAAAGCACTTCACCTTTGAAAACATAGGTACGTTTGGAGTACACTTGTCATTCATTTGGGACAGAGGATTGAGAGTGGAGCATAAGAACAGCCCCGCAGGTGGCTTGAACTTCAGACCGAACTTGCCCGACGACGGATTCTGGCGCAAAGCGGTGAACGGACTGAACCTGATGGCAGAATATGACTCTCGCACTTTCAATGTTGGCGGCACATATTCCATCTGGAAAGACCGGATCAACCTTGTGGCAGAACTGAACGGCGGCAAGTATTTTAGCGGTGAGGTTTATTTCAAGGTGTGTTTGAAGTGAATGACATGCTAATGTCGTTAGGGGTAATATGGCCTACCCCTCGATTATTGGATTTTATAAAACTTTCAACCAAGAATTATATTCCATGAATAAAGAAAAGAGACTCGAAATATTCAGGTCCATTCAGAAACTGGGGTCTATCTGGGGAAAGGCGGATTGTGTGGAAATGCTCGAAAGCATTTGGAATCTTCACCTGTTCACATCGGAAGATCCAAGGTTTAAAGACGCATACGGGGATGCTGTTCAACATTTGAGGAATAATGATGACTGGGATGAGGAATATACTTTCTTAACCAGGTTTGGATTGCTAACTTCCAACGATGAAGTATTCCACAAGTTTCTTAATGCTGTTGTTTCTAAAAATGCCAGAAGTTCCAAGGAGGAAATAGAGCGTTATGTGGATACATTAAATCCGTTGTTGAGAAATGAAGGCATTGAATACAGATTGCAAGATAAAAGGGAAGAACTTCCAATCTATGAGATTGAAGAGTTAAAAGACAATGTGGAAGAACACCCCCGCGATATTGCCAAAAACCATATCAGCTTCTATGTCAACAAAACTCCATCATCGTTTCCAGCTCTTGTGCTTTATAGTGACTTATGGGATGATTATAGCAGAAAAACACGTTTCCAACTCTATTATATGCAGAACGTGAATGTGCAAAGTGTGGAGATTGGTTCTGTGAAAATCATGCACGCCAATGAATTTGTGACCAAGAATGTCATTCCACAATGTTTTTTCGAACTATCGGAAGAATTCTGTTCCGTCGGACAAGAAGTGGAATACTACAAAAATATCAAGGAACAGTTCCCTGAAAATTACAAGGTCATCTTGTATGCCTTGCGGGATGCCGCCTACTTTTCCATCATAGCCGACCGCTACCAACACACCATATCTTTCCAAAAATCCTTGCTGAGATATCCAGACGCATTGAAAGCATTCAGGGATGCACATGGTATTATGGAGGGAATTGACATGAGCAACAGGTATAATTTTACTCTGTACGCGAAGAGGCCATACTTTGACAACGTGGTAAATGTGGATATGAGTTTCGGCGACTTGGATGGTAAGGACAATCTCAACAGAATAAAAGCCTTGATAGGCGAGAATGGTTCGGGCAAGTCATCGGTGCTTTACTCTCTTGCCAAAGCATTGCATGACAGAGATGAGACGGTTTTCGAGAATGGCAAAATTCCAGACTTTTCAAAGGTGATAGCCATTTCTTACAGCATTTTTGATAAGCTCTTTGAACTGACCCACAAATCTTCCTTTAACTTTGTTTATTGCGGATTGCGTAATAGGGATAATGAGCTGATAACTGAAAAAGACAAAAAGGAACGGTTTGAGATCTCTCTTGAAGAGATAGTATATAAGGAGCGTACCTCTGATTATCACAGCACTTTAACAGAAGTGGTGAACGAAGAACTTTTGAATGAAATATTTCTGAGTAGGGAAAATATCGACAAGAGGAAGTTTCATGGGATTATAAGTAAAATGAGTAGCGGACAAGCGATGATTACGTCAATCATTACAGAATTGTATGCCCATATCCGTGAAAATTCACTCATACTCTTTGACGAACCTGAAGTGCATCTCCATGCCAACGCGGTCACAGAACTTGTCCGGATTCTATTCGAAATCTGTAATGAATTCAATTCGGCGTGCGTGGTCGCGACGCACTCTGCGGTCGTCCTGCAGGAACTTCTTGCAAGAAACGTGATTGTGCTGGAACAGGATAAGGTCACCAAAGAACGCCGAACCAGACTTATGAACACAGAAACACTTGGCGAGAACCTGACTACCATCACAGAAGATGTGTTCGGACGTTCAACAATAGACAAACATTATGGATATGTCATTCGGCAACTTGTTCGTAAGGGTAAAAGTATGGATGATATAGAAAAAATATTGAAGTCGGAGGAGTTACCGATGAGTTTGAATCTCTATATGTACATAAGAAGGCAAATGGAAATAAAAGCTGATGATTAACTTCAAACATTATAGTGAGGATGCCTTTACACTCTATAAGGATGCAGTTGAGCGGAAAACGGGCCATGGTAAGGATGGATTAAAACGGATAGAGGAAAAGGTGAAATCTGCTTATGATAGTTACGATTCTGCATTTGGTCAAAAACATGTGCATACATTATTGCCCTCTGATTTGTTCTCAGAAGAGGAAAAAGAGTTATTGGAGGGGATGTTTGATAGTGACAATAAAATCGTGAGAACCATTCGGAAATGGATAGATGCCAATAATAACAGAACTTATCTGAACAGGTGCCCTTACTGTACCTTAAATGCGGCCAACACAACCGAGCATATCCTACCCAAGTCTTTTTATGAGGAGTTTGCGGTGCATGCTTTAAACCTTATTCCCTGCTGTTCCGAATGCAACTCCAAGAAAGGTGATACCTTTAAGGACAGAAGTGGGAACCCACTGTTTTTGAACTTCTATTATGACATATTGCCAAAAAAACAGTATTTATTTGTGGATTTGTCATTTGACGGAAAGGGTGTCGTGAACTTCAACTATCGCTTGGATAATATTAATCATATAGATGTCAGGTTGTTTTATTTGATTTGTAGGCATTATGAGAAGTTGGATTTGCTGAAAAGGTTTAAGACGAAAGCTATCTCTGAATATCCTGAAATTGAAAATAGTTTGCGAGCTTTTTGGCCTCATGGGAATATTGATGCATTCATGGCCAATCTGAAAATGAAGGCACTGCTGGATGCTAAGAGTTATGGGTATAACTACTGGAAAGTAGTGTTGTATCTTGCCCTTGCAGATTCAAATGATTACAAAGCATATTTGGATGGAATCAAGAAAAGACGTTAGGTTGTGCGAATGAAACTGATTATCATATACATATTATTATTCGTTGGTTGCATTTTGCTGTCGTTTAAATTCCTTTACGAAAATGTACCAAGCTCAGAATCCGATATGCTGGTCAGATTATATTACATCGGAGGTGTTGTCAGCGGTATTTTTGCATTCGGCGCGTTTTTCGTAGCTATTCTAACCTATCACAATCAAAAGAAAACCGGAGATCTACAGCGGTTTGAGACCACACTGTTTAATATGTTGCAACTCCAACAACAGATTACCAATGAACTTCGGTATGAAGATACAGAGCCTGACAGGAATCCTAACCATGAAGAAAACACCGGTTGGAGAACCATTGAAAAACGTGGAAGGGATATTTTCGAACATTTCTGGGTTTCCAAATGGTTCAGTTTTAGAGAAATCATCGATGGTAAGATTTCTCTTGATGAAAAATCTTGGTATGAAGGAATGATGAACGTCTTGATGAGCAGGGGCTCTGAAGCGTATAATCAATTAACCGAAATAACCACTTTCGATCATTATTTCAGACATTTATACAGAATTATCAAATTTATCGATAAGAACAAGGCACTCAATGACAAAGAAAAATATGCTTATATAAGCATTGTAAGGGCTACATTGTCAAGATTTGAATTAGTCTGGCTGTATTATAATTGCCTTTTCGGTGTGGGTAAACCAAAATTTAAGCCACTAATAGAAAAGTATGCGTTGTTGAAGAATCTGCGGGATGAGTTTCTCACAATCAGTAAAGATGTGATTGAAAAAGACTATTTTCGGAAATATCAAATGATAATTGACGATTACCTGAATTATCTGACCATAGACAAGAATGATACGTCAAAGTATTATATCGGTGCATTTTACAATTCAAGGGATAAAGAAAGTTTTTTTAAGGTCATAGAAGATTTCAAAAGCTGTCCTGCCGCAAAATTGGACAAAGAGAGTTGATAAACTCTTATAAATCCCTTACCATTATGTTGCGTAAATACCAACATAACATAAAGCAGTCTCTTATTTCTGAATGGGAAAAGCACAATAGCATTATGGTGCAAATGCCCACGGGAACAGGCAAGACACACCTGCTTGCCTCGGTCATATCCGACCATTTGGAGAAAACCGGAGGCAAGGCCGTGTGGATTGTCGCCCATCGGCGGGAACTGGTAGAGCAGATAGAGGAAACGGTCGCGCAGTACAGCATCCGGAAAGAGGACGGGCTGGTCAAGGCTATGTCCATCCAATGGCTGTCAAGGCATTGGGAGGACGTGGATGATGAAAGGCCGAGCCTGATTGTGATAGACGAAGCCCATCATGCATTGGCGGAAACCTACCAGGAACTGTGGCTACGCTATCCTGAAGCGAAGAAATTAGGTATGACCGCCACACCTTGCCGACTGAACCGCAAGGGGTTCACGGACTTGTTTGACACGCTCATCACATCGGACAGCATAGCGGACTTCATCCGTCAAGGGTGGCTTTCGCCTTTTGATTATGTATCCATACGTCCAGACAGTGAAGACCAAAAGCTAATAGACTGTTTGGAAAAACGTGGGGCGGACGGAGATTTCCAAGTAAAGGAGATGGATACCGTGCTGAATAAACGGCCAAGCATCGAGAGACTGTATGAAAGCGTAAGACAATACGCCGACGGAAAGAAAGGCATAATCTATGCAATAAGTATCAGCCACGCACGGAATATCGCGGAATATTACAAGGGACACAGAATGAACGCCGTCGCCATAGACAGCAAGACACCTGCAAAAGAGCGAAAACGACTTGTAGAGGATTTCCGGCAAGGCGGAATACAGGTACTGGTCAATGTGGATGTGTTCAGCGAGGGGTTCGATTGTCCGGACGTTGAGTTCGTGCAAATGGCTCGGCCGACCCTTTCGCTTGCCAAATACCTGCAGCAAGTAGGACGCGGACTGCGCAAGACAGATGGCAAGGAAACCTGCATGTTGATAGACAACGTGGGGCTGTACCGTCTGTTCGGGTTACCAACAGCTTACCAGGACTGGCAGGCCATGTTCGAGGGACGGTTGGCAGGAAAAGGTTATCTAACCGCAAACGCGAGGAATGTTTCCTGTATGGCTGCCGGGCAACTGAAAGACGAGACATTAAATGCGGACGGTTTACTGGAAACGATTGTATCGCACGGACAGTTGATGGATTACCTGCAAAGCGGTTCTTCCCGGTTTGATAATGACGCTTTGCAAGCAGAAGCCCTGAAACCATATAAAGACCGTCAAAGTGGGCTTTGGGGATTGAAGCAAGGACAGACTATCACAACCAAAGCGCAATACCGCACCGTATTTGACGTGAAAGACAATTTTGCAGCCGTAAGATTCGAAGACAACCGGGTCGGCATCGTGGATGGAAACGGGAACATACGGATGAAGCTCAACCGGTATCGGTACATAAAATTCCTGCCGGACGACATTGTAGCCGTGACGGACAATACCGGACATACATTTTACATTGATTTGAAAACAGCCAAACTGTATAACGGGAAACCGGAAGTGCTGAAATACGGGAGGATTGAGATGCTGAGGGTCGGAATGGTGTATTATAGCCGCACCAAGAATGTCTATAAGAGTCCGTTGGGAATAAACAGTTTTGACTTGGTGCCACGTGGCTTCTATTTGCGGATTTATACAAGTCTGACCGACAACTGTAAGTTCAGACACATAGACAGCGAGGATGCTTTCCTTCATCAGGATTGTGTGTGCATCCTGGCGAATGACGAAGAAGAATACTATGGATTCTGCGGCGAACTGGTAGACGGCAGCATCGTGATTACGGACGGAAAGGGAAATTACTACCATGCCATGGACGGCAAGGAGAAGCAATACATCGCCTGCGAGCACCCAAAGACACAAGACGAGGATTTTGATGTGGCGGTGTCACGACTGAAAGCGGAAGCCGAGGCGAGAGCCGCTAAGATGAAAGCGGACCATCAACGGGAAAAAGAAAAGAAACAGCAGATGCGACTGGCTAAAATACAAGATGCCGTTCCGTTCCAATCGGGATTGAAATGGGGGCTGAGAGCAGGCAGCCGCGTCATCGTGCCGCCCATTTACCGCAGCATACAGAACCCCGTGGGCAACTATTGTGTCGTGGAAACCAATCCCCGTCAATGGGGCATCATCAGGCTGGACGGCAAGGTAGTAGTGGAGGCACGGTACACGAATGTGGAGATAAGCAATGGCGGGACAGCCCGGTTGACCGTCTTCCCTGGCATAACAAAGACGGTGAATTTAAAATAGTCCCGAAGTTTATCTGATGCTATTTTTACATCTCCACTTTATTTGTTATTATTGCATTAAATTCAACCATTAAAGAGAATAATATGATAACCAAAAAAACGAAACAGATATGCCTGACAACCTGAAAACGGGCATCGAAAGCCTCTCCAGGCTTTTCAAAGGATGACGTGCGTGTGCATTACAATTCCGACAAGCCTGCCACCGTGCAGGCATTGGCATATACGCAAGGAACATACATCCACGCGGCTCCTGTCCAAGAACGGCATTTACCACATGAGGCATGGCACGTGGCTCAACACAAGAAAAGCCACCCCTAAAGGTGGCTGTCTTGCTGAACGTGTCCTTGTCGCTACCGAAAACGGAGAATAAGTCAGGACACGGAATATTACATTAATGTAATGATAGTGGGATGCCGAAGCTGCGGATGAATGAAAAGGTTTCCTCCAATCCCGTTGAGGGTTTCTCACCGGAAAATACGGGACTTCCGCTGGATGAGCCCTAACCAGATATGAATCCGTACACCTTCTCCTGAATTTGCACGGAACATCCGCTTGTTTAATGTCGCTACCCCCATAGTCCGACACTGCAAAATTATAAAAAATCATGGATTATCCAATAGAAATAACAGGAAAAACGATAAAACAGGTCACTAAGCTGAACTTATCCAACCTTGGACTGACTGAAATTCCCGAAAATATTTTTCTTTATACGAATTTGACCAAACTGACACTAAGCGGCAATCAAATACGGAACATACCGAAAGACATCTTAAAATTAAGGAAGTTGAAAACCATCGACTTGTCTAAAAACGAGATCAAGACATTGCAAAGCGCCTTGTTCAAACTGCCGAATTTAAGGACACTCAATCTTTATTGTAATAACATTACCGCTTTACCGAAACAGTTTTATGACTCTTCTATAACGTGCCTGATAGCCGGTCACAACAGGCTAACGGCGGTGGATTTTAAGAAACTGCACAACATCGAATCGTTAGACTTGACATACAACCAATTAACCTCCATTCATATAGGAGCGGAAGCCAAGGAGTTGAAGGTGTTGAGAATTAAAGGAAATCCTTTGGAAAATTGTTCTATAGACCAAGCTGTGAGAAATCAGTTAAGCTACATAGACGTTGACATTAATAAATATATCAATAATAAACTATCCATCATGAAAGCAGCAGAAAGTATCGTTAAAAAAGATACAGGAATTCATCACATATTTATAAGTTACTCACACGATGATGCCAAATGGCTGGAAAAATTGAAGAAACACCTGAAGGGGCTGAAAAACTATTATGATTTTGATGAATGGGACGACCAAAGGCTCAAGGCCAGCGATGAATGGGAAAAGGAAATATCAGAAGCGTTGGAACGTTCAACAATAGCCATCTGCCTTGTGTCCGCTTCATTCATGGCTTCCGACTATATTATGGGAAACGAACTGCCACCCTTGTTCAATAAGGCCAATCATAACGGCACAAAAATAATACCTTTGATGGTCAGTGCCTGTGGCGTATTTGAAGACTGTTGGCTGTCAAAATATCAAGCTGCAGGCAGCCCGCAAAAAACTCTTTCCGAATGTACGGACGCAGAAGTCGAACGTCGACTGGCAAATTTGACGATAGCCCTCAAAGAACTGATCAAGTAATCCCACTATATTAAAGAACTAAATGCCATTCCCTATTCCTGTTATCAGGAACAAGGAGTGGCATTTTCTTTATCCGGCCATTCATATATAAAATGTTCATTGTTGAATACATTAAAATATAATATATTTTTTACTTTCTGGAACTTTTCATCAAAAGGATTACAGCATTGTACAACCAATGCTTAACACAAGGTCGGTAGCTCACGTTCAATCTGTTCCATCAACCGTTTATACGAGCACTTTCTCTCCCTTTCATCAATCAGTGACACTCGTCGAGAGAGGTACAAGTCATATTTGCCTTAATTTTGCGCGAGAAAATCAACAGAAATATCTTTAAGGAGAAAGGCAAAATACAAGCAGGATTTCTTGCATAAATGGAAAAGATTGTTTAACTTAGTAGTCTAATAATCAAAGGTATGGAGTACATTGTATTACTGGCTTTTGCCTATATTCTTTTGAAATTGTGCGGGAAAATGCTAAGGCATTTCCTATCGCCGGAGACAACCGCTTTCTGGTTGGTTGCCATCGGGTTGTGCCTGTTCGGGTTGGAATGGGCCGGATTATTGTTGATAGTGTGGCGGTACATTGTGATACCGATTGGAATATATTATGAGAGGCATCCGGGGCGCAGGTATAACAGGAAAAGCCATGGAAATTCAAATATCAACCGGGCGGTCATGTGGCTGATACCCGTGTTCTGGCCGTTCCTGATAGCAAGGATGTTCTTGTCGGAAAAGACCTATAAGCCGGGGATGAATGAATATGACTACGAGCAGTTCTTAAAAGGAAATGGAAAGTAAGCTCAGCCGATTGCCAGACGTGCCAATGCTTCTTCACGGGTTTCCTTAATCAACTGAAGCAAGATGGCCGGGTCAATGTGCTTCTTGCCGTATTTGGCGGTGATGTGCAAGTGCGGACCGGTACTACGCCCCGTGTTGCCACTGATAGCCACTACTTCTCCTGGTAAGACCTGTGCGCCTTTCTTTACCAATGTCTTTGAAAGATGGCAATAGCTGACGGTGTAGTCACCGTGACGGAGGACAATGTAATTGCCAGAACGCTTATCAGAAGATACTTTTATGACCTCGCCAGGCATCATGGCATAGACCTCCTCGCTGTTTGCCCGCAAGTCCAACCCTTTGTGGTTGCTACGTTTGCCTGTAAAAGGATCTTTGCGCCTTCCAAAAGGTGAAGTGACTATGATTTTCTTCAAAGGGTAAGACACGCTCATATAACAGCCTATCCAATGGCTCCGCATTTCATCTGGCTGTTTCCCTGCCATCGAAGTAAAGGAAACAAGTTTGTCTGCCTCTCCATCTCCGGGGAGGCATTTTGTTTCTGTAGGCTCGACCACTCCCTGCATTTTGTACAGTGGCTTGCTATATGCAATGGTATGGAACTGTGCTTGTAAGGACAAGCAACAGAATGATAAAGTGAGTAATAGCCATGACTTTTTCATGGCACAAAAGTAATATGTAGATGCGTATAAAGGGAAGAATGGCAATGGGAATGGTCATATTATAAGATATTATAGGGAATCAGACCTACGAATCGGACTTAGAGTGTCTATAAAGTCAAAGCTGACCGAGGAAGTGCAACCCGACTATGTGGTGTTGACGTTACCCATCGGCAAGACCCATCAAGAAAGACCCATCAAGAAAACCCATCAAGAAGGACTTGATGAGAGCGTTAATACTGGATTTCTGCAAAGAGCCCAAAAGCTTTTTGGAAATAATGAATTTGCTCAATTTGAAAGACAGGGTAAACTTCAAGCGAGTGTATATTTCTCCCTTGATTGCGGAAGGTTTGCTGTCAATGACAGAACCCGACACCCCAACCAGCAGAAACCAAATGTATGTGGCAGCCAAGGCTGAAAAGTCCTAATTGCACCTGTAAACATAACCACCTATACCCGAATGGGGCTTCCCAAGGCACGTTCATGCCGGGAAGCCCCATTCTTCGTTTGGAGTCTGATTGACAGTATGATTTTTCTCTTCAGCTATAAATAAACCAAAATCTGAGCATTTTTCTGCCCAGCTTTTACTTTGCTTCATTCTACCGCCTTACATTTGTCCAAGTGTAACAACTATAATTTGGACGAATGAACAGATACAAATTCTCGGAAGAGGAAGTACCCTACGGTACTCTCGAACAATTCGGGCTGACAAGGGAGATGGTTGGTGACCTGCCGGTGGATGTACTGCAAGCCATCCAATCAGGCCGCCGCTCACCCGTTTTGCCCATCCGTGCGGATGATTCGGAAGGCAACACCATCCATGCAAGAACTCGCTTCTCGTTGGTGCGGCGTGAGGACGGCACAGCCGACGTGTTGTTTTACCCAGTACTGGTAGAAAGCCGGCTGGAGCGTTTCAGCGAAGAACAAAAACAACGTCTGCTGGAAGGAAAGGCAGTCATCGCACCGATGCAGGACAACAACGACAATCCCGTGCAGGCATTCCACCAGATCGATTCCGGCACGAAGCAAATCCTCTCCGTACCCACGCCCGTCATCGGGCGCAACCTGCAAATCATAGCCGACGAGTTCCACCTCTCCCATGCGGAAATCAACTGCCTGCAAGTGGGCGAACCGCTAACCGTGGCTGAGGGCGACGACCTGATGACCATCGGCATTGACCTGAACGAGCCGACCGGCATCTTGGTATGTGTGGGTGACGGCGTACAATGGAAACAGGAAGCGAAACGCGAGTGGGACAAGTATAACTTCGGCTGTTTCGGCTGCTGGGTGGCAGACGGCGAAGGCGGACTTGACTATGTGCATGAGGACGACTACACCGAAGAAATGTGGAACGAGTTGAAGCGGAGCAGCCAGCGCAGGATGCAGAACGCCAACACTCCCAAAATGTAAGGCATCATGGCAAAGGAAGAATACTATCCGGAAGAGACCCTCGTGGAAAAGGTGCAAAGCGGTGAGTACGGTTGGAAAGACTATGTATGGTACCATTCGAGGGAGTGGAGAACAGAATACGAAAAGTACTGCCGCCTGCGTGACCTGCCAATGGACGACGACACCGCCTTGCGCTTCCTCGACATGAAGCAGGAGGAGATGGAAACGGCACTCGCCTACGGCGATGCCTGATGAGCATATAACCGCATGACAACAATATGAAATGAGCATACGAAAGAACACTAACCCACGCCCTTTGGAACTGCCGCCGGAGATGCGAGACCTGCTGGCCCGCAACGGCATGAGGGGGCATATAGCAGGAAGCAGCGAGGGTTTTGTCCTGATTGTGCAAGGACATGATTCCCCGTTGCTTTCCTATCCCATCACCGAAAAACAGCTGCAAGCACTGACCGACTGGGGTACGAATTACGCAAACCGAAAGTGCTATAACACCTTCGCAAGTATTGTGGCGGCGGACTTCGACCTGCCCAGGGATTTCGTACACGCACGGAATGCCAACGGACGGGTGGCCATGGGCTTACACGGCTACCGTATCGGCGCTGGTGAATACGGACGATCAGGTTGGGCGCATCCCATGTACCGCCACCCATGGGGAGCGTGTTTTCTCGGCTGGACACCCCGGCAGCAGGACGGCTTCCACCTGCGGCGCATAGGCGGCAACCTCTATTTTCCCGGCGCACCGATAGTGCCTAACCGCCCCGACGGACGCATGAAACCCGGAGAACTGCAAAGCGGCGGTTATGGTTTCTACTACAAGGGGCAACCCACCACGACAGTAGCCGGACAGGATGTGTTGGAGGAACTGGAAACGGTCATCACACCTTTGCAACCCAAGCCACGACCCACCGAACCGGCCAAGCCTTACCACACGCTCATCACTTCCCCCGTCTATTTCACCAACGAGAAATGGCAGGAATGCTTAGCGAGCCACGGCATACTCATAGATTCCGAGCGCAAGACGCTGACCATACAGTCTTCCTCCGTCTCTGCCGATTTGCAGTATGACCTGAAAGACGAAGAATTGGCAGCTTTGACCAACAACTCTGCACAGGATGTGCCGGTGGAAAAACGGCTGGAAATCATTAATGGCATCATCAAGGAGGATTTTTCCGCACCTATCACAATGGACATGTTGAATAGTGACAAGATGATTGCCATCGAACTGCATCCGGCGGTCAAGGAAGACTTGGACCGCCAGCTTTCCCAAGTGGGGCAAATAGAGCAAGGCGGGCAAGGGCAATATGTCAATGAAGGCCTGTACGTAGAGCCTGAAGAAAGGGTACTGCCCAAGGGAACGGTGGTGATGTACGGTAACGACCTCGCCTACATCAACCCGGACAAGGGCTGGTTCCGAGAGGGCCGGCATGGACGGGAGGTGACCGTGGACGAGATACGGGTAGAACCCACCGAAACTGAGGGCAAGTACCGCATGACCGCCGTCATAGACGGCGAAGCAGTGAGCCACGAAATCACCCAAAAGCAATATGACAAGTTCATGGCCATTGATGACTACCACCGGCTGAAACTCTTTTCCAAGATATTCGGAGAAGTGGACATGAAGTCTAGGGACAACGTGCCGTTGGGAACGAAAATCGGGGCGGCTTTGTTGGCGGGCGTAGCCGTCATGGGCGAACTGGGCCGTGGACCACGCCCCGACATTTACCTGGAAAGGCATGGCCCTCCACCGCCTCCCCGGTGTTACTTCAAGCCCGGAGTGGACACCCCTATGGACGTGGCGGCACGCAATTATGAAGCAGCCGTGAACACGGAACGGATGCAGCATGAAATGAGACATGGAATGTGATTCAACGAAGAGCGAAAAATTAAGAATGAAGAATTGAGAACCAATCATGGCAGAACTGACTTACGAGGATTACAAGAGGAGGCTGAGCATACAGGAACTGTTGGTGGACGCAGGCTATCGGCTGAACCGCCGTGACGGCCTGCGCTATCCGTCGTATGTGCGCATTGACAGCGATGGGCGGCGTGTGCGAGGAGACAAGTTCATCGTCACGGCCAACGGCTTCTGTTGTTTCCAGCCGCCCGAACGCAAGAATTACAATGTCATTTCCTTCATCAAGGAACATCCCCACTTTTTTGCCGAATACACTCCGGGGATGTCCGCCGACCGGTTGGTCAACCTCGTATGCCGCCGTCTGCTGAACGAGCCGCAAGAAATCCGTGAAACAAGGATATTCAACCCTGGCAAGGAGGGCAAACCGTTTGACATGGATGAATACGACCTGCAAGCCTTCCGCATGGACGATTGGGAGAGCCAAAAAAAGTTCTATCCCTATTTCAAGAACCGGGGCATTGACCTTGACACCCAACGCGCCTTTTGCAGTCATTTCTTCCTTGCCTCCAAGCACCGGACGGACAGCAAGGTATTTATCAACCTCGCTTTTCCATTGTCACTGCCCGCATGGCCGGGCAAACAGATTGTCGGCTTGGAAGAACGCAGCCGCCCCAATGCGGAGGGCAAGACCGCCTACAAGGGCATGGCGGCAGGGAGCAACGCCACCAAGGGAATGTGGATAGCCCAGCTGAACAGCCACCGCAGTGATGTCGGTTTCAACATCCCGTTGTCAGGCGTGAAAGACGTGTACTGGTTTGAGAGTGCCTTCGATGCGATGGCGTTCTACCAAATCGAAAAGAAGGAAACTGTGGCATACGCCGACTTGGGAAATGCCGTATTCGTTTCCACGGGAGGCACGCCGAGCATCAGGCAGTTTGCCGGGATGCTGGAACAGACCCCTGATGCCAACCACCACCTCTGCTTCGACCGCGACCAGGCGGGACAGCTCTATGCCGTGAACTTCGCCTTGCAGATGAACGGACGGGTATTCAACACACACATGACGAAGAAAGACACCTTGGTGGTGACTGACCTAACCGGGAAATACGGAAGGACGGAACTGGACGTTCGCACATTTGACTTTGAAGCTATTTGCAAGGAACTTGGCTTGGAGAAAGGACGCATTGCCTACCGTCCACCCAGCGAGGGCTACAAGGACTGGAACGACCAACTTATGGGCAAACGGATGGATGAGGATAAGGAACAAGAAAATACGGAAGAACGACAAACCCGATTCAGACGATGACACAAACTACTTCACAACCGCCATTTACGCGACCCGACACCCTGCAACTGCGGCCACGGACGTTGCAGTTTTTTATCGACAACCTGCCGTTGCTGACGCTCGACCTGTGCGGTTACGCTTGTGCCGGGATGGACGGAATGCTGTTCAAGGGATTGTTGCTTTGGTTGTCAGTGGCCATGTCGTTGGTCTTGGCTTACCGTTTTATCTACCTCAAACGCATGATTTACCGCATTACGGACGAACAACTGATATACGAGCACGGGGTGATTACCCGGAGCAGCGATTATGTGGAACTATACCGGGTGGTGGATTTCGCCGAGCGGAGCAACCTGCTGCAACAGCTTTGCGGACTGAAAACCGTGAGCGTCCATTCGGGCGACCGCACCACGCCCCGGCTTGACATCATCGGCATGGACATGAACAATGACCTGGTGTCTGTCATCCGTGGACGGGTGGAATTGAACAAACGAAGAAAAGGAATCTATGAAATCACGAACCGTTAAGATACTGACTATTGTATTTGCCTTGTGCTTCAGTATCAGTGTACAAGCGCAATACGTGCAGACCAATCCTTTGGAATGGCTGGCCCTGGCGGAAGGCAACGAGGCCATCAACGGCCAGATACAAGACCAGATAGAGGGGCAGACCAAGACGGCGGTCTTGCAAAACACCATAGCCGCCGAGTTCAACCGTATCCACGAATGGGAACGGAAGTACAACGATTACCTGCAGACGGTGGAAGGTTATGCCTCCTCCTTGAAAGCAGCCACCACCCTGTATGAGGACGGGGTGCGCATCTTCATCACCCTCGGTAAGCTGCGCAAGGCCGTTACCAGTAATCCGCAGGGCATTGTCGCCACGATGAGTATGAACAACCTCTACATTGAAACGGCTACGGAATTGGTTTCAGTTTATACGCTGCTCAGGAATGCCGTGGCCACAGGAGGCCTGCAGAATATGCTGACCGGGGCGGAACGGAGCGAAACCCTCTGGGCTTTGTCCGACAGGTTGGACGCTTTCAGCAAGAAACTGCACTTGTTGCATCTGAGCATACGCTACTATACGATGACCGATGTATGGAACAATGTTACCGCCGGGATGATAGACAGGAGCAACGGGGAAGTTGCCCATGCCGCCTTGGACAGATGGCGAAGGGCGGCAAGGACTATCCAATGAAGAATGAAAAATGATGAATGAAGAATTAAGAATGGCAGAGATAATGAGACACATCGTGATAATGGGCTTGCTGCTTGTTTGCTCGTTGCAATTAAAGGCACAAATCGACCCGACCCTGGCCGGGATGGTGTACCTCTATACCGAAAAGGCGGAAGACCAGTTGAAAGCACAGGAGCGGGCGATGCTGATGCAGACCACCGGGCATATCTGGACACGGGAGGAAGTGGAAGGCACGACGGACATCCAACGGAAGTTCAACGACTACCTCGATTCTTTCCGCGACATCATCAGCTATGCGGCACAGATATACGGCTTCTACCACGAGGTAGGCAAACTGGCCGAAAATATGGGGAGCCTGAACGACCAATTGCGCAGCCATGCGGGAAACGCCATTGCTGTGGCACTCACCCCGAACCGCAACCGCATCTACCAAGAGCTGATATTGGGCAGCGTGGAAATCGTGAACGACATCCGGCAAGTATGCCTGAGTGACACCAAGATGACCGAGAAGCAGCGGATAGAATTGGTGTTCGGCATCCGGCCGAAGCTGAAAGCGATGAACCGGAAACTGCGCCATTTGACATTGGCGGTGAAATACACCTCGCTGGCCGATGTGTGGGCGACCATCGATGAAGGGGCAAGGCCGCAGAAAGCGGACAAGGCGGAAATAGCCCGTGCCGCCATGCGCAGATGGAGAAGAAACGGAGATTTATAAACGGATGGAAACAACTACAAAATAAGTATAGAATATGGCAGGATGGGCAAGAATACTGGGTTTTGGCAAAAAACTGGTCAACAACTCCGCCACCCGCTCATTAGGCGGTGCGGTAGTGCATCCCCAACGCACCCTAGCCGGATTAGGCCATGCCACCAAAACGGCTGTTGTCGGAGGCGGCATGGGCTACCTTGCGTGGGAGAATATCGTGAACGACAAGCCGGTGGTGCGCACCGTGGCCGACGTGCTGGTCGGCGAGGAAAATGTGGACAAAGGAGTGGAAATGGCCGGACAAGCCGCCGACCGTGTGGAACAGGCTGTTGACCAAGCCGGTGAAGCCCTGCAAGGCGTAAAGGAGGGCGTTTCCACCATGAACCGGACATGGGGAGGCATCGGAACATTCTTAGGCAACCTGACCGGTGGGAACGGCTTGGATATGTTCGGCAATTTCTTCTCCAACTTGGGGAAAGGAAACGTGTCGGGCTTGGGAATGCTCGGTTTGGTGGCTTCCGCCTTGCTGGTGTTCGGCCGTTTCGGCTGGTTGGGCAAGATAGGCGGCCTGCTGTTGGGCATGATGCTTATAGGCAATAATTCGCGGATAGAGCAGAAACAACCAGCAGGGCAAACGCCGCAGGAGGAGCAAGGACGACAAGGAGGAATACGAAGATAAAAAAAGAAGACAAAAGAGAAAATTGACAATATCGAGAATATGGACTATATACAGGAAATGAACCTCGCTTCCGCCAGCGGCTACTGTATGCCGTTTGAGGAGCGTGACGGAGAAGTGAAGCTGCTCTTGGGCTATGGGGAACAGACCCACCCTAAGACCGGCGGAAAGTTTTTCCACCACGGTGTGGATTTCGGCACACACCGGTACATACTGGCTGCGGTGGCCGACGGCGTGGTGACGGGCATCGGGAGCAACCCCACGCACGGGCTGTTCCAAGTGACCCGGTACGGCAAGTATGAAGTGACCTCCGCCCATCTGGCAAGGGCGATGGCTCCGTTCGGGGCAAAGGTAAAGGCAGGTAGCGTGTTGGCCATCAGCGGCGACCTGCTCCATATGGAAGTGCGGTATGACGGGGAAGAAATCAACCCCATCGACTTCCTCGCCATGCTATACGGCAATTTGAGGATGATGCGGCAGCAAGGACATACCGGGATGCCCGATTTCGAGACTATCGAAATGGACATCCCCACGGACTATGACGATGACCAGGATGAGGTGGAGGAACTGATGTTGCGCTTCTACCCGGACTACCTGTCTGAAATAGGCAGCGGGATGTACCGTGTGCCGGAGCATACCGCCCAGTCCTTGCGCAACATCTTCTCCTTGTCGGCCATCCGTAACTATTTCTACGAGGTGATACCCTCATTGGCCAACCCGCTCGGCATCGGCACACGCGCCATGCCCATCGCCGCCAAGGTGCAGAACCTGCTGATAAGCGACTTCCTGAACTATTTGGCGTTCCGTCACGGGGTGTTCCTCTCCACCTTGGACGGAAACGGTAAAAAAAAAGACTTGACGAAGCGGTAGCCGCCATCGGCATCACCGACCCGCTAGCGAATTTAGAGATTGACGTGTGCAGTTTCGACATACCCAGATTAGTGACCGTCTATCCCGACCGCGCCGGACTAAGGTGGTGGACGAAGGCCTGGTTCAACAACAAGGAGGAAGGGGAAGCCTCGGTGGAAATCAACCGGCAGACGGCGGTGGGCTTCATCCGCGATGAGATAGCCAAGGACGCGATGCTGGAGAAATACTACCCCAAGCAGATGGAGGCCTGCCGCCACGCGATAGAGCAGACAAGGGAACAACTGATGAAACAACTGAACATCACATGAGCAACGGAATACGACATGACGGACGGTTCGCCGAGGTGGAATACTGCCTGCAAAGCTACTTCGACACTTATCTGGTGGCTGTCATGCAGGACGTAAAGGACTACATCGGAAAGAAACAGGCGGAGGAAATAGGCGAATACACCATGAGTCCGGCAGGACTGCTGGGCAGTCTTGCAAGCGGAGCCACGGAAATGCCCGACAACACGCTCCGACACCTGCGGCTCACGGGAGAATGGAACAGCAAGACCGCCGAGGATTATGTGGAGATGTGCAGGGAAAGGATTGCCGGAAACGAGGACATCGCCTCCGACCTCACCCTGCTTGCCGGGGAATGGCGCAATGCGGTCGTGGCCGAGATAGGCAGGGAACGGTATGACAGCCTCTCGGCCCGATTAGGGGGCGACCTGGCTTTCGCCTATGTGGACTACCGCATGGAACAGCTGATGATAGACCGTATGGTGGCCGAGCGGATGCCCAAGTCATCGGTGGAATACGTGCTTCGCAAGGGTATGGAGGGCAGCCTGTTCGGTTTCGCCGACTCCCTGATGAAATCTCCCCTGCAACAGGAAATCGACGCAAGAAGCGAAGCCGCCTACAAGCCGTCCAAAGGGGAAAGGGCAGCCGGACGTGGCGTTTCCCTCGTGGCGGATGCCGCAGCCACTGGCGGCATCACCTCATGGACAGCACTGGTCGGGACTTTGGGTCTGGAAGCCGTTTCCTACGGTGTGGAACGGTATATCGACGGCGATAAAGAAGGAGGTGTAAAAGTGCCGACCGTGGAAGAGTGCATCAGCCGTGGCGTGTTCGGTGCGGAAGGCAACGTGTTCACGGGCTTCCGCCAAAAAGGGAAGCAAATCGTTTCCTACGAGAATGACTATGTACTTTCCGTCAACAGCCGGCTGGTAAAGCCCATGGGCATCCTCACGGAAAAACCGTTATGGGCGGATTATTCGGAACAATACAAACTACCCCATATGGATCTGAAATCATTTATTCCGGAAAACAAGCGCGATGACGAACGCTACAAGGACGTGCCGATGATTGTCGCGCCGGGGCATGAGGAGGAATACCTCCGGACCTTGGCCGAACAGGAAGAAGCGCAGAAGAAGAAAACAGGAACCGCGCAATCGGAAAGCGAAGAACAACACCCTGGACAACAGCCGCAACAGGAACAAACACCGGAAAGCGGCCAGAACGAAAACCAGCAACAGACCAATGAGAGCGGTTGGGATTCCTTTCTGAGGACATTCGGGTTGGACGGGCTGGACGGCGTGGGCAAGAACCTGGGCTATGTGGTTTCCATGCTCCCCGATGTGCTGATAGGCTTGTTCACCGGTCATACAAAATCTTTCGGGGTAAAGGACAGTCTGTTGCCCGTCGCTTCCATATTGCTGGGCATGTTCGTCCGTAATCCCTTGCTGAAAATGGTATTGATAAGCATGGGCGGCTTGAACCTGCTCAACAAGGCCGGGCAAGAAGCTCTTGACAAGCAAGAAGAAACACCTACCAGACAGCTATACAAGCCTTATCCCGATGAACAACTGAACGCAAGGCTCGCCAATCCCGTGCTTCAAGGCGACCACCTCTTTATGGAAATCAACGGTGTGCCGTGCAGCGTCCTGTTGCCACACAATGCCGCCGAAGCCTGCCGGGAGGGGGCATTGCCGATCAATACCCTTGCCAATGCCGTGTTGGCCAAGCATGAGCAAACCAAGCGGATAGCCCAAGGGAACTTTAGTGCCTCGGAGCAGGCATTGGAGGAAGGCAGGGAAAGGACATTTGGTATCAAGTAACAACATAATCTGAAAAAAATGAGCAAGAATAAAAGTCCTCAAGAGAAAGCCGCAGTGGAAAGGGAAAAGGAACTGCTGTCAGGCGCATTAAACGGAGCGGCAAGCAGCGGCGGCTACTGGCTGAACGCTTCGGGCAGGACGGCTCCCATGTTTTACCCGAAAGGCCCTGAAGTTAGTCCATTCAACGCTCTCATACTCGCTATGCACACCGACCGTGGAGGTTACAAGACCGCCCGTTATTTCTCGTTCAACGAGGCCAAGAAATACGGACAAGCGGTGCTGCAAGGTGAAAAAGGTGTGCCCTTCCATTGGTACAAATGGGAGAAGTATGTTAACCGCAACGACCCGAACGACACGATGTCGAGGGAGGATTACCTCCGGATGGACAAGGAAGAGCGGAAACAATACAAAGGAGTGCGCAACCGGGAGATACGCATCCTGTTCAACGTGGACCAGACCACGCTGCCCGATTCCAATCCCGAAACCTACCGTGCCCTACTGGAGAGCCATGGCGGCATCAACGACCGGGGCAACCTCAAGGCGGAAGAGCGGCAGTTGCGGAACGCCGTCAACCATTTCGTGGCGCAGGTCAAGGAAAACCTCGTACCTATCCGCAAGGACGGCACAGGCATACCCCGTTACGACACCGCCAAGGATGCCGTCTATATGCCAGACCAAAAGCATTTTGCCTCTTACCCCGACTATGTGCAGGAATTGGTGCGCCAAGTGGCAAGTGCCACCGGGCATCAGCAACGTCTTGCCCGTGAAGGCATGGTGATGCAAGGCGGCAAGGCACCTTCGGAAGATGCCGTGAAATATGAACGACTGGTGGCTGAACTCGCCGCTGGCGTGAAGATGTCGGAGTTCGGTCTGCCGGCCAAGATGTCAGCGGAGAACCTGCCTTTGGTGGAATACTGGACGAAGGAACTGCACGAGAACCCAATATTGCTGGAAGCCATCGAAACGGACGTGAACAATGCCGTGGAGGTGATGCGCAAGGCGGAGCGTGGCGAGAAGATAGAATACGCGGCCTTGCGGGATCACAAACGCACCACCGAACTGCGCGAGAAACAGAAGCCGCAAGTAGATTCAAGGGAGAGCGCCATCCTGCTCGACATCATCCGTAAGGGAGGCATGGGCGTGGACAGCCGCAATTTCGCCTCTCCCGCCGAGAAACAGGGCTTCATGGAAAAGTTTAGTCTGGGCTTTTATGACAAAAAGGTGGAAGAAGCATTGTCGAGGGTACGTGACGAAGACCCCGAAGTGGTGGAAATCGCCTTTACCGAAGCCGCCAATTACGGCACCCAGATGGCGGAGTCCTGCAAGGAGTACATTCCTGCCGAGTGGAATACCAAGGGCAGCTATGCGGTGTCTGACAGCTTGGAAGGGATACCCGACCGCTCCACCAAGGAGATGGTCATCGTGCGCGACAAGCAGACGGGCCTCGTGGATGTCGTGCTGCCTGGCGGGGCGTTGGAAGGTGGCCATGTGGTCTTGCCCGACGGTGACAAACGTCCGTACAGCCTGACACCGGACGAGGTGATGAGTGCCCAAGAACGGTCGGAACGCGGGGCAAAGGCGGTGACGAACAACCTGCCCGGCTTCTCCAAGCCACGCATCGAGAGTGCCTTGCGGGCGCAAGGCGCTGCATTCGTCCGTTTCTTTAACAAGGACGGCTTACTGGGTTTCCGTCCCGATGACAGCTACTTTGAGGGCAAGGAGGTAACTACGGCCAAATTAGAGGGCAAGGAACTGCGGACACTTTCGCACATCGATGTGTCCGAGGCGGTGAAAAACGCGACCACCGTGCAGTTCGACCGCATACAGATGCTGCGTGACGATGACGGGCGGTGGGCGTTGTACCTTAAACCACAGGGAGAGGCGTCATTCAGCGTCTATCCCGACAAGGAGGATGTCAACCGTTTCTTCACCACCATCAAGCAAGGGCAACAGGAAGCGTCCGCCGAAGTCCGCCGCAGCTTGGCCAATAAATACTACGCCTTGGCGCAGAATAAGCCGGAACTGAAAACGGACTTGTTCGCTGGTCACACCGAGAATGCCGACCTGTCAAGGATTAAAAGAGTGAATATTTTCCGCACTAAGGACGAGCGCATCCTCTGCGCCCCGGTCATTGATGGCGTGGAGAAGGTACAGCCGAGGCTGGTGACGCCCCAACAGTGGCAACGGATGTGGGCGGCGGAGGATATGGCCGAATACAAAACTAATCTGGCAGGCATGCTCTTTGCCGATGTGTTGCAACAGGCAAACGCACAAATCCAGTCACAGGAATCCAAACAAGGAGAACAAACCAACATGGCATCTGAGGCCACCGCCAAAGGACACTCTTTCACCCCGTCCATGCAGGAACAGTTCGGCCAACTTAAATCCAAACACCCAGATGCTTTGCTGCTGTTCCGGACCGGCGACAACTATGTGGCCTACAAGGAGGATGCACAGACCGCCTCACGGATATTGGAACTTGATGTGGAACAGGGAGATAAGGCGGATACCGTTTCATTCCCCTTCGTGGATTTGGACACCCATCTTCCCAAACTTATCCGTGCAGGGCAACGGGTAGCAATTTGTGACCAATTGGAAGAATCCAAGCAAACGGTAAGCCATGAGAATGAGGCACGTGTGGGGCGTGGGAGATAACAGGGATTATTGACAATCAAAAGATTCAAATATGGGTAAAAGCAAGAACGAAATATATGCGGAGCAATACGCCAAATGTGCGATGGAGCAGATGCGCCGCTACGGAATACCGGCCTCCGTGACACTGGCGCAGGGCATATTGGAAAGCAGCAACGGCGAAAGCACTTTGGCAAAGAAAGAGAACAACCATTTCGGCATCAAGGCCACGCAAGGCTGGTTGGACGGTGGCGGCAGGTATGGCTTGTATACAGATGACAAACCCAATGAGAAGTTTTGCAGCTATGACAGCGTGGCCGCTTCCTACGAACACCATTCCCGTTTCCTGGCAGAGAACAAACGGTATGCCGGATGTTTCAAGTTGCAAGCCGATGACTACAAGGGCTGGGCGAAAGGGTTGGAACAGGCGGGATATGCCACGGGAGGCAACTACGCTGCCTCGCTCATTGGCATCATCGAGCGGAACGGGCTTGACAAGTACGACCGCATGGTAATGGAAGAGATGCAAGCACAAGGCCGGACACCTGGCGAGGACAGGGAAAGCCACCTTACCGAAGAGGGCAAAGGTTATGCCTTTCCATTGGAACGTTTGGAGTTTCTGTTGGTGACTGCGCCGTTCGGCGGACAACGCAGCATCACCCTGCAAACAGACCATGAAGCCGTTTTGGCCACGGAAGACAATGGCAAGGTGGTGGCGGTGGACACCGGTAAATCACTGACGGTAGAGTATGCACGGACAGACGGCACCACCTATCAGGTCAGCTACCAAGACTTGGCAAACACGAATGCCAAAGTGGGCGATACGGTAAACGCCGGACAGCAGGTAGGCGTGTCGGGGGACAACCTTCAATTCGGTGTGGTGCAAATCTCCACGGACGGCAGCAGGCGTAACATCGATCCTGCAGCATACTTGGCCGATGTCGCCCAAAAGGGGAACATCAACCTGCAACTGATGTATGAAGGCAAGGACTTGATGGAAAAATACAAGGCTGCTGATGGTGCGGCCATCAACACAACCCTGTCACCGGAAGAATGGATGAAAAAGTTGCTTTCCTCGGAGGACAGTGGTGCACGTCTTGGCTACGGCACTGATCCCGTAGTGGAGATGGCCATTACGATGTTCACTTCGCTCATGGCATTGGCCATGCAGATTGACAACAAGGATGAACAGATGAAAGTGGCCACCGAAGCGGCCTTGGGCAAGCGCATCGACCTTTCGGCATTGCTGCCCGCCTGCAAGGAATGCGTGTTGGAGATACAGGACGGCGGCCGCCCCATCTTGCATATGGACAATGGCAGCGGAATCTTCTCGCACGAACTGACCGCATCGGAGATGAACCGCCTTTCCCTTGTCCTTTCCGATACGGGTACCACAGCAGAGCAGAAACGCATCCAAGTGGTGGCGATAGTGAACAGCATCGCCCTATCCGGCCAAGTGGCACAGAACTATGAGCAGGGAATGGAACAACACAATGGTCAAGGCGAGAACCTGCAAATCAGATAAAAGACAGAATAGCGAAATAACGAATACATCACCAATAAAGGATAACAATTATGATCAAATGCAATGTGACAATCAACGGCACGGTCAGCCGGGCGGCGACGGTGCGGACCAACAGCGAGGGACAATCGTTTATCTGCCTTACCGTCAAGGCAACCATTCCCGCCAAGTCGGGTGCGGGCAAGCAAGTGGAAATCTCCGTATCAATGGACGGAGAAGAAACAGATACCACCTCGTATGCCGTGGGTGCAAGGGTGGAAATGCAGGGTACGCTTACTTTCCGTAAGCGTAGCGACAACCTATACTTGAATTTCCATGCCGAAGCAGTGGATTTTGCCCCTGTATCCGACAAGGACAGCATAACGGGCGACATTGAATTTCGCGGCACCATCGGCAAGCAGGTGGAGGAAAAGACCGACAAGAAAGGCGGCAAGTATCTTGTATTCTCGGCTTTCAGCACCGAGAAAGACGGAGAAGCCTTCGCTTTCACTTGGGTGCGTTTCATCCGTTTCTCGGCAGAGCGGGAGACTTTCCTTGCACCTAAGACGGGTATAACAGCCAAGGGCAAGCTAGAATTGTCAGCCTACCTTGACAAGCTCAACATCGCTTGCCGGGTGGAAGAGTTGGCTGAATGGGTAAAAAAGGATAATAACTATCAAACCCAGGAATAAGCATGGCAAAGAGGAATGATTACCACAGGGATGGTCCGTCAGCCGAAGACCGGGCGTTGGAACGTTTCACGGAACTGATGATCGAGAAGATTTCCACCCTGCAAAAGGACTGGTCGAAACCTTGGTTCACGGCGGGCATGATGAAATGGCCGAAGAACCTTTCGGGCAGGGAGTACAACGGGATGAATGCTCTGATGTTGGCATTGGAATGTGAGAAAAGGGGGTATGAGCTTCCCGTGTTCTGCACCTTCGATGCGGCCTTGTCGCTCAATTACAGCAAGAAGAAGGACGGCTCGCGGCAGCCTTTGCTGGATGAAAACGGAGAGAAGCTGTCGTTGGTGTCCGTGCAGAAAGGCGAGAGATCCTTCCCGGTTTTTATCACCACCTTTACCGTGGTGGACAAGGAAACGAAAGAGAAAATCAAGTATGAGGACTATAAAAGGCTGTCCGATGAAGAAAAACAGCGATATTCGGTTTATCCGAAGATGAACGTATATAACGTGTTCAATGTGGACCAGACCAACCTCCGCGAGGCTCGTCCCGAACTGTACGAGAAGATTCGGTCTGCCAATGAACTGAAACCGCCCGTAAAATTGGACGGCGAGTCATTCTCCTTCGCCCCGTTGGACGAGATGGTGGACAAAGGACTGTGGGTATGTCCTATCCGCCCCATGCATCAGGACAGGGCGTATTACAGCATCAGCAAGGACGAAATTGTCATTCCTGAAAAGGCGCAGTTCGTGAACGGGGAATCCTATTACGGCACCATGCTGCATGAGATGACCCATAGTTCCGGACATGAGAGCCGGTTGAACCGCTTGAAACCCGCTGCATTCGGGTCGGAGGAATACGCAAGGGAGGAATTGGTGGCCGAGCTGGGTAGTGCGCTGTTGGCTTCACGTTATGGTATGGCAAAGCAGGTAAAAGAGGAGTCGGCGGCTTACCTGAAGTCGTGGCTGGGCAGCCTAAAAGAGTCGCCGGAGTTCCTGAGAACGACCTTGTTCGATGTAAAAAGGGCGACCTCGATGATTTCGCAGCAGATTGAGGCCGTACAGGAGCGCATCGAAGCCAAGCCGGACATCATGGATGTGGACGGCGACGGGAACACACAAGAAGTGGCTCATGAGGAACGAGAGCTTGTGGGTACGGTGGCGGAGGAACACGTGCCGTACCGACGGGGACGGTAAAAGGGAAGCGGTCTCATAAAGGTACGGTCGGCAGGGTGGATTTGTTTGCTCCACCCTGCCGGCAGTTACCAATGTTGATGCATCCGTGTCAGAAATGATAGCGGATGACACCGCCGAAGAAAAGTACCGTTCCTTCCTCCAACCCGCTGACCCAGGACATGAAGCCGGCCGATAGCATGGGTTCGCCGTCGATGAAAAACCTGATGTTCGTATCCAGCGGATTTTCAATCTCCCTTTTCAGCCAGTATGCCTCTCCGACGAACTTGAATACGTTTTCGGATGACACTTTCACGGCCTTGCCGTGGATGCGGGCCACCCACTCTTCCGTCCACTTGCCGATGCCGCCGTTATACCGCAGGGAATTTTCGTCGATGGGCGTGAACATCCCTTCGGGCAGTATGCAGCTGCAGAAATCCTCAATCACGATTTTACGGTATGCTTCCAGGACTTCCGAACAATAGTCGAAGAAGCCATAACCGCCTTCATACAACGTGAGCGCGTTTATGAAATCCTCCTTGCCGATGACTTCCGTTCCGATTTGAATGATGTTTGAGTACATGGTTCTTGTTTTTATTAGTTGGACATTGTGTGCATTCCCTGTTGTCCGGGCTTTCCGCCCTTACCGCAAGGACATTTTACGTGCGGATGGAAACGGCAGGACAGGGAAACAAAGGCAAGCAATCTCGAAGGATAGTATGGCGGTGCTTGACGTGTTTCCCATGCCGTAACTTTGCACTGGAAAATGGGGCGGCAAGAATGGGCGTATGGCAAAATCCAATAAGGTATAAAAGGATTGGTCAAAACAATATATAAAAGTGTATAAAAGGGTGCTGCGGCATGGAAAGCCTATGGGAAATCGGCAGGGCTTCCCATAAGCTGTCCTTGCGGCTCATCACACCACATTGTATTGGTACAGGTAGCAGTAATTGTCCGTCCCTGCCGATTTCCACTGTCGGTTGAGGTCGCCCAAGTCCTTTTCGGAGCAGATGGCGCAACCGCACATTCTCGACACCCAGTCAAGGGTTTTCTCCAAGCAGGGGAAATATTCGGTCACGTACCCGTCATCGGGAAAGTGCGCATCCACGGCGTACCTGTCCTTGAAATAGCGGCCCTCGCTGTCGTTGGTCTCGTAAAAGTCCATCATCGGTTCTTCGGAAATGTAATAGTAAGTCAAGGAGGGGAACTTCTCGCAGATGAAGTCGTAGGTCTCGATGCAGGGCGCCCATGCGGTTTCCGTTTCCATGCGCAAGACATTCCCCTGGCATTGCAAGGACATCCATGACCCACGGCAATAGGTATTCTCCCACTTGCCGCCCAAGGCTTCGACAAGGCAACCCAACCAGTTTGTGCCAAAACCGTTTTCAACCAATGGAGTTTTGCGCCTTTCCAACTTTTTCATCGTTTGGTAAAGGGTCTTGATTTCTTGCTTGTCACCCTCGAATACGAGGGCTGTTGAACACCAATTAGGCATGATTGTAAATGATTTTAGTTATACATTATGTTTGGATGGGGTACAGGGCGTTAGGAACACCCTATACCTTTTGTCGTTCACTCAGGCAACATCATCGGCATCAGCAGAGCCAAGTGTTCCGACTGCACATCGCTTGAAACGGGTTCGATGATGGCGGCACGGCAGGCTTCGCTCATGCGGAAACGCACTTCGGCTGTATCCATGTTCTCCAATATCATCTTGAGGTTCTCTGCGTGGAAAGCGATACGGACTTCATCGCCTTGGTAAGTACAGAACACGGTTTCTTCGGCCGATGTGGCATTGTCAAAATCATGCCCTGTGAGGAGCAAGGCCATGCCCGAAAAGGACAACACAAGCTGGCGGCTCGTCCTTTCCGCGAATACGCCTACGCGACGGATGGCAGACAACAGGGCTTGGCGGTCGATGGTAGCTTCCTTGTTGCTGTTGGTGGGAACAATGGCATTGTAGTTGGGGTATGTTCCCTCTATCAGCCGTGTGCTGAAACTGTCCGTGTCGGTCTTGAACACAATGTTCCGCCCGTTGTATTCCACTTCCACGCTACCCTCCTTTTTATGCAACAACAACTTGACAATCTTTGCTGCCTTAGCCGACAAGACGAAACGGCAATCATCCGCATTTCCTGCCAAGGGATAGGTGTTGCGCACCAACTTATGCCCATCGGATGCGGCACACTCCAACTTACCATCGGAAATAGTGTAGTTTATCCCTGTCATCACGGGGCGCAAGGCATCGTAAGAAACGGCAAAGAGCGATTGGTCAATGGAATTGCACAATGTGGCTGCGTCCATGTCGAAACGAATGTCACTCTCGTTTTGCATCATGGGATATTCATCGCTGCCAAACCCTGCCATGCCGTAATGCCCGTTCAAATAGTTGATGGTCACACTTTTGTCCTTATCGTCAATGGTAAAGGTAATCGGTTGTTCGGGCAGGTTCCTCACTGCGTCCAACAAGGTGGATGCCGTGATGCACACTTTGCCTGCTCCCTCCTGTCCTGTGATATCCAGCGAGCCGTGCCATACACATTCCAGGTCGGAGGCGGTCACTTCCAGCGGTGCGTCCTCTTTCACTTCCAGCAAGAACGTGGAAAGGATGGGCAGTGCCGGTTTGTTGTTCATTACTTTGGCCATTGTAGCCAGTTTGTTTGCCATTGCGGTTGATGATACTGTAAATTTCATAATGAGAATGTTTTTGTTTCCCCTGCTTTCGGGCTGTTTGCCCTTGCCCGGAGGAAGTTATTTTTCGGTGCAGGATGAGCCGTCCGCCTATGACGCAAACTTTTTGGCAGGAATACGCTTTGGACAAAGGAGAAAGGAAGATTCCTGTCATCGGGAACAACCGCTTAGTCCGGCCTTTGTCCCAAAAGTTTTCGGCATCAACAGCGGGCGACTGAACTTCGCACCCGAAAATACGCCCGGCGGCAAGGGTATGGCGCGAGTGGTAAAAAGTCTGTATAATCGGATGACTGTCTGTATATAAAAGGATGGCAAAGTGGAAGTGTTGATTTGACATTTTCTTGAAAACCCGTTCCACAAAATATCGGTTTTATTATTTTTGCAGTCATTTATGCAGGCAAATAAGAGTATATGGAACGGTTTATCATCATAGTGTTGCTCATTCTGATACTGTCACTTACATGGTATTGGAGAAGAAAGCTGGGCGAAGCCTATTGTGCCGCCGCCCAATATGAGCCTACTTTGGAACTGCGCAGGGAGTTCAGCCGCAAGGCTGTGTTGGCGGGCAATCAGGAAGCGAGGTAGATTTTCCCCATCACCGTTGCGAGGTTTGCTGCCGACCATCAGCCACCCAAAAGTGTTCAAAAAGAAGAAAATCCCATGCGTATTCACGGACTATTACTTCCAGTCAAGGTACAACCCATACCTAAGCGAAGCACAAAAATAGTTCTGCCAATCCTTGATCATCCATACCAACGTCGTAAACGGGTATCTATGATGAAGAGTCGGAAGACATTGATTAGACGCCTGACAGGACGATTATTTATGTGAACAGCATGATTAACTTGTGGTATGGCAAAAGGAATGGGAAGTATGTAGTGGTAAAAAAGGAAGTCTTGCCGTTAGATCCGGAGAGCGACAAACCATGCAGCGACGACTTGTCGGAATTTGACTTGCGGATATAGAACAGGCCGACTTTCACAAGCCGGCCTGCCCTTAAAACAGTGGTTCGATTTGATCGTGAATCCCCCTGTCAAGAATAAAACAAAACAAAAACCTAATCAGTCGTGTTCGTTACAGGAAACAACAGCCTTACACAAGCATTGCGGTTGGCTTCTACGGGCTTGTAATCGTCGATACCACCGGCTGAAACAGTTTCTATCCTGTCGGCATCCACGCCACGCTTTCGCAACTGTCCGGCCATGTATGCGGCACGTCTTTGAGACAAGCCGTTGTTGATGGCATCGTTGCCTGTCGCACTGTCTGCCGCACCGATGATTTGGACGCGCAGCCCGTGCTTTTGGGCAATCCGGGCGATGCCGTCCAAATTGACCAACTGCGAATAGTCAGTAAGCCTGTCGGTGTCCAGCACGAAGAAGAAATAGATGGGCGGGCCGATATATCTACCGTCCACAGGCAAGGATGAAACAATGGAATCGTTGCCTTGAAACGAACCATCACTTCTATAATTGGAAACCTCGCCGTATGCCATATAAACTGTGTCCTTGCTGTGGATAAAAGTGCTGTCGCCTTTATGTGTGTCCATGTCTGCTTGGGCATCGCGCAGCCTTGCACGAAGCGAGTTCAATCCGCTGTAATCATTCTTGGGATAGCCGGTAGACAAGCCTTTGCCATCACGTCTATCTTTTATCGAAGAAAGCCTGTCCGCATACTTGTCAAGCAGTCCTTCCAACTTCAATATCTTCTCCAATTCGGCAATGATGCGGATGCTCATGCCATTCTTCTGCCTGAACCGTTCATTCTCACCGCGCAAGCTGTGGACATAATCGGTTAACCGCTCGTTACGCTTGATGTAAGGGGAGGCATTAACCACGCGCTTCCAACCTCTCTTGCCGATTGTGTAAGAGAATCCGGCGGTCAGCGACAACATACGGTCGCCCCACCTGTTGCCTGCGCCCATGCCGTCAAAGTCCTTGAAGGTGGTGGCGCAACCAAGTTCAGCGGTGAGGTGCAGGCGGTCGGTCAGACGGTATCGTCCTTGCACCCCGTAAGAAACGGCAAAGGGTTGCCGGTCGAGTTCGTCATTATGCAGGATACCCAAGCCGACGTAAGGAACCAAGTCCCAACGGAAATCCTCTTTGGGACATGAGAGGCCCGACAATACATTCCACATCAAGTCGGCATGGAGATGCTGGAAGTTTCTTGATTCAAACAGGGCATCCTTGAACTGCAAACCTTGGAAGGCAGCTCTCACACCTATGGCAGGCGTGAACCACTTGCCCGCAGAAACGGACAATGCTGGTCTCGTGCGGTCAAAGATGTCACCGCAGCCAAGCGGCGAACCGACAAAAGCCGACACACCGCCGGACACGTTCACGAACCAGTTTCCACGCCAAGGAGAAACCTCCACGGCATTCTCCAAATAGATCGGCTCCAACGGTTTCAGCCATTCCTCCCATTGTGGTAGGATCTCCCATCGGATAGTATCCGTCATGGGAACATTGTACGCCCTTGCCATGAGCGGCAGGGACAATACGGATAGCAATAAAAATCTTCTTATCATATTATCAGCATATTTGTTTTCGACTTACAAAAGAAATGATTCGCCACGTCTGCAAAGAGGCTTTCTTCCTCTTTCAACTCCCGCTTAACAAGAATTTCAGTCACGGCGATTTACCATACTGTCAATCATACTATAAGTCAGATATAAGTGATGACAAAAAGTCTCTTGGCCTGTCATTTCCTGCGGACGTTCTTGCCTCCTTTGGGCTTCATCATCCGGCTTGCCTGTATCAGGCAGCGTCTTGCCCAGGCCCGGTCGTCCTCGTCCTCTTTCCGTCCCCAAGGCAGGTCATTGTCACCACCTCCACCGCCGTGGCTTTCGGCAAATGTCGTGGCCAAGTCCACATAGTTCGCAAAGAGGTAGATGGCACATTTGAAGATGTCCTCGCCACGTTCGGCCACATCTTTCAGCAGCGTGCCGTCGAACAGATTTTGTCCTTCGCCGTCCAATGCTGGAAGCAATGACTTGAACTCGTTCAGTATGTCGCCCAACAGCGCATCGGCCAGCCGGTAGCGCACCTGATGTTCCAAGTCGTAGGTCGCAGCTTTGAGCTCTCGCCGGTATTCAACCGCACGTTCACGTGTTTCTTCCTCTATCTGTCTAAGTTCGGAAAGTTGTCTGTTCGCTTCTTCCAATTTGCCGCGTTTGTCGGTGAGATTATCAAGCACTTTCTGCAAGTCAAGGTCGAGTTTGCTTATCTTCTTGCGCAATTCCTCCGAATCGCCACGGCTCGCTTTCAATTTTTCCGCAAGGGCTTCCATCTCGGCAATCATCTGCTTCTTTTTCTCCTCTAAGTTGACGGTCATCGTGCCCAGTCCTTTCACCCGTTTCTCGGCAAAACGGATGTCGGCAAGCAACTCGCCGAGCAACTTCCTGTTGTTCTCAACCTGTTCCTCCAGGGTCGTACATTCCTCGCTCAACGCACGGCGGTATTCCTCCGTGGTCCGGTGTTTCGCACCGCTTAAGGCGATGCTCGTGCCTCGTTTCATGCCCCACTTCTCGTTCACCTTGGCGAACTCGTCATGATAGAAATAGAAACGTTGTTTGGAGTCGTATTTGTTGCCTCCGAAAACCTTGTTGTAGGAAATCCTGCCGCGTGGATCCATCGGTATCACGGAGCAGTGCACATGGGGGTTCAGCTCGTCAAGGTGTACATAGAAACCGACGACGTTATCTTCGCCCCAGTGTTCACATGCAAACCTGTACACGTCCTGCGCCCAACGCTCTATGTCCTTGTTGCGACAGATATGAGAGTTGTCCGCCCCGTGCGTGAAGTTCACTCTCTGGTTGCCGAAGGCGAGCTGGTGCATCCGCTCCCTCGAACCGCCGAAGATGATGTTGGCTACAGTGCGGAACCCCGGCTCGGAGAGTCCCTCGTTGGGATCCTTGATGCCACGGGATTGCAGGGATTCCGCCATGCGTTGCCCGATAGACTTGGACTTATCCACGGGCACAACTTTCCCGCCCTTGACTATTTCAAAGTTGAGCCGTTCGCGGGTGCGGTCATAATTGCCGTGCCTCGTCGCCCATTCCCAACCTCTTTCCGTCCAGTTGCGCTGGTGCTCGTTGCTCTGGCCATCGCTCATGCCCTTTCCGGGCCTGATGTCAAATACCTGTTTGATGCTTTCTGCCATATAATCCGGTCGTTTTTTACAGCTTGCTGCCGCCCCCGGCGGTTCCTGCATTTTGCCCCTTTAAGGGCAAAGTGCGTATTAGGCTACGCAGGCAGAGCCTGTCTTCGTGGGCAAGCCCTGTCGTCAGGGTCGGAGGTCAAGACCTCCGTTAATACCCATCCCGTCTGTCGGGATACCATGCACTTGGTTTGACGAAACTCAGCGCGGGGGAAGCAAGACGTTTAAACTTGGTTATCTGTTCCACCTGTGGACTTGGTTCCCTCGTGCGGTTTAAGTCCGTTATGGGGCTTTTCTTGCGTTATAAAGGGAAGATAATACTGCAGAATGATGTCGGCCGTTTCATCGCCGCTACAAGTGGCTTGCGCTTTCAGTGGGGTCTCAGCCTCAATGAGCCGCAGTCCGGCAAGCGTCAGCCGCTGAAGGAAACACGCAAGGTCTTTGCCGCATTCTTCCAAGAACAGCCGTTCAAGGGCTTCATTCACCCGTGTGTTGGCTGGAATGATGCCTGTGCGTTGGAGGATGGTATGGGCTATCAGCTTATGCAGACGTTCGCCTGTGGATGCTTGCCGGTCGGAGCGTTTGCCTGTCGGTTCGGTTACGAACAGCTTGTCAGTTTCGGTTATGAAGTGTACAAGCATTTCCACCCATTCTTCAATGGTGAGGTATCCACACAGCCAGCGGTTCAAGAGCAGTTCCTCCTCCGACAACAAAGGGGTATTTATGTGTCCGTCTTCTGGCAATACACAAGTCATCGAGAGGATGAAATACCCACTGCGTCCTGTAACTTTGGCGACTTCCGATAATTCCAATTCGGTGAGGAATTTGCGCACCGTGTTACGATGCCAGTTCCAATGCTTGGCAAGCCCGCTGACCGTCAATGCCACCTGCCCTTGCGGCAAAGGCTTGGCGATGGCTGGGAACTCTTTCTTGTCCTTAGTAGAGAGGTCTAACAAGTTGCGGAACGCCGCCAGTTTCGAGTGCTTCTCGTTCGATTCGGGATTGAGGAATGCAAGCAATCCGCTGTCAATTAGGATGCGGCATCTTGCCGCTTTTTCTTCTTTCATTCTTGGGGCTGTTTTAAGCGTTATTCTGTTCAATTGAGTAAAAATGGAATGGCAGGGGAAGGACTTACATGTAAGTAATGATTCCGACAGCCTAAGTTCCTTATGACCATTTATAATAGGTGTCTACAATGCTATGAGGAAACTCCAAATAGTCATCCAACGTGTCAGGAAATGTGTTACGAGCCACCTGCGAGGGATAAAACACGGTGCCGAATACGACTGTGGCCAACGTAATGCCAAGGGGCAGCATATGCGGTACGAAGAGCAGGATTACCGCTGCCATTGCCGCCCAGGAAAGGTGATGCTTCCGTTGCAGGAAGTCAAACGCCCGTTCCGTGTTTTTGTGGGAATACAGGGCCAAACAGGCAATGGATGACAAGGCCAGTTCATGGACATTCCCAAAGAAATTCAGATGGTAGAAGTGGAACACCATGAGGGTGGCGAGCATTCCTAGCGTATAGCATCTGCGGAAGCTGCGCCTCCAAGCCATGCGCAAATAAAACTGGAGCATGGCAGGGCGTTTGCTCTTGTAGAGAAACGGCACGGCGGCATATGCAAGGATGTAAAGCATATAAAGGATTGGAATAATCATTATCTTGTGGTTTAAGGGTTACAGTTCAAGTTCCAAGTTGATGAGTTTGTGCGAGGCGAGGTGGATGATGTCCTCCGCGTCCTGCATGGAAAGCGTGCCCAGCCTGCAGCGTTCCTTGAAGCCCGGCCGCCGTTTGAGCGAGTTCACCGCACGGTCAAGACGGTATTCGGGAATATCCCACACATGCCCTTTGGGGTATGCGCCATGTGCCGTCCGTGCCACCAAGGAAAGCACCCTGCAACGGACGGGGTGCAGCCCTCCGCCGGAGTGCAGCATGAAGTTGCACTCACGGTCTGTATCCAGCACGTCCACCCAAGTGCGGCATTCATGGATGGTGGCGGCGAGTTGCCTGTACAGGACTTCCTTCATAGGCAGATGAAGTCTTTGAGCAGTTCCTCTTCCTTGACGGCGTACAGGAGTTTGCCGCCATTCGCCACTCTCGCAAGCTCCTCGCGGAGTTCGCTGCCCATCACTTCCAATGAATCGTAGAGGGTCACATAGAGCGTATCACACTCGATGCGGTCGTCGGCTTGCGCGTTCAACTTGTGCATGTGGCCGAAGCGGGGATTGGAGTAAGCACAGCACCGCTGGCCGAACGGGGTGTCTTTGCTCGGCACATGGTGGTAAAGGAGTTCCAGCTCCATCTGGTCCTCCAGCTCGTCGATAAGTTCCTCGATGGGATAAACTTTGGGCAGGCGGAAAGTGAGCAAGGCGTAATCCTCGTACACCTCCGCCCCTTGGAAAAGGCTTTGTGAAACCAACGCCGGCATCTGCAAGGATGCCAACGTTACAAAACGGTCAATTTGTTCTTTCTGCATATAGTTGTAGTATGTTTGATTAGTTTCGGAATCGTTGGGGACAAGATTTATTCATATCCCAAGATGAATGTTTTGATCAGCAGCGCGGGTAACCCGTCGGCATCCAGCGGAAGATCCGACTCTTCCAATTTGTCCAAAGCCTTGGGTGTCATTTCCGCAAGCTTTTCCATTGTCCGCATCTGTTCCTCGTCCATGAGTGCGTAAGCAAAGCCGTCCAATGAAATCCACGGTTGAAGAATCATCCACAGGTAGGCTGTAGCCTGCCCGTTATCAACCCGATGTAAACGGTGCAGACTCTCCAGACAGGCTTCCGCATTTTGCAACAACCGTCTGTTGTTACGCATCGCCAGCAGTATGACAACTTCTGATTTACCGAACACGGGATATTCATCGGCTGACAGGCTGATAATTCCGTGCATCACCTCGCCCGTTTTCTTTGTAATATCGTCAAGCGGTATGTTGCCAGTGCTCAATGTTGATAGATGGAGAAGAAACGAGCGGAAAGCCACATCCTCATTTCGTAGGAAGTCAATGGCATCATGCTTGGTGCGGATGCCTTTAGCAAGTGAGCCATCCAGCAATCGGTTGTATTTGCCGATAACTTCTTTCGCGCTTCCTTTCAAAGGAGCGGCTGTACCGGCATCGTGGTAGAACAGATGGACGGAAGCCACTAACTTTTGAGACACTGAATCCATCTCTATGTCATTCAATCCTCGCACCACGGCAAGGTAGTCGGAATAGCTCCACGTTCGGCTGTCAATCAAGCGAGACATTTGAAATTTGATGGAATCCCCAATGGAAATATGCCTGGCATCGGCATGGGCAGTCGTGTCACTTTCTAAGGTTGCCGAAACGGCAGTCTTCAATTTGCGCCATTCCTGTACCAGTGATATAAGTTCTTCCACGTTCAAGGCCTTTTTTGACTTGATTATCGTGAACAATTCGTTATAAGAGACCAAGGCATCGCCTATTGAACTGGGGGAATCATTGGAAACAGGTTGGCAACTTGCCAGCAATGTTGCCATAAAAGACAAAATGAAGATTAAAGTATGATTTTTTAGAGTCGGAAAGACATGGCATTTTCCACTCATAAAGTGCAGAAATTTTGTTGGCCATTTGGTGGCTGGTTCATCCGATAGTATCCGTTTCATCTTGGCAAATTTGATTTTGACGGTGCAAAATTATACCTTGCAGGCCATAATACCATATCTCTCCTACAACATTATCCATTCTTAGAAAATCATACTCCAAGTATGGTTTTTGTATTTGTCTGTCAGCCAGTTAGTGGCTAAAATGTGCTATAAAAAAGGAAATGATTGCGAGAACAGGAATTTATGGAATTACAGCTATTCAAACGTAAATAATCAGCCCGGACATTTGCCACAACAAACAGGCAACACCCAAACTGGACAAAGAGCCAAACAGGTGACATATGAAAAGAGAATTAAATTGGAAATTCAGCTTGGAGATGCAGGTTTTATCCTGCAAAAATCATACTTTTGCAGTCAGAATTAAATTTGGACTTAAACTATATGGCTAAGATTGGTTACATGCCGTATCTTCCCAAGTATGCGGAGGGAGCGGCTGATAGGAAGTGGATGGAGGATTTCGGCTGTGAGAACATCGTGGAAGAACAGCCGGTTGAAGGAGCGTACCGCTTGGGGTGGGACAGACTTTTGGCAAACATTGGCAAAGGCGACACGTTGGTCATATCTAAATTCGCCCATGTTGTCAAGGGAGCAAGGCAGTTGTCATTCTTTTTGGAACTCTGCCGGATAAAATCCGTGCGCCTTGTTTCCTTGCATGACGGCATTGATTCAGGCAATGAACTGTTCCCGGAAACCAAAGTGTCTGATGTATTGAGTATGGTGGCCAAGCTGCCCGAAGAAGCCAACGCCGTGCGCAAGATGGTTTCCAAACCGGGCAGGCTGACAAAAGGGATTAAAGTGCTTTCACAGGCTGCATACGGTCGAATGGAAAGGAAGAAACTGGTGGTAAACATGTACAAATGCGGCTATACCATCGAGGACATTTGGAAATCCAGCGGTTTCCGAAGCCGCAGTTCCATCTTCCGCGTATTGAAGGATGCTGGAGTGGAGTTGAAACGTTCCCGAAACAAGATGAAAGACAACTAAAACAGGGGTTAGAAAAGATTTTATAATAGGACTGTGCGCAAGTGTGATGGGACACCCATTGGCATCCCATCCACTCAGAAAAGTCAAGCGGTCTGCTTTTGCCGCGCCAAGGTGTTTCGGACGGCATCGTTCACTTGCATCAGCCAAATGTGGCTACCGCATGGAAGTTGCTGTTCGTCCAAGATAAAGGGCAGGGAATGGTCTGCCACTTGTACTTTCAACCGTTCTCCGTCAAAGCTAAGCCCTGTTAGCGTTCTGCTGCGTGTGCGACCGTCTTCGTCAGTCCAACCCATGCGGATATCACCGCCCAATGGCACGGATTGGAGTTGCCCCTCTTGAATTGTTTGCTTGACGGCTTGCAGGGCGTTGTGCTTCATGCTGTCAAGGACAGCCCCGATGGATTGGGGCGTAGATGTTCTTGTAATCATAAGTTGTCCGTTTATGAAAAACATTCCTTCCAAAGAAACCGTTGATACTCGGCTTCGTCCTTGCCCCGCTCGATGGCTTCATCAATGACACGGCCAAGTTCGTCGAAATACACTTCCTCGCCGATGCACTCTGTGCCGGCATAGTTCTGCAAATAAACCTCGTAGTAGTCCAATGCGTTGTAAGCGATGATGACATTGCCACTGAACAACCGTCCTTGCACATGGAATTTAAGGGCTGCCATGCCCTTGTATTCCGTTGCCACAAAATTTTCGATGCCCCATGAACGAATGACATTCAACGGGGTCATGCCCACCAGTTGGTCTTTGATGGTATTCGCCATCTGCAATACAAAATCTTTATCCATATTCAATTTTATTATGATTAGTCAAAATTTTCTTCTTCCTCGATGATTACATGGACGCTCCTTTTGCCATAGATGCGCCAGAATGCTTGCACTATGATGTCAAACAGTCTGTCGCTTTCCGTGTACCCAATGTCCAGCTCCTTCGTCCAATAGTCGAAGCTGAAATCAGCCGTTTCGCCCGAATAACGGTCAGCCGTGTTGTAAACCGTTACATCCACATAGTCGGTCGTGCCACTTTGTAGGCTTACCAAATGCCCATAATAACAGAACTCCATGTTGTTGGAGGGGCTGGTGGTAATTTTCTCCGCCAGCCTGCGAATGTAATTGTATCTTTTCCTGTTCATAGCGGCACCATTTCATCAATTCCTACCGTAAACCCATAGCCGTCCTCCGTGCGGAACTCATACAGCCGTTCAAGGTCGTGAAGCACTTCGCCTTTGCCGAAATTCTCTATTGCTCCCTCTATCTCCACATTCATGGCGGCTTTCGCACGTTCAAGGGTGGCATACAAGGCATGGCAGTCTGACACGCAGTCATTTTGTTCAATCAAGGTGTAAACCAGATACACAGCGTTCTTTTCCATAGTCCAATGTTTTAGATGTGTGGGATATAATGTCCGTTCTCTTCCAAGTAAGCCACGATGTCTTTTGCTTCCTCATGCGATGCACGGTTGCGGTCATCATACCGCCTTTTGTCATCGGCTATCACCACCAGGCACTCCTTCAATAGCTTATAGAGTTTTTGCTGCAAAGTCGGGTGCATCAGTGGGATGGAGGCGGCAAAGGTTGCATAGTCAAAGCCGTAGTCGTTCAACGCATTTTCCACCTGCATGGCAAGGCGGTACTCTTTCGTTTCTTTGAGGTTGTCAAATTTCTTGTTCATATCCGTAGATGTTTAAGTGAAACTTTTCCCTTTCATCGGCTCCTTTCCCCGAAGCCTGTTTGGGATTTACGGATGCTTGGTCCGGACATCGGTCCTGCTTCACCTGACGCTTTTTCTTGCCGAATACGCTCCGCAGGAGGAAGATTCTGCAAGAAATCCATTTCAAAGCGTGACAGGTCAAGCGCGATGCCCGACATTCGCAGCCGGAAAGCCAAACAGTGAGGGACAAGAGCGAAATGCCATGCAGACAGGTATAAAAGGAGCAGTGGTTGGCTATGAGAAGATAAGGGAATTAGGCAAGTATAACAGGGATAAAACCGGGTAAAGCAAGTGCTATAAGTGGAACCAGGCTGGGTAGTCCATACAGGGAGGCCGTACTCCGACCTCTCCCACATGGATTTTCTTTGTCAGAACCATTCGAGATTATCCCTCCTTAGCTCCTCCACCAGCTCTTTGTCGGGCAAGGCAAGGGTACGCTCATCGGTGAAGAAAAAAATCTCATCGTAGATGTCCGATGCTTCCTTACTGGTAAATTCCTCGTTCTCGTCCTCGAAACTGCCGGGGTGCAAAGCATCAAGCAGGGCTGTGCTGCCTATAATCAGATATTCGCCTTGGTTGTCTTTCACCATGCGGCATGGGTACTCCACACCGCCAAATTCAATATTCGCTGTAATCATACGTTTGTATGGTTAAATGGGTTAGTATAAATTGGTTATCTCCAAATTCATGCGCTTTGCCCTGCGGCAAGTATAGAACGTGCCGCCTTTCGGCTCGCCATTGTAGTAGGCGATGATGTGGCTGGCTCGCTCCAGCATATAGTCGTTACGCCGAAGGAAACAGCCGTCAAAGTAAGTTTCGCTCAAGCATACCATATCGTCAGCCTTGCCAAGAATGGAACGATACCTCTCTTTGTCCGCAGGGTTGAACTTGCAGGATTGCCCACGGAAAGGAATGACGGCTGTCAGCCGGATGTCGGAATAGTCGGCTTTCATCGCCAACAGTGTTTCAGCCGCAAGCATGTCAAAGCCTGCCGCCATGCCGCAAAGGAAGTGGCGGATGCCCGAATGGTAGCAACCCGTGATTGCCCTTTCAAGATTGGTTTTCAACTGCTGTCTGTCCTTGTAGCGGATAAAACGGTGTCCTGTGAACGCTGCCGTCTTTGTAATGTCTGTCCGTATCATCATCATACCTTGTAGAATGTCTTTGCCAAGAACAAACCGCCCAACACGTTTGCCCCACACGCTTCCAAGTTGTCGGCTGTGGTGGCATAGGATATGCCTTTGGTGATGATGTCGTCAAAGAGCAACACATCTTTGCCCTTGAAGAAATCAGTGTCATAGTCTGCCATTTGTGCCGTCCGAGCCTCGGTTTCGTCCTTTCGGTGTTCGTGTACTGCCAACCGTCCTGCCGACACCTGCATATGGGGATAGCCGTTGATGGCATGGGTGAGTTCGCATACCCTTTCCGAAAAACGCTTGTAGCGCAGTTCGTTCTTCTCTTGCGTTGATGCAGGTACACAGGTGAATACGATGCTTGTGAGCCGACTGCCGAAAAGTTCTTGCAAGTGTCTGGCAGTCATTTGGGCTACTTGCTCGTATGCCCGTCCGTCCTTGAAATTCCAAATGGTCTGCCGGTCAGCCTTTTGCTGCTCACCCACGTTCTTGATGCGTACAGGATAGTATTTCATCAGCCACACCATTATTTTGTTCGCCTGTCCTATTATGTTTTTGTCCATCGCCATTAATATTGAGGGTTTAACTTCTTTCCCTGTCTTCGGCTTCCTTACAAGCCTGCATCGGGGTTATTTTTCTGCCCCGTCAATGGGCAAAGGACAACCGGCAAATCCGGTGGTGGAAATACGCTTTCAGTGCAGCGGAAAGGAAGATTTCCACCAACCACCCGTGGCGGCTTGCCGGATTTGCAAGGATTGGACACGGCCTGTTAGTTTTGCAGGAAAATAATCCGAAGCAGGTGCAGAAACCGCAATGGCATCAGACAAGTATAAAAGGTGGAGCGTTTTGTAAAAGGGATTCGTCGATAAAACTGGACTATAACAGTATTCCGGCTTGGGTGGGTCAAACAAACCCTGCTAGGCAGACAAAAGAGGACGCTTGTTGGGCGGGGGACAGGCATACGAGGTTGTTTCAGCAAGGCTGAAGTTCCCGTGTGCCTGCCAAGGACAACGTGCGTCCGTCTGTCCTCCTTGTGTGGGTCTGCCCAATGGACAGACGTGCGTAAGAACAGGCTTCCGCTGATTATTCCGGGTCGGGAAACCGGATATGCTTGGTATAAAGGAAGATGGCAAAGTCCATATAAAAGGCAGGGAAAATACAAGTGGCGGAAACCGCAGGTATAAATTGCTTTGGGCAGCTATATATAATAGGTATAGGGCAGCTTGTCTCCCGTCGGCTTGGGCTGCCAACAAAGACAAGCTCTGGCAAATGGGAAAATCCCCTGCCGTGTTTCTCAACAAAGCAGGGGAAAGTGTCAAATATGAAGTTGGCTATGCCGCCGGTACTGCCACTGGCTCGGTGCCTGGTGTCGGTACGGTTGGGCGTTCCGCTTCTTCAAGGGTGCGGTTGATGCGCTCCTCCAATTCCTTACACTCCTGTTTGAGCCGTTTCAGTTCTTCTTCCTTGCTCCAACGCCGTGCCATCACTTGTCGCAAGGTGGTGATTTCTTCCTCCAAATGTTTTTGCCGCTCGGCTTGGCGTTCCATTAGCTTGGGTATGTTTTCCAAAGTGGTCTGTGGGAACACCGCAGCCGCCGCAAAACTTGGTGGCAATGAGCCGGACTTGCCGCACTTGTATTTCAAGCCGCTCTTGCCCTCCACGAAAAACGTGTTGCGGTCAAAGCTGCCGTCAAGACGGTACTCGCTGCGCACCAACAGCCGTAAGCCATTGTAACTGCCAACGGACGTAAAGTCGCCACGGTGTTTCCTTGAAATTGAATGCAAGGCTCGTCCTGTTTCTTCGGCTGTCAGTTGGGCATTGCCGTTTACCTCAATGCTGCAATCCTCCTTACGGCTGTTGAAATACTCCCAATCTTCTGTCATGCGCCCGATGTTGCGCTTGCAGTTGTCAATCTCTTGACGGTTGCTCTCCGCCTTACGTTCCGCACGGTAACGTTCCTTGTTGCAAACTGCCTGTTCCTTTTCCAACTGCATAATCTTGTTGTCGAGCTTCGCCTTGTCCAAAAGGTCGGTGTTGCCCGAAAGGATGGCCACGAACTCGGCAAAATTCATGCCTGTGTCCTCGTCCATACCGTCCTCGTCTATGCGGCGCACGGCTATCGTGCCGTTGTTGATTTGGTTGATGAAAAGCTGCTTGTTGCGCAAGAGGTTGAACTTGTAGGCATCCAAGGTCTTTTCCGTGCCGTAGATGATGATGTCAACCACGTTGCCGCCCCACTGCTTCACGGTATTGCCTTTGCGTACCGCCCGACCGTTGCGTTGCTCCAAATCGGCCGGCCTCCAGGGTACCTCCAAATGATGCACCGCCACTGCCCTCTGTTGGGCATTCACACCTGTGCCGAGCATGGAGGTAGAACCGAACAGCACACGGATAGTGCCGTTGTTCATGCCCTCAAAAATCTTCTTCCTTGCCTTTTCGGTCTTGGCGGTTTGGATGAATTGTATCTCATTGGCCGGAACACCCATTGCAACCAACTTGTCCTTGATGTCTTGGCAAACATTCCACTCATTAGGCTTGTAAGTGGAAAGGTCGCTGAAAACGAACTGTGTACCACGGTGAGCGTTTGATTTCACATAATACTCATAGATGGTCTGTGCGCAGCGTGAGGCTTTGTTGGCAGGGTCATCGCTGAACTGGTCACTCAACAGACGCATATCCAACGCCATCTTCCTTGCCACGTTAGTAGCAATCAGCATCTTTGCCTTGTCCATGTGTTCGGGCGCAGGGGCTTCCAAGCCCAAATCCGACCATTCACCGCTGTTGGCAAAACGTACCAACCGTTCTATCATCGCCTCCTGTTCCATGGTCGGTTTGTCCGAAAGGAAACGCACGTTCTTGTCGGGGATATCAAGATTTATCATTTCTGCCGTGCGGTAATCCGTGATTTCACGCAGGAAAGCCGCCAATTCCGGCACTTTGATGTAGGTACGGAAACGCTCTTTGCGTTTGATAGAACCTGTCACGTTCAACTCGTAGTCAGTCGTTTTCTTAGTAAATATAGCAGCCCATGCGTCAAAGCAACTCACACGCTGCTTGGCAAGCTCTTTCGGGCGCAGGTACTTGAAAAGCACGTACAATTCGGTCAAAGCATTTACGACCACCGTACCCGACAGGAACGTAGCCCCCAAGTCCTTTCCTGTGCGTTCTTGTATGTCACGGATGGCAATCAGCAGGTTCATAGCACGCTGTGAACCTTGGTTGTTGCCGATGCCCGCAACCCTCGTGTGGCGTGTCTGGAACATCAAGTTCTTGAAGTAGTGCGACTCATCTACAAATATGTGGTCTATGCCCATCGTATGAAAGTCTATGCCTCCGTCTTTCTTCTCCTCAATGCGTGTTTTCAACGACAGGAGGTTTGCCGACAGGTTCTCTTGCCGCTTCTCCAACGCTTTCTGCATACGGCGGTTGCGCCACCCCATGCCGCTTTCTTCCAGCACCTGCAAGGAGCGTTCCACATCGTCAAGTTCCTGTTGCATGATGCCGAACATTGTTTCTTCCGACTGCGGTATCTTTGCGAACTGGTCATGCGTCAGAATGATGCAGTCCCAATTATTGTTCTTGATTTTGCTGAAAAGTTCCTCACGGTTGGCAGGGGTGAAGTCCTCCTTGCCGGGATAGAGCAACTTTGCCGATGGGTAAGCCTTGCGGAAACAGTCGGCTATTTCATGCACGTTGGCTTTCAGCCCTATTATCAAAGGCTTCTGTACCAACCCCAAGCGTTTCATTTCGTATGCCGCCACGCACATCACCATTGTTTTACCTGCGCCTACCTCATGCCAGCACACACCGCCGCCATTCTGCTTAATCATCCAGATGGCGTCTTTCTGCGAGGGGTATAAGTCATCGTAAGGGAACTGTGCAAAGGAAAGGCGGGGGAATGTTTGCGCCGAACCGTCATAGGACGGACGCACATAACAGTTGAAACGCTCGTTGTAGAGCCTTACCAACTCGTCACGGACGGCGATAGGCTGGCTGTCAAGCCAAGCGTTGAACTTGCCCCTTATCTCCTGTATCTTGGTTGCCACCTCCTGCATGGCTTCTTCATCGGGTACTTTCACCCATTCACCGCCACGCATCACCTCTTTTTTTATTTCGGGTATGGTGTCATGCAGGGCATGGGCAAACAGTTTCTCGCCTGTGTAACCGTGCGAGGCATAGATGTTGTATGCGGCAGGGGAATATCCATGTAAGGAAATAACATAGGTGTCGTTCACGTCAAAGTACACCACATCGACCTTGACATCAAACAGGTATTCGGCAAAGTCGGCATAGACTTCTGTCGGAATCCACCGCTCGCCCATGTTGAAGTCAAGCTCCTCATAAGGTATCAGTTCGGGCGTGACCTCTTCCAACGCCCTTACCGTCTTTTCAGTCCAAGCCCTTGCCTGTCCTGCAAGGCTATGGATATGTCCGGCGAACGCTTTGCATTTCTCCACCACGTTACCTGCAAGTATGCGCCCCTTTTCTTCCCATGCGCTGGTTTCAGGGTTGTAGAACATTTCGCCCTCCAACGCCTCTATCACCTCGCTCTCGCTGCATCCTGTCGATTGCGCAAGGTAAACCATATCCACCCTGCCGTAATAGTTCAAGCTGCTTGCCAACGCTTCCATCGGGGCAAGGCGTACCGATGTGTCTATTTTCTTGAAAGCCACAGGCTCGCGCATGATGTCGGATTTCATCACCTCGCCACGCACTTGCATTTCGATGGAATACACCTCAAAGCCCAAGCTGTCAAGCGTCATCATTTCTTTGTTGCCGTCCGTGTGGAAATTGCCCCACTTGGTCACAAACGCATCGTATGTCTTGTTCAGCCGTTCACGGAGCAAGGGTTGTTCTTCCCTTGTTTCCGCTTCGCTTTCCGACAACTCGAAGTAAGCCTTTCGCACGGGAAGGTAGTCCTTTGCCCGTTCCATGTCCGCACCGTTGACTTTTATCGGGTTAAACCATGCGGTCATTTCGGAAAAACGGTCGGTTCTTCTGCTTTGTATAGTGCCAAGTTGCCCCTCGAACAGCACCAATGCACCGTCTTTCATCCAACCGGGCATTTCGTCCGTGTAGGGTCGTTTGCCAGTGTTTGGCTTGTACTGTGCCGCTGCCGTGGCTTCCCCGAAAAGGTCAAAGAGGGATAGCATCGCTCCCTGCTGCGGCTGCGCTTGCTTTTGCCAACCAAACAGGAAGGGCTTGAAATAGTGGGTGAAATTGGCTCTCAATATCTCGGCAAGCCGTTGGTGTATGGCTTCTTCTGTGCCGTTCCACTCGTACTTGCGCACCAACTTGCCGAATTGGTTTGTGCCGATGGCCGTGCCTGTGGACAACGTGCTTTGTGGTAAGGAGAATGCCTTGTTTGCGTGTTCTGTTTCCAGCCCCTGCGATGTGCGCTCCCTGCACGTTTCCAAGAACAGGCGTTCCCTTGTGGTGAGGTTTTGCTTGTGGCTGTCCTTTTGCAAGATGATAAGGTCGCTGCCTACCTCGATGCCGCCGGTCTGCATGAAAAGCGTGTCGGGCAAGCGCAGGGCGGTGATGATATGGGCGTGATGCACCAGATAGTCACGCACAAAGCGATTGGATGGGCTGTCAGCCACGCCCCTTGACGTGATGAAAGCCAGCAAGCCGCCCTCATTTAACAGTTCCATCGCCTTGATGAAGAAATAGTTGTGAATGGCTTTAAGGGATTGTTTGTAAGGCGTTCCCCTGCGTTCAAAGTCCGCATCGAACACGTTTATCGTGCCGAAAGGTATGTTGGACGCTATCACATCGAATGAGCCGTGTTCCAACTCCTGTGCGCCAATGGTTTCAAAGCCGTCAACAATCACCCTTGCATCGGGGTGCAAGGCTGAAAGCACAAGCCCTGTCGCCAAGTCCTTTTCAAACGCTGCCTTGTAAGTGTCGGACATAGAAACTGGCAGGAAGCCACCAATTCCTGCGGATGGTTCAAGAAAGGATTTCATTAACAAACCGTTGGCTTGGAACGTGGCTTGTATTTGGTCGGTCACCGCCTCTATGAGAAATTTCGGGGTATAGAAAGCGGTAAGGACGGATGCCTTTATGCTATCCACAAGCTCCCTGTATAGTGTTTCGTCGTCTTGTGCTATGGCTTGCAATACGCACACAAGATGGTCTAAAGTCTGTTTCATCTTGTCGGACATGGGGGCATTTGTTCCTAAATCCAATACTTCCTTGATGCCCCCAAATCCCGAATACAGGGAGAGGGTTTCACGTTCGACTGCTGTCGCCGTCCTTTTCTCGTTCCGCACCCGATAGGCTGTTTCGATAGCTGCTGTGTTCGCCGCCAATGCTTGCAATTTGTTGTAGTTCATATTCTTCATATTTGACAGATTTTGTTCTTTCCCCTGCTATCGGCCATATTTCGATGGCTCTTGTAGGTTATTTTTCTGCCTCCGGAATGGGGCGGAATGGCTTTTCGGCAAATCGGACGGCAGAAATACGCTTGGAGTGAAGCCCCAAGGAAGATTTCTGCCAAGGCCGGTTTGCAACGGCAAGCCACGCCACATTTATTTTGCAGCAAAATAACCTGCAGGGCATCGATTGGCAGGATGACAAAAAGATGAAAGGGTAGAAAAGGAGATATACTACCCTAAAACAGTATATGTTAAGTGGAATATAAAAGGGATATAACAGGCTCGGCTTGCAAAAAAAGAACTGACGGGTTGCCGGGCAAACTAAAGGGGAACTCGCCATTTCCTTGTCAGCGGACTTGTACGCCGGCAGGAAAGGGTGTGTTCACGTTTGCCCATGCCGCAGAAGCCTCGCCGCCGTTTACAGCGGCATGGCCTGCGGCACAGCCCGTCATACCTGTGATATAGGGCAAGCCGTGGGTATCAAAGATGGATATAAGTGGGATGGGCTTTTATAAAAGGGATGTAACAGGAGAAGGCAGGGAGGCAGGGCACACCGGGAATATTCCCGATATGCCTTACCTTACCCAATGGTGATTAAGCACTAATCTGCTTCCTAATCAAGTTCATATTGCTGTTTACAAGGTTGACGATGCGCTCGTGGTATTCTGTGTTTTTGTTGCATAAGCCACGGCTTTGTACCACGCATAATCTTTCCAAGTCAACCTCCACAGTTTCAATACGTTTCCCATCAATGGTAGCCGATAATATCAGCGAGTTCTCCTTGCGGTAGTATGCGTTGGCATATACACAATGGTGCATCAGCGTACCCTCTTCCGCTATCTCGGCCACGCTTTCCAACACTCTGACTTTCAGCGTTCCGTCCGTGATGAGGATGCCGAAGAACTTGCCTTTCTGCAACAGGTACTCTTTCTCATATTGGGCGGCTTCCTTTCGGCGCAACGCCAGACGTTCACGTTCCTCCTTGCGGTTGCGCTGTTCCACCAATTTGTCGTGTTCCGCTTTCAAGTCGGCAGGGCAGACATATTTCGGGCTGCGTGTGTCCTTGCCCATTCGCCTAAGCAGGTCAATGGTATCGCACCACATTGAGCCGTCAGTAATGGTATATCCATTCCGCAGGCAGATTTTCACAGACGGCCAGTAATCGTCCAGACAAGTTGATGAGTGCAGGCAATAGCGCAACAAGTCATATTGTCCGGCTTTCAGTAGAGTTTCAACTTTCGGGTCGGTCAGCAATGCCGGTATGAGTTTTGCCGATTCAATGTCTTGCAAGTCGCTGCGGAAACCGTTTCTTTGCAAAGTGTCGATAACGCTGTATCTCGGATAGGTGTCAAAAGTGGCAATATGGCGGTACACTTCGTTGTCTCCCCGAATGGCCATTGGCGAAACGAAAGAAAAGGTGTCCATGTACCTGCCCAATATGCGCTGAATGGCTACAAGCGTCTGTTTGCCTTTGTCGTTCCACCAATACTGCCCGATTTCCAAGGCGTAAGGGTGCGCCTTGCAGCCTTTCTCCATTTCCACCACAAGCAGGAACATTCGCAGGGTTTGGTACTTCCCACACTTGTCAAGCAGGGTAAAATATGCCTTTTGCCGTATTTTGCGGACAAGGGTATTCTTGACCTCCAGCTTTGCGTGGCACTTCGGGCAGGTGCAATGCCCTGTCGCTTTTTCTCTTACCCATTCATGGCCGCAGTCCATGCAGGTTGTCCGACCCTTGGGCAGTCGGTGTGCAAAATGGCTGACACACTCACGGAATGCCCAAGCAAGCTGTGCCTTGCTCAAGGGGCGGAGCTTGCCGCTTTGGGCAAGTACAGCTTTCTCGAATTTGTTGCGTGGTTTCATCGTTCAAAAGCCGAATAAGTTAGGTTCTGTTTGTTTGGTCTCCTGTGGTTTTGCCGCCGACTTGCTCTTACGTTGCTGCATCTTGCGCAATTCCTCGGCTTGGTATTGGCTGATAGCCCTCTGCCGTGCCTCGGCTTTCTCTTCCTCGGTCAGTTCAATACGGTTGTTGACTATCACCTCGCAGTTGACGGGCTTGCCTATGTCTATGATGTCCTCGTCATAAAAATGGCAGGCGAGCGAATACACGTCATCGTCAGCCATGCCGACACAGCCCTCATTGGCCATTGCTTTGACTTGGTTGAGTATGAACGTGATGCAATCGTCCAAGTTCTTGTTTTCCTTGACATAAGCCACTGCAAAGAGTTCGTCCGTCTTGGCTCTTTCGTCCAAATAGCTCTTGATGGCCTGTTTGAAATGTTCAGTTCCTTTCATGGTTGTCATTGTTTGGTGGGTTGGATATAAAAGATGTCGCAGTCCACTACCTCTGTCGGCAAGCCGAAAGCAGGGCAAGGTGAAAAATAGGGTTGCAGGTTGCATTCACTGTCCATGACGGGCGAAACTACTTGTACGCCCATGTCCTTGTACCAGCGGTCGATGGTTTGTAGTTCTTCCTCTGTCAGTCCGCATGCATCTCCATTGACAAGGTAGCACAGACTCCATGTCGGTATCTTTTCGATTGTCTTTTCCATATGGGTATGCTTTGGGGTTAATTAATCTCTATCTCGTCAGGATAAACCACTATCTCCGCTCCGCTGCTCACTTGGACGATATAGCCTTTGTCGGTCTGTCCGACTATGGTTGCCGAGCGGTAGCCTTTCCACGGGGTCAGCACCCAGCAATGCTTGCCGTAATCCTCAAATTCCTCTCTGTTGTCGTAATCGTACATATTGGTGTATGTTTTTGATGTTAAACTTTCCCTGTCATCGGTCCTTCTTGCCGTGACCGATTTGGGGTTTTATCGATGCGGCGGCTCGGCTATCGGGAAAGCCTCATGCGGCGGCTTTTGTTGCCAATTACGCTCCGCAAGGAGGAAGAATTTGCAAGAAATCCACTTCAAGCCGCCGCCATCAGGCGCGATGGCCGACCTTTGCATCAGTAAAACTAAACGGTGACGGCTGGAGGGCGGGATAAGGAATAGCCGGTATAACAAAGCGGGTAATGGTAGAACAGGTAGCTAATCATTTTAAAAGGAGCAAGGCTTCACGTGCATTGAGCACGAAAAAAGCGGCCGAAGCCGCTCTTTTCGAAGAAGGAAGCGGTCTATGCCGCCTCCTTCTGTTTCTTGGCGCGAGCCTTAGGTTGGGGCTTCTCGGCCTTCTCCTGTTTCTCCACCGCCTCGTAGAACTTCTTGGCCACGAACTTGATGCCGTTCTGCTTCATACCGTTCTTGTCGGTCCATTCTTCGGGCTTCAAATAGCCCTCTATGGTGAGCAGCGTACCTTTTTTCAGCAACTCGAACGATGCGCTGCCGCTCTTGCGCCAGGCTTCCACGTTGATGAAAGCGGACACGCGGTTGGTGGCGTTGTCCTTGGTTTCCTTGCGGCCGATTGCCATCGGGAAACTGGCTACATCGTTGTTGGTGAACGTGCGGATTTCAGCGTCCTTTGCTACAAAACCTGTGATGATGAAAGAATTTTCTACTTGCTTCATGACTGTAAGTTTTTAGAAGTTGAACAATTAATTTTTACGGATGCAAGAAGATATTGCAGGCATAGGGTAGCACCAAGGGAGGCACGCAAATACGCAACATTTTATGTGAAGCGGAAAATGTCGGAAGATTTTCGTGACACGCCATTGGTCAGAACGTCAGTGTCCCGTAACGCCATCGGCGAGCTGCATTATATCTTTGCATCATGGAAAAATATTGTGGCTTCGATAAACGACGGCCATGTAAGAAGCAACACGAAAATTCAGCCACAGGTTGTGATGAAGGATGCTAATAATCCGCCTGCCAAAAGAAAAAAGCCCGTTCCGATAGCTCTGCAACGGGTCAGGTATGAAACGGCGATTCCAACCACCTCTTTCATTATGGAAGCCGCAAGGGCGGACGCGATACCGATATTGCCAGAAAAAAAGGCCGCTCTACCATTGGAGAGGAGATGCCTGAAGATAAGACTGACGGATAGGGAATGTGGACAGAACAGCTGTCGGTGTGCCGGTTCCGAGGCAACGGAAGAAATTAAGGAAAGCCGGCTATCAACCTAAACCCAAGATACGATGAAAGAATGGCGCACGACTGCCATCGGGAAAGAGCATCGGTCGCCTTTGGCGAAATGTAAGCCAATAAAAGGCGTAAAAGTGTGGAAACTCATAAAATAAAGACGGACAAGCGCATAAAAATGGTATTTTTGCAAAACGAATGGTAATGCAACAAGAGAACAGGAAATGGAAGATTCACATAAAACAGTCGTCAATGAATCCGGAGTAGAAAAGGAGGACGGGGTAAGGCTCATCCTCTATTCGGCCGACCTGAGCAGCGAGCTGCTGTTGGACTTTGCCGATGGTGGCATCCGTGCAGGATTCCCATCCCCTGCACAAGACTACATGACGGAGAGCATCGACCTGAACCGCGAGTTGGTTCGCCATCCCGCCACTACGTTCTATGCCCGTGCCGTAGGTGATTCTATGAAGGACTGTGGCATCGACAACGGCGACTTGTTGGTGATAGACAAGTCCATCGATCCGCAGGAGGGTGACATCGTGGTGGCCTACATTGATGGGGAATTTACATTGAAGCGGGTAAAGTTCGATGTCAAGGGTGATTGCCTTTGGCTGATGCCTGCCAACAAGGACTATCCGCCTATCAAGGTGACGGAAGAAAATAATTTCATCGTGTGGGGAGTATTGACCTACAACATCAAACGCCAATATCGGAGGAAGTGAATCATGTTCGGTCTAGTGGATTGCAACAACTTCTATTGTTCGTGTGAACGGGTCTTCAATCCGGGATTGCGCACACAGCCAGTGGTGGTGCTGTCTAACAATGACGGTTGCATCATTGCCCGCAGCAACGAGGCAAAGGCGTTGGGTATAGAAATGGGTACGCCTTTTTACCAAGCAAAAGAATTGCTGGAGCGTGAAAAGGTTGCCGTGTTCAGTTCCAATTACACACTTTATGGTGACATGAGCCGCAGGGTGATGATGCTGCTTTCGGAATTCACGCCCGAATTGATGCAATATTCCATCGATGAAGCTTTCATCGACCTTACAGGCATGGGCGGTGGAGAAGCATTGCGTGAGTACGGCAAACGCATCGTGCGTACCATTGGCAAGGGTACAGGAATCCCGGTAACGCTTGGCATAGCTCCGACCAAGACCTTGGCAAAAGTGGCAAGCAGGTATGGAAAGAAATACAAAGGTTACGGGGGTGTCTGCCTGATTGACACCGAAGAAAAGCGCATCAAGGCATTGCAAGGTTTTGACATCGCCGATGTGTGGGGCATTGGCAGACGCTCTGCCAAGAAGTTGGAATACCATGGAGTCAAAAACGCATGGGATTTCACGCAGTGGAGTGAAAGCCGGGTAAGACGGTTGCTTACCGTCACAGGTGTGAGGACATGGAAGGAACTCCGTGGCGAAAGTTGCATAAACATCAGCGAACTGCCCGAAAAGCAGAGCATCTGTACCAGCCGCAGTTTTCCCGACAAAGGTTTGTCTGAGTTGGAAGTGGTGGAAGAAGCAGTAGCCAACTTTGCCGCTTCATGTGTCCGCAAGTTGCGTGAGCAAAAGAGTCGTTGCTGCCAACTGACCGTATTCGCTTATACCAGCCGTTTCCGCAACGATGTGCCAAACCATATTATCAACCGCACAGTTACATTGCCCATGCCCACCAACGACCAATTGGAGTTGGTAGCCGCAGCAGTCCAAGCACTCCGTACTGAATGGCGTGAGAATGGAAGATACCACTACAAGAAAGCCGGTGTCATCGTGTGGGACATTAGTCCAAACACTGCCGTCCAAACTGTCCTCTTTGACTCCATAGACCGTGCCAAACAAGCTCGCCTTTCAGCGGCTATCGATGCCATCAACCAACGGAATGGTTTTAATACCGTAAAAGTGGCAAGCCAAGGCACGGACAAACGTTGGCACTTGAAATGCGAACACAAGTCAGCCCAATACTCCACAAACCTTAACGAAGTCATCAAAGTCAAAGTCTGAACAGTATTCTATTGCCTTCAAAAAAGAAAGGCTGGTGCAACTGGCAAAGTGGTTTACTCCTTTCCTTGTTCTATATATACAAGATGTCATTAAACTTAATTTCTAAAACTATTATTATTCATTACCAAAGAGATGTTGCAAGAGGTTTACTTCGTTCCTTGTAGTATATACAAGAAAATTTAAACCTACTTTTTAAATTCCTGCTTGCGCAATCAAGTCCGGATAGGGCTTTTAGGTAAATCAGTCAACAAGTACTCACCGACAACAGCCATAACTTTTCTTTTGGAAGGAAAAAACAAATTGAATCCACTACTTTTGTACACTTGATAGGTCAACTCTCTTCTGACGACACGCAATTGCCTTGACATACTATTTGATTCCATTATCTGGAAGGATGTCGTCAAGCGTCATAACATGCAGAACACGACTGACGCAGTTCACCGTCATTTTTCCAGTCCTTTGCGAGCTTTACTCTTTCGATTCATGAATTTTCCTAACTATAATATTGATTTTTAATAATTCTCTTCACATATGTTATCAAGTTCCCTGATTATACATGATACACTTTTTCCAGTCAGACATTCAATGTCATACAGCAAATCCACCAAAAAGTGATATGCCTTACTTCCGGCTTCCGTAAATTCTCCCGTACTGTCGAATACCTCACCGACACATCCAATTCCTTGTAGCAATTCTTCCAATGTCTTCATCCGTTTTTGAATTTAAGTTTACTTTCCCTCTGTTCGACGTCCTTCAATCGGAAGCCGCTTCGGTTTTTCGGTGCAGTAAAAGGTTGCCGAAAAAGCCATTCCCGATGTTTTTTCCGGTAAATTACTCTTGCAATGCAAGGAAGAATTTGCCGGAAATGCACTTCAAAACGGAGGGAACAGGCGCGGCAACCTATATTCGCACAAGATAAAACCTCTGGCGGTGGCGGTATGGAGGCTGCAACATGGAATGTTCGGACTGATATAAAGGGCAAGAGGCTTGAGAAGCAAGGTCTATAGAAAGGGTTGGTAAGCATATATATAAGGATAACGGCAGACTTCAAGCCGACATTTCTTTGTAACTTACAACCGGTAAAATAGGAACAACCCGACACAAAATATCATGCAGGACGGATTGCTCCGCTCTGCATCAGAACTGAATTAGTCATAACTTAATTTGTTTGATGTTGTAAAATTACTCTTTTTATATTAACAGTCAGATTAAATCTTGACTAATTCAGATAATTATTGTTTAGTCTGATGTTAAATGTGTAGCTGCATCATTGAAACAATCTAGTTTCTCAGATAAATTCATCATGTCATGCTCTATCTTTTTATTGGTGATGCGGGCATAAATTTGTGTTGTTTTTATATTTGCATGACCTAACATCTTTGATACCGATTCTACGGGCACCCCTTTGCTGAGCATCATTGTGGCGAACGTGTGTCTTGCGAGATGATAGGTCAACCGTTTTCTTATTCCACATAAATCCGCGATTTCTTTCAAATACGCATTCATCTTCTGATTAGAAAGAATGGGCAGTAATTTCCCGTCTTTTGTTTTGCCTTTGTACTTGTTGATAATCATTAAAGGAATGTCCAGCAATAAAATATTGCTTTCGACATGGGTTTTCTGCCTCCTTGTCATTATCCATTTCTTCCCGTCAAGAGTTACAATGTTGTCTTGGGTCAGATTTGCCACATCTATGTATGCAAGCCCACAGAAACACGAAAATATGAATATATCACGGACGGATTCCAAACGTGGAGTGGAAAACTCTTTTTCCATGATTCTTGTAATTTCATCGTCTGTGAGGAAACCCCTGTCAACGGATTCGAGATGGAAACGATGCTGGGCGAATGGATCGTGCGTCAATACGCCGCACTTTTGTGCAAATATGACTACGGTCTTAAAAAACTTCAATGTCTTGGTTGCACTATTGGGCTTAAGACTGACCACTGTGCGCAGGTAAATATCAAAGTCATGAATGATTACATGGGTCAATTCAGACGGCATTATATCCTTGCGACCATATTTCAGTTTCAAGAAATTCTCAAAGTGTTTTCCAGCCGCAGAATATTTGTGATATGTGGCCAGCGTTTTCCCTTTACCAACTTGAGCCTTGATGTCCTCAAGGTACTTGCCGTAGAAATCGAGGAAAGTTGTACATTCCTTGTTCTTGCCAAGATAAATGCTTTTTATCTTATCAAGGGTAAGATCCTTGTCAAACTGGTGCTTTAGGAAGATATTCCGCAAATCTGATGAAATGTTGTCAATTTGGGCATTGGTGTTCAAGACCTCGGAAGTACGTCCTTTAAGGCGATTTGTTTCGTTTGACCATTTTGTCTTGTCAACGTTGATTCCTGCAGACCCGACAGTAAGCATTTTTCCATTAAGATAAATCCGTATCATCAACGGTGATTTACCTTCCTTGTTTACGTAATTTGTGCGTATATAATACGACACCTTAAAAATAAGTCTCATAATAACACGTTATTTGTGTAGCGCTTTGGCCACAAAGTTAAACATAAATATCTGATATTAAGCGACTTACAAGGCGTCAATATGGGCTTCAAAAGTACGTCTCTGCTACATTTTTTTGGCGGTTGGTCTTCCTGTAGCAGGAAATGTAGCAGGAAATGACCGAAATGTGACTGCCAACCGATGCATTTATACCGTCAAGATTTGGCGTATATACATGAAAAAAGCACCGTAATCACTTGATTTACGGTGCTTTATAAGCTTTTCGACCCCTTATTTGAATGTCTCCGTTCGGAGCCTTGGCGGAGAGAGAGGGATTCGAACCCCCGGTGCCTCTCAGCACGACGGTTTTCAAGACCGTTGTAATCGACCACTCTACCATCTCTCCTTTGTCGGGAAGACAAGCTTTGTGTTCAAAAGCGAGTGCAAAGGTAGCAACTTTTCCTGACACATCCAAATTTTTTTGTAGTTTTTTGCATTTTATTGTGTCGCAATATATATAAACAGGCATTTCAAGTTGACTTTTCCGATATTACACAACCGAAAATCTTATATAGCCATAACGCCGCTATCCAGTCGGTTGAAATTACGCATCTGACGACAGCCAATAGCATACCACTAACGCGGCAGGCAAAAACCGTAAGTTTTCACACCGTTTCTCCTTACTGTTACAGCCATGACGGACTGATATTTTTATATCCTTTAAGCAGAACGAGCGACTTTACTTACAAAATAAAAAGCCACCGATTGGAACGTAAAAGACGGCCCTTTACAAGATGAAAGACGGCCTTTTGCTTTGCATCCGGCGGCCTTTTATTTGGCAGAAGATTAGGTGGTTCTGTCCGAAATAGCAATTTTTACGGCCAAACATTTTGCCGCAAGCCCGTTTTTTGCTACCTTTGGCACTTATAATAATAGGCATGAAGGGTTGCGGCAGACGCGCTTTACGGAATCTTCGACATGCCATGCGCCGATAATAAGACCGGCAGTGCCCATTTTGCCGACATAATGTCATGGAACAGATAATAAAACACTTTACCGACGACGACCTGTACAAGTTCACCATGTGTTGCGCCGTTATCGACAATTTTCCGCGTGCGCAGGTGAAATACACCTTTACCGACAGGGACAACACCGTATATCCGGCAGGCTTTGCGGAAGCTTTGACCGAACAGATAGCCATGCTCGAGGACTTGAAAATCACCGACGACGAGATTGACTTCATGCGCCGCAAGTGCAGTTTCATACCCGGATGGTTCTACAACTACCTCAAGGGCTACCGCTTTAACCGCCATTGGAGCAAGGCGTGGCAGGACGACGAAGGCCACCTGCACGTCGAGTTCGAAGGCAGCTGGGCTGATACGATACTCCTCGAAGTAAAGGTCCTTGCCATCATCTCCGACCTTTATTACGAGATGACTGGGCAAAACCGCCTGTTCGATTACGACGCTTACTACGACAAGACATACCGTAAGGCCGAACGGCTGTTGGGCGCCGGGTGCATATACAGCGACTTCGGCACTCGCCGCCGGGCGTCGTTCATGGCCGAGGACACTGTAATCAGGGCCATGAAGGACTGCAACATGAGCCGCGAATGGCCGGGGCGCTTTGTCGGTACAAGCAACATCTACCTCGCCATGAAGTACGACCTTCTGCCTATCGGCACCATGGCCCATGAGTTTGTATGCGCCATTGGCGGCATGTACGGCCCGCAAATGGCCAACAACATCGCCATGAACTCATGGCGAAATACATTCCGCGGAGCGCTCGGGACATACCTCTACGACAGTTTCGGATGGGATATCTTCAGCCTGAATTTCTCCGAAGACTTCGCCAACCTGTTCAAGGGCCTGCGCGTAGACAGCGGCGACAACTATGAACAACTTATGCTCATAGTGGACAAATACCGCTCGTTCGGCATCGACCCGAGAACGAAACAAGTGATATTCAGCAACGCACTCGACACTGACAGCGCCATAGAAGTACAGCAATTCGCGAAGGATTACTGCCAGCCATCGTTCGGAATAGGAACCCACTTTACCAACGACTTCGACGGAGTGAAACCCCTCAACATCGTGATAAAGCTCGTGGCAGCCAAAATAACGGAATCATGGACGTTTTACAACGAGACCTGCAAGCTGAGCGAAGACGAGGGCAAACACACGGGAAGGCCCGAAGTCGTGAAACGGTTTATGCAAGCTCTCAATATCAACAGCTGAACATAACGTGCCGGAATATAACAAAATGGCGGACTGCCCGGATTCAGCAGTCCGCCATTTTGTTATTTGTCATTTACCGCAACACGGCATTTCCACTCGTCACGAGTCATCCGCATGAAATGCTCCGTACGCATATCACCGAGCGGAGACATCTTCTCCGGCTCGGTATGATGGAACTTAAAGCCGCACTTTTCCATCACGCGGCGCGACTGGCGGTTGCCGTCGTAGTATCCACACCATACAGCTGACAGGTTTAAGTCGGCAAAACAACGATGCAGCAGGCAGTCCACAGCTTCAGGAATAAGCCCCTGTCCCCAATAGGGCACGCCTATCCAATATCCGATTTCGGCTTCACCGGCTTTCATTGCCGCGCTGTGCATGCCGTCAGCGAACATTATGCCTACGCTGCCTACGGGTTCGCCAGTCTCCTTTAGCACTACGGCGTATGTTTCAGGAGCGGCGAAGACGGTGCGTATTATTTCGCGACTATGCTCCACCGAGGTATGCGGCGGCCATCCTGCTATCGGCCCGACATCAGGATGACTGGCGTATTTGTACAGAGCTACGGCGTCGTCCTCGCGCCATCTTCTCAGCACAAGCCGCGCGGTTGACAGGCAGACGCTTGTCTCCAGCTGCTTTCTCATCTTGTAATTAGTAAGGTATAATTTGCAGGCCCTCGCCTTTTGCTCTTTTTCAACGACATAACCTCTGTGCCTGAAAAACGGCAATGCCGTTACGCTTACGTCCGATGTTACCTCCGTAATGCCACGGCTTCTTGCGTGGGTCTCGACAACAGACAACAATGACGAGGCAACACCGCAACCCTGGCAGTCCTTGTGCACGAACATATAGTCAAGGTAGCCGTCATCGGTCATGGCCGCAAAACCGACTATCCGCCCGTCGCCGTCAGTTGCCACGATAAAATATAATTGACTAACAAGCTCGCTCCATCCCACCTTACGCTCGCCGCACGAAGCCCAGTCGGCAGCCTCTTCAGGCGAATAATCGGCAATGTTGACATTCATTATCGTATCGGCGAAGAGCGACTTGATTTCTTCAACGTCGGCCAACGAAGCCCTGCGGCAAGTTATGTCCATATCTACAGTTTGGTTACTTCGCGGCGATTATATTATAATAAGGATAAGGTATCTCGATGTTTTCCTTGTCGAAACGTTCCTTTACGGCCTTCAGCAAGTCGCACTTCAAGGCGAATGCCCCGCCGAACGTAGCCGCCCAGGCGTATGCCCTCAATGTGATAGCCGAGTCGCCGAGGTTGGTAACGCGCACTACAACCTGCGGAACACCGTTCTTTTTTTCTTCCTCCGTACGGTGGTCAAGCAGTCCCGGGTGCTTCATAACCTCGTCACGCATTATATCAATGGCACGGTTAAGGTCGACCGTATACGACACGCCTACCTCTACGAAAGCGCAAGTGGCCGTATCACCGTAGGATGAGTTGATGATGGTACTCGAGTTGATTTTATTGTTCGGGACAAGAATCATCCTGTTCTCGGCGTCACGTATAACCGTATGCCGCAATGTTATCTCCAGCACCGTGCCCTTTATTACGTTGTCAACCTCGATATAGTCGCCGAGCTTGAACGGATGGGAAAAGATTATAAACAGCCCGCCAACAATGTTGGACAAGGCGTCCTGCGAAGCCAAGCCCACGGCCATAGCCATTATTCCGGCACTGGCCAGGATGGAGTTGCTTACCTTCTCCATGCCGGGTATGAGCGAAAGGAAGCCTGCAATACCGATTATATATATCGTCGTGACCACTATCCGCTGCATGAAGCTTACCTTTGTGGCATCAAGTATGAGCTTGCCCTGCCGCCTCAGTGAACGGCGGAAAAAGTACTTGGTTACGCCGGTCAGCACCCGCACGAAGAGGTATATGACCGTGCCCTTTATCAAAAAAACTATTATCCAGCGCAGCGAAACGCCGAATATCACAGTATTCATCAGTTCGTCCATCGTTAAAACGCTTTATTCCATTACGCCACAAAGTTAGCAATTATTTCCCATACGGCAAGGGCTATGCCGTGTTTTTGCAGGAATACGGCACATGGCAAAACCCCGGAAGCATGCACGCGGCCATACTCAAAGCCCCTACCCCGACACAAGTAAACACCCATCGGCAGCCGACTCAAGGCACACAGGCGGCCCGCCGTTGGCCCGGCTGTAACTCACTGATAATCAGAGGCATTGCGAAAGGCCGTCTTTCGGGCGGTGAAAGGCGGCCTTTTACAATCCAAAAGACGGCCTTTCGCAGTGCGATTTACCGCATACAGGAAAACATGCGGCCACCGGATTGTTCGACAGAGAGCCACGGACATGATTAATAAAAGTGTAAAAAATTTGGCTCGTAACGATAAATGAATTAAATTTGCAAGCAATATTGACACACAACCGAATGAGCACCGACAACTTAACGCAAATACTAACCGGTACGATTGACCGGCTGTCAAGGCAAGAGTCGTTGAAAGAACTGTTCCACCAGCACCGCGACGGCGACCCGTTACCTTCAGGCAGGGCACTAAAAGAGATTATCGAACTGGCGCGCTCAATACTCTTTCCGGGCTTTTTCGGAAATTCCACAATAAACACCAGAACCCTCAAATACCACATAGGTGTGGACATCGAGAGGATGCACAAGCTGCTGACCGACCAGATCCTGGCCGGGCTATGCTTCATGGACAACGAATGTCCGCAAGCCGACTGCCCTCCGCTATACCGCAGGCCGCAGGCCGAAGAGATAGCGGCCAGGCTCATTGAGCGCATGCCCTACATACGCGACATTCTCGCAACGGACGTTGAGGCCGCCTACAACGGTGACCCCGCCGCCGAAAGCAGAAGCGAGATAATAGCCTGCTATCCGGTAATACGGGCTCTGGTAAACTACCGCCTTGCACACGAGCTGGTGCTGCTCGGCGTGCCGCTAATACCGCGTATCATAACGGAAATGGCCCACTCGGAGACAGGAATAGACATACACCCCGCAGCACAGATAGGCCACCACTTTACCATTGACCACGGCACGGGCGTAGTAATTGGCGCGACCTGCATTATCGGGAACAACGTCAAGCTATACCAGGGCGTCACCCTGGGCGCCAAGAGCTTCCCGCTTGACGACAACGGGAACCCTATCAAGGGCATACCCCGCCACCCGATACTCGAAGACGACGTGATAGTGTACTCCAACGCGACTATCCTCGGGCGCATAACAATAGGCAAAGGATGTGTTGTAGGGGCGAACATCTGGGTTACGGAAGACATGGAACCGATGACGAAAAAAGTAAAACGTAACGTAAAAGAATAAGGAGACAAGCCGTAACAGGGCGGCCCGCGCACACGCGACAGACAAAAAAGGGACTAAGAACGCTTACGACAAACGGCAGTACATACACCCACATACACATTTACCGTAATTCTCCAATACTAAAAAAACGAATAATCACAAAATAAAATAATGGAACAAGAATTTGAACTCATCGCCAAGACATTTATGGGTCTGGAGCCCGTCTTGGCCCAAGAGCTAACTCAACTGGGCGCAAACAACGTACAAATAGGACGACGGATGGTGTCGTTCACGGGCAACAAGGAAATGATGTATCGCGCTAACTTCCAGCTGCACACGGCAATAAGGATAATAAAACCCATCAAACACTTCAAGGCAAAGTCGGCCGACGACGTGTATGAAGAGGTGAAAAAGATAGACTGGAGCCAATACCTTGACTCGAAAAAAAGCTTTGCGGTCGACTCCGTGGTGTTCTCTGACGAGTTCCGGCACTCAAAATTCGTGTCTTACAAAGTAAAAGACGCCATCGTGGACCAGTTTCGCGAGAAGACAGGACAGCGTCCCAACATATCTGTGGCCAACCCTGACATACGCCTTAACATGCATATTGCCGAAGACCGTTGCACACTATCGCTCGACTCGAGCGGCGAAAGCCTGCACCGGCGCGGCTACAGGCAGGAGTCTGTCGAGGCGCCTCTCAACGAAGTGCTCGCAGCGGGCATGATTCTCATGACGGGATGGAAAGGGGATACAGACTTCATCGACCCCATGTGCGGTTCCGGCACACTGCTGATCGAGGCTGCATTAATAGCCCGCAACATGGCACCCGGAGTGTTCAGGAAAGAATACGCGTTCGAGAAATGGCCTGACTTTGACGCAGAACTCTTCGACCATATCTACAACGACGACTCACAAGAACGAGAGTTCAGCCACCACATCTACGGCTATGACGTAGACATGGCAGCCGTACAGACTGCACGGCTTAACGCGCGCGCGGCTGGACTGACAAAAGACATAACCATAGAACAGGCCGACTTTAAAGACTTTAAGCAACCTGCTGATAAAGCTATAATGGTTACCAACCCGCCTTATGGTGAACGTATATCCACACCAGACCTGCTCGGAACGTACCGCATGATAGGCGAAACGTTGAAACGCCAGTTCAAGAACAATGATGCATGGGTACTAAGTTACCGCGAAGAATGTTTCGACCAGATAGGCTTGAAACCATCAATCAAGATTCCGCTTTACAATGGCTCGCTTGAATGCGAGTTCCGTAAATACCAGATTTTCGAAGGAAAATTAAAGGATTTCCGCAGCGAAGGCAATATCCTCAAGACCGAGGAAGAGAAAAAGGCCATGGCCGAAAAACACCGCTTCAAGCAGAACCGTGACTTCAAGAAACGACTCGATGCAGCTGAAGAGGAAAACGAAGAGGGTGACATCCGCACGTTCAAATTCCATAAATTCGATTTCAACAACCGTGATGAAGACCGTAGGGAACGCCGACGTGCCGACCGTGAACGCCGCTCGTTTGAAGACCGCAAGGGTGGATATGACCGCCGCGGAAGCAAACCTTCAAGAGGAGGCAAAGACAGAAAAGACTTCGGGAAAAAAGGAAGACGTTATGAAGAATAAAGGTTTTAAGATATTTAATCGTGGCGCCTCACTATGCGTTATGGCGCTGTTAACAATGTTATCCATCATGACCGCCAGCGCCCAGCAGAAAGAGTTTACGTTAGAAGACCTTAACTTCGGCGGAAACAACTACCACAACATGACACCCAAGAACAGGTATCTAACGTGGTGGGGCGACCAGCTTGTACGCCTTGACGTAGAGGAATGCAGCATTGTAGACAAGAAGACAGGCAAGGAGAAGCCGCTCTTCACCGTTGACGATATCAACAAATGGGCCGGAACAACGGCCGACAGCGCCAAAATATACCATATGTTTTACGCTTCTTTCCCCTATCCGGACAAAACATTGGTGCTTGTAAACAGGAAAGGCGAACGGCTGCTCATTGACTTCAAGGCGAAAAAAACAGTATGGAGACAAAACACCGAAGGTGAAACTCATGAGGAGTGGAATCCTGCTTCACGTGCGGTAGCATTCGTAAAGGATGACAATCTGTACGTTACCGACGCTGAGGGCAAGACCCGTCAATTAACCACCGACGGAAGCCACGACATAGTTTACGGACAAAGTGTACACCGCGACGAGTTCGGCATATATAAAGGTACGTTCTGGAATCCCGACGGAATGAAGCTGGCCTTTTACAGAATGGACCAGAGCATGGTTACGGATTACCCTCTCGTAAATGTCGACACGCGCATTGCAACGGAAATACCGACCAAGTATCCTATGGCGGGAGAAACCAGTCATAAGGTCACAGTAGGTGTATATGATCTGGAAACGGGCAAGACCATTTACCTGAAAGCTGGCGATCCTACCGACCGTTACTTCACAAACATCGCGTGGAGTCCAACCGGCGAACGCATATATATGATCGAACTTAACCGTGACCAAACCGACATGGAACTGGTAAGTTACGACGCAAACACAGGCGAAAAACTGTCAACCTTGTATAAAGAGCACCACGACAAATACGTTCATCCAGTCAATCCGATAACCTTCTTGCCGTGGGATGCGGACAAGTTCATACTTCAAAGTGAGAAGGATGGATATAACCACTTGTACCTGTTCAATACAAACGGCGAACAGTTGAAGCAAATCACAAGCGGCAAATGGGTTGTGCTGGACCTTATCGGATTCGCTTCAGAACCAAATGAAGTACTGATTTTGTCTACAGAAAGCAATCCGATACAAAACAACATCTACAAAGTCAACATCGAAACAGGCGAACGCACCCTGCTCGACAACGGTCGCGGATGCCACGCCGGCACATATGGCCCTGGTGGACACCGTGCCCCTGCCCTGTCATCCACCGGCAGATATATGTATGACAGTTATTCAGAACCGGACGTTCCACGTAACATTAACATCATAGACATTGAAAAGGGCAAGAGCATTAGCTACTTCAAGGCCGAAGATCCATGGAGCGGATATAACGTCCCTGAATATTCATGCGGCACGATAAAGGCTGCCGACGGAACTACAGACTTATACTACCGTATGGTAAAACCTGTCGGATTCAACCCTGGCAAGAAGTATCCTACCGTGGTTTATGTATACGGCGGTCCCGGCACACGCAACGTAGAGGCACGCTGGCACTACGCAAGCCGCAGTTGGGAGACGTACATGGCGCAAAAAGGTTACCTGCTGTTCATCCTCGACAACCGTGGTTCATCCGACCGCGGACGCGACTTCGAACAGGCAACGTTCCGTCATTTAGGCGTAGAAGAGATGAAAGACCAGTTAAAAGGAGTTGAATACCTGAAGTCACTTGCCTACGTTGACACGACAAGAATGGGTGTTCACGGCTGGAGCTTCGGTGGATTTATGACAACATCGCTAATGACCACTTATCCAGATGTATTCAAGGTTGGTGTTGCCGGAGGCCCTGTTATAGACTGGAAGTGGTACGAGGTGATGTACGGCGAGCGCTATATGGACACGCCGCAGGCTAATCCGGAAGGCTACGCCGAGACAAGCCTCATCAACAAGGCAAAGAACTTAAAAGGCAAATTGCAGATTATCATTGGCACGGATGACCCGACTGTTGTACCGCAACATGCCCTCTCGTTCATAAAGAAATGCAATGAAGTAGGCACACAACCTGACTTCTACGTATATCCTGGCGAAGGACACAATATGATGGGACACCAAAGCGTCCATCTGCACGAAAGGATTACGCAATATTTCGAGGATTACCTGAAGTAAGAAAAAAAATAAATAAAAAGACTACTTAGCTTTAAGATTATGAAAATATTACTATTGGGAAGCGGAGGACGCGAACATGCGTTGGCATGGAAGATTGCACAGAGCCCTAAAGTGGACAAGTTATACATAGCACCTGGAAACGCAGGAACGGCGGAGGCTGGCGAAAATGTAGAAATAAAGGCTGACGATTTCGAGCGGTTAAAAGACTTTGCCGTTGCCAACGGTGTAGATATGGTCGTAGTCGGTCCCGAAGATCCACTGGTCAAAGGCATTTATGATGACTTCAAAGCTGACAAGCGTACGACCGGAATACCCGTTATCGGGCCGTCAAAGCTCGGCGCGCAGCTTGAAGGCTCAAAAGACTTTGCCAAGGGATTCATGCAACGCCACAACATTCCGACGGCAAAATACAAGACGTTCAACGGCAATACGCTTGACGAAGGACTGCGTTTCCTCGAAACACTGCAGCCGCCTTATGTACTTAAGGCCGACGGTCTGTGTGCAGGCAAGGGAGTGCTTATCGTACCGACTCTTGAAGAAGCTAAGAAAGAATTACGCGAAATGCTGGGTGGTATGTTCGGAAACGCATCGGCAAACGTTGTCATCGAGGAATTCCTTAGTGGCATTGAATGCTCTGTGTTCGTGCTTACAGACGGTAGGAACTACAAAATCTTGCCGGAAGCAAAGGACTATAAGCGTATCGGCGAGCACGACACGGGGCTCAACACGGGCGGAATGGGCAGCGTAACGCCTGTACCGTTTGCCACAAAAGAGTGGATGCAGAAAGTTGAAGACCGTATAATCCGTCCTACCGTAGAAGGACTTGCCGAAGAAGGACTCGACTACAAAGGCTTCATTTTCTTCGGACTTATCAACGTAGAGGGCGACCCGATGGTCATAGAATATAACTGCCGCATGGGCGACCCTGAGACTGAAAGCGTCATGCTGCGCCTCAAGAGTGACATTGTCGACCTGTTTGAAGGGGTTGCCAACGGCGATCTCGACAAGCGCGAAATAGAATTTGACCCGCGCGCCGCCGTCTGCGTAATGCTCGTAAGCGGAGGATACCCGGAGAAATACGCCAAGGGCTACCCCATAACCGGTATCAACGACGTTGAAGGCAGTATTGTATTCCACTCCGGCACAGCCATTAAAGACGGCCAGACTGTCACCGCCGGAGGCCGTGTCATTGCCGTTAGTTCATACGGAAAAGACAAGGACGAAGCTCTGGCCAAATCATTCAAGGAGGCACAGAAAATCAAATTCACCGATAAATACTTCCGAAGCGACATCGGAAAAGACCTTTAGAAAATTAAGAATTAAGAGTTAAGAATTAAGAAAAACAGCTTTGTCGGCAATCGCGAAACTTTCTTTTCTTAATTCTTAACTCTTAATTCTTAATTTAATAAATGCATGAAAAGACTACAGAACAGGATAGCAGAGAGCCGCTTCGCATTGCCGGTTACCGCCGTATATGCTTTGGCGACGTGGCTTATGTTGTGCGCCACAGGCTGCAGGGAGTACATCGAGCTTGCCATGTTTTCGGTGTCAACATACCTGATGGTCGAGCTCAACAACCGCAACGCACTGATTCGTGTGTACAGCAGGATGGTATCGTGCGCATTTCTCGTGCTCGGCACTATGGCCGCACCGGCCATAGGCTCAATCAACGTGCTCGCCGTACAGTTATGTTTCATCGTTGCATACCTTCTGCTGTTCAGCTGTTACCAGGACAAGAGGGCGCAAGGACGCATGTTCTACGCGTTCACCTGCATAGGCATTGCCAACATAATATTCCCGCAGGCATTGTTCTTCGTGCCCGTGATGTGGATATTGACAGGCACAAACCTCATGGCATTCAGCGGGCGCAACTTCTGGGCGTCGATAATAGGGCTTACGGCACCGTATTGGTTTCTCGCCGGATACTATGCCATAACGGGCGACTTCAATAACATTACATCACACCTGAACGTGCCGATATGGAACGTCCCGCTTGAGCAGGCGGCAAGACTGCTCGAACCGGAAGTCGCAGTACCGTTGGGCTTCATACTCCTTATGGCCGTCATTGGTACAATACATTTCCTGCGCAACAGTTATATGGACAAGATACGAACGCGCATGATTTACGAGTTTGTCATAGTCATGACGGCATTCACCACCGTATTCATTGCCCTGCAACCGCAGTACGCAGAGATTCTTACAGGCATACTGATGATTAACTCCGTGGTATTGGCCGCGCACTTCATCGCCCTTACCCATACAAAGGTCACCAACATTGCCTTCTGCGTGCTTGCGCTGGCGGCATTGGCAGCTACGGCCTTCAACTTTATCTGCAATTACGTACCACAGGCAAACAACCTTAGTCCATGGAGTCTCTGATTGAAATACTAACCGACTACGGATACATCGGCATGTTCATATCCGCCTTTCTTGCCGGCAGTATCTTTCCTCTCAGCAGCGAACTGGTAATGCTCGGCCTCCTGGCGGCCGGACTTGACCCATGGCAACTCGTTGCCTACGGCACCATTGGCAACACGCTCGGCAGCATGTTCAACTATTGGATTGGCTCATTGGGGCGTATCGACTGGATTGAAAAATACCTGCACGTAAAGAAAAAAGAGCTTGACCGCGCACAGCGCTTCCTCGCCGGACGCGGAGCGTGGATGGGATTCTTCGCCTTCCTGCCGGTAATCGGCGAAGGCATAACCATAGTATTGGGACTTATGCGCGCCAATGTCATACTGACAACCGTCAGCGTAACCATCGGCAAATTTGCCCGCTACGCCCTACTGGCGCTTGGCGTAGACATCTTTGTATAGCGCCAGCACGTGACATGCACATCCACGTGTATTGCACAGACAGGTTAGAGTGCAACCGCAGAAAAAGCATGTAAAGTACGTATTTTTTTGCCCGACGTCATGTTTTGTCGCCATAACGGAGTATTTTCGCTCCAAATAATAGACGATGACAAACCATAAAACGCCAACAACATGAAAAACAAGAAAAGTTCAAAAGGCCAAGCATACCTGGCCATGGAGCAACGCCGCAACGCCATGTACGCCATGCTGTCGAAACTCAACTCAAGCAGGGTTGTGCCAGGCGAAAGCGTTGAAACAGACTACAATGACTGTAACAACGACAACAACTACGGGTATTGCGAGCGGCACGACACGTCGTGGAACGACTGCTATCACGACCATGAGTACGACCACGATGACGACAGGGAGGACTATGACTATTGACCGCTGACGCCATCAGAGGCACGCACCAATGCAAAAGGTGGCCCTTCGCATTGTAAAAGGCCGCAAAACGGAAGCTAAAAGACGGCAAACGACAATGCGAAAGGCCTTTAGTCCGTATAAATCCGCCATGCGGAATAAAGAACATATAACAATATTACGCCGGCTCAGAACTGCCATAACCTGCATTATACCGAGGCTGTCGCTGTTAAACCATGCCTTCATCTCACCGTTGGCGGCGTTGCTTATAACATTTATACTGCCCCGCCTGACAGGCAGGCAGGCTTTAAACCGCCACGACAAACATCAAATAAAAGTCACGATTTACGTCGTTCCACACGGCAAAAAGGATATTTGCAAGACCAAACTTGCGCTTGCACGAGAAACGACACAGCAAAAAGACGCATGACTGTTTCGGGCCCGACATTACCTAACCGACAATATCTATCACCTCCAAATCATCCGGAACATACACCGTTCCGTTGAAATTGCGCCGTACTTCTTCGGTATATCTGGCCTTACGCTCCAGCAGGTTAGTGTCCTCCGTATGGTAGACAACGAGATTCTTCACGTTCAGCCGTCCGGCGCTTTTGCCTGCGTCGAGCGCCGTACTGTGGCATTTAGCGTACGGCCTGAACCGTTCGCGGTCGGCATACAGGCAGAACGCCTCGGCCATAAGCCAGTCAGCACCCTCGGCATACTTGCCCTCCGTATCGTTATAAGGTTCGTCGCCGAGGCAAACGAGGCTTACGCCACCCGGCAATATGGCACGGAAACCAAACTGTTTCTCCTTTGTAGAATGCACGTCAAAAACCTCAACGCCGATATTCCCTACGCAAAATCCGTCGCCATCACGTAACTCATGAAGGAATATCGTATTGCCCAGACATGCAAGATAAGGGCCGGGCAGGGTGTTACGGCATATCCAGTCGAGCACGCCCAGCACCTTGTCATGACCGTAGACATTAAAAATCCCATCGTACAGGCCGTCAATAATACGGTGGGCAATCATCCTGACCACCCATACAGCGCCAAGAACATGGTCCGTATGTGCATGCGTCACGAACATATCATGAATGTCATTAATGCCTACACGCGCCTTCTCCAATTGTGTCAATATGCCGTTGCCGCCGCCAGCGTCCACCAACAGCCGTGCTCCCCCTGCCTCAACGACAAAGCAGGTGTTGTAACACCGGGTGGCTGTTGCCTCACCCGTGCCGAGCATTATTATCCTACCGCTATCCATCTGTCCGCAAAGGTACTCAAAAAGGCGGAAACCAGTAAAGGCATATGACGAAAAATAGCATCATTTACGCACCGACCGGGTTACTGAACTTGCGCAAAATATCGCATAATATGTAACCAACTGGCATACAACTGATTACGGCACAACGACGAATAATCAAAAACTTTTCTTCAACAACACATCATGCTATTTTCCAAAAGACGGCTTTTTGCAAGCTAAAAGGCCGTCAATCAGGCAGCAAAATACGGCCTTTCGCAACGCAATTGACGGCCTTTTACAAAAGACTTGTCCAACAACCGGCAGACAGCATGCCTGCAACTAAACAGCAAACACCAATCTGCTCGGTTTCATCCATCACCCGTTTCCCATTGATTTAAGCGTTAAAATATAAAAAAACAACCGATACAAATCACAAAGTTTGTATCTTTGCAACTTGATAATAATCACGACGCTTAGATTGAGCAGGAAACAAGAGCGATTAACAATTAATATCACACATAATTGAATGAAACAATTTAAGTTGGTTGACAATATCCTGGGCTGGGTTGCCTTTTTCATCGCGGCCTTCGTATATTGCAGCACCATTGAGCCGACAGCCAGTTTTTGGGACTGTCCAGAATTCATTACAACAGGTTATAAGTTAGAAATAGGCCATCCGCCAGGAGCCCCGTTCTTCATGCTCACGGCAAACCTTTTCTCGCACTTCGCAAGCGACCCGACACAGGTTGCCCGAATGGTAAACACCATGAGCGCATTACTGAGCGCGACGTGTATATTGTTCCTCTTCTGGACCATAACACACCTGACGCGCAAACTGATAATGAAAGACTGGAGCGCGCTCACGACAGGCAAGATGATAGCCATCGAGGCGAGCGGACTGGTAGGAGCATTGATATATACGTTCAGCGACACTTTCTGGTTCAGCGCCGTCGAGGGCGAAGTATACGCCTATTCTTCAGCGTTTACGGCTGTTGTGTTCTGGCTGATACTCAAATGGGAAGACCATGCTGACGAGCCGCACAGCGACCGCTGGCTTATATTGATAATGTATATGACAGGACTGAGTATCGGCGTACACCTGCTCAACCTTCTCTGCGTATCGGCCATCGTGCTTGTGTTCTATTACCGCAAGTTCCCCAACGCCAACCTAAAAGGCTCGCTCATAGCCCTGCTCATATCGTTCGTGCTCATCGCCGCCATACTTTACGGCGTAGTACCGGGCATTGTGACTGTAGGCGGATGGTTCGAGCTGTTCTTCGTCAATACGCTCGGATGTCCGTTCAACACAGGAGTCATAATCTACATCATACTGCTCGTCGCCACTGTGATATGGGCCATCTACGAAAGTTATACAGGCAAGAGCTTCAAACGCAGCAACGTATCTTTCGTACTCTCGGTTGCCATGCTCGGCGTACCTTTCTACGGATACGGATGGTCAGCATTCTTTATCGGAGTGGTGGTGCTGGCCATACTGTGGTTTGTAGTCAACCGCATGATCGGCACAGGCAAAGCAAGGCGGGCACTTGTAAGCGCACGCATAAAGAACACTACATTGCTGTGCATGCTTATGCTGATGATTGGCTATTCAAGCTATGCCGTCATCGTAATACGTTCGTCGGCCAACCCGCCCATGGACCAGAACTCGCCAGAAGATATTTTCACACTCGGCACATACCTTAGCCGCGATCAGTACGGAGACAATCCGCTGGTCTACGGACAGGCATACACGTCGCAAGTGAAACTTGACATCGAGGACGGCATGTGCCGCCCACGCATGAAATATGGCGCACCGATATACCAGCGTAAAGAAAAAGCCTCGCCCGACGAGAAAGACTCTTACTTCATAGTAAGCCGCAAGCGTGACTATGTTTACGCACAAAACATGCTGTTCCCCCGCATGTGGGACGCCGGCCATGCCGAATCTTATGAGAGCTGGATGGGCGGAGTAAAAGGCACGCAGATTCCTTACGACCGTTGCGGAGAACCTGTAACGGTTAAAATGCCGACAATGCTCGAGAACCTTAAATTCTTCTTGTCTTACCAGTGCAACTTCATGTACTGGCGCTATTTCATGTGGAACTTTGCCGGACGCCAGAACGACATTCAGGGCAACGGCGAACCTGAACACGGCAACTGGATTACAGGTATCTCATGGTTTGACAACCTACGACTGGGCGATCAAAGCAAACTGCCAGACGACTTGAAGAACAACAAGGGACACAACGTGTTCTACGGCCTGCCTCTATTGCTCGGTCTGCTCGGCCTATTCTGGCAAGCTTACCGAGGACAGCGTGGCATACGCCAATTCTGGGTTGTATTCTTCCTTTTCTTCATGACCGGTCTCGCCATCGTTCTGTACCTCAACCAGACACCTATGCAACCTCGCGAACGTGACTATGCGTACGCCGGCTCGTTCTACGCATTCGCCATCTGGTGCGGCATAGGCGTGGCTGCAATAATCGACCTGCTGAAGAGATACGTAAAGATTAACGACACCGTACTTGCAAGCGCAGTCGCAGTGCTCTGTCTGCTCGTACCCATTCAAATGGCAAGCCAGACATGGGACGACCATGACCGCAGTGGACGCTACGTATGCCGCGACTTCGGACAGAACTACCTCATGTCAATGCAGGACAAGGGTAACCCGATAATATTCACCAACGGTGACAACGACACCTTCCCGCTATGGTATAACCAAGATGTTGAAGGCGTAAGGACTGATGCGCGAGTATGCAACCTAAGCTATTTAGCGACAGACTGGTATATCGACCAGATGTGCCGCGAGGCATACGACTCTCCCTCTGTTCCGATAACATGGCCACGACTTGACTACTGCTCGGGAACCAACGACTATATAGAAGTTGTGCCAGAGGCAAAACAACAGATACTCAATTTCTACAAGACCAACCCCAACGAGGCCAAAGCTACCTTCGGCGATAATCCGTTTGAGGTGAAGAACATCATGAAACATTGGGTTCGCTCTAAAGATCAAGAATATCATTTCATACCTACGGACACACTCTATATCACCATCGACAAGGAGGCCGTAAAGAAGAGCGGCATGATGATGGCTGCCGACTCAATACCCGACCGCATGGTCATTTCGCTTAAAGGCAAGAACGCTCTTTACAAGAATGACCTGATGATGCTTGAAATAATCGCACAATGTAACTGGACACGTCCGGTATATGTTGCGTCGACTGTCGGTTCGGATAATTACATGAATCTCGGCGACAACTTTGTCCTGGAAGGCCTGGCTAACCGTATTACTCCGTTCACGACCAATGTTGCCGGAGCAAAGAACTTCGACTCAGAACGCGTTTACCAGAACATGATGACCCGATTTAAATTCGGCGGAGTAGACAAGAAAGGCATATATCTTGACGAGACGGTAATGCGCATGTGCTATACACACAGGCGTCTCTTTGCACAACTTGCACTTACGCTCATTGCCGAACGGAAGAACGACAAGGCTGCAAAAGTTCTCGCTTATGCAGAAAAGGTATTGCCGACGTATAACGTGCCGGTCAACTACCTCAGTGGCGGTATTGACATAGCCAAGGCATACGCCTACATCGGCAATAAGGCGAAAGCGGCTGAATATACAAAAGCAGCCTTTGAAAACGCCCATCAGTACATGATATGGTACAACTCGCTGAAAGGAGGCCGATTCACACAGGCACAACAAGATTGCATGATGCATATTTACGTCATGAGCATGTGCGTTGACACGGCAGAAATGTTCGACAAGGCACTTGCGAAAAAACTTGAAGCTCAGTTGAATGCCGACGTGTCCGCATTCCACGCCAAAGGTGGAGTATTACCACAATAAGTTTTATAAAGAGTAAGGAGGGAAGCCGTATTAATTTAGATACGGCTTCTTTCCTCACTCATTTTAATACTTGAACAATAATAAACTCTAAGGAAAAGATAATAAGAGGCATTTTCATGCTCCGCGACTTCTTCCTTATATATTATTACCGGAAATAGGAAATGATTATAGAGCAGCCTGCAAAATGGCTACGCTGGCTTTACCCGCGGGCAACATGGCGTATGGACAAAACCGAGAAAGCCGTGTATCTGACATTTGACGACGGCCCGATACCAGAATCTACGCCATTCATTCTTGAAACTCTCGCTGAATATGGCGCCCACGCAACATTCTTCATGGTGGGCGACAATGTACGGAAATATCCGGATTTGTTCAGGCAAATCGTCGCTGCCGGCCACCAGGTAGGCAATCATACGTTCAACCATTGGGGAGGATTTAAACATACTACAAAAGCATACAGCGAGAACGCAGAAAAGGCTAACCAACTTATACATTCGCACTTGTTCCGCCCGCCACACGGATGGATGCGTATTGACCAGTACATTTGGCTCGGCAGGAAATACCGAATCGTAATGTGGGACCTTGTCACCCGTGACTACAGCAAATGGCTGACGGCCGAAGACGTGCTCAAGAACGTAAAGAGATACACACGTAACGGGTCAATCATAACGTTTCATGATTCGCTTAAAAGCATAGACAAGCTACGCTACGCCTTGCCGGAAGCACTGAAGTGGATGAAAGAACAAGGGTATGAATTCAAGACTTTCGAGTGAACAGATAAAGGCCGAGGCAAATGCTCTCGGCTTTTCTACTTGCGGAGTGGCAAAGGCCGAACCGGTTGACAGCTTAAACGGTGATGTATTCCGCCGGTGGCTTGACTCCAAGGGCTATGCCGATATGGATTATATGGCGCACAACGTAGATAAACGTCTTGATCCACGGATACTAATGCCTGGCGTAAAAAGCATAGTATGCGTGGCACTAAACTACGCGCCAGCAACAAGAATGCCGCAAGGAGAACTGCAAATCGCGGCATATGCTCTAGGCTTGGACTACCATGACATCGTAAAAAAGCGCTTGCATACCCTCGCTTCACGCCTCGGTGTCACCACATATCGCGCTTTCTGCGACACGGCGCCCGTGCTCGAACGGTATTGGGCCGAGCGTGCCGGATTGGGCTGGATTGGGCGCAACCATCAACTTATAATTCCTAAAGCCGGCAGCATGTTCTTCCTCGGTGAGCTCTTCCTCGATATAGAACTCGAATATGACCATCCGGTAAAATCACGCTGCGGCACATGCCACGCCTGCATTGACGCCTGCCCCACAGGCGCATTACGCCGCGACGGAATGTTTTGTTCATCACGCTGCCTGTCATACCAGACAATAGAAAACCGCGGCGAGATTCCACCAGACATTTCAGCATGCATGGGAGACATGATGTACGGATGTGACCGTTGTCAAAATGCCTGTCCATGGAACAGATTTGCAGCCCCGAACAATACACCCCAGCTGCAACCCAAAAACGAATTGCTCGGCATGACACGTACCGACTGGAAAAACCTGACAATAGAACAATACCGAAAACTGTTCAAAGGTAGTGCCGTGAAAAGGGCTAAATATGAAGGACTCATAAGGAACATCAAGTGTATAATTAAGAATTAAGAGTTAAGAATTAAGAAAAAATGCCTTGCAAATAAATAATATAACGTAACTTTGCCAACAAAACATACTTTCTTAATTCTTAACTCTTAATTCATAATTAGAATGATAGGAAAAGACATTGCCATAGCCGCGCTTGTAAGGGCTTTCTTCAAATACTATGTCACAGGAATACTTGAGACACAGACGGATATTGACATACAGGAGCGTTTCGAGCCTAAAAACATCAAGCATGTGATGCTTAACCATTACGAACATATATCCCAACATTTCAATCAAGAAGCATTTTATGCAATATCCCGCATGAACTACGAGGCTGACGAAGTAGAACTGTTAATCAAGGATTTCATAACTCCCGAGACTACAGACATGGATCTCGTACGCTTTGCGTGCCGCACCGACGAACTATATAATGTAATGGTTGAGGAATACAAACGTAACTTCACCAATCTGCTTGCAGGCTGCATCGAGACACAAGAAGACCACGTAAAGTCTTATACCCGTGCACCGTCACTCGGAGAAATAGACATCGACAAAGCCGAAAGCATTATCAACCGCATGGCAACAAGAGCTTACGAATTGGGTAAGGAAGAGTTAAAAGTTAAGAATTAAGAGTTAAGAATTAAGAGAAATAGACCTATTGCATATTTTCTTAATTCTTAACTCTTAATTCTTAATTTTAAAGTACCACCGCCGTTCCGCTGCATGTCACCATCAGCATAGAACCGCCCTGCCCTACCGTCTCATAGTCAAGGTCAATGCCCACAACGGCATTGGCTCCAAGTTCTGCAGCACGTTCTTCCATCTCGCGCATGGCAGACTCTTTCGCGTCACGCAACACTTTCTCGTATGTACCGCTACGACCGCCGAAAAAGTCACGCAATCCCGCCATAAAATCCTTCAGCACGTTAGCGCCGACAATAGTCTCTCCCGTCACCACGCCCTTGTATTCAAGAATGCGGCGCCCATCAATAGTTGGTGTTGTTGATAATAGCATGTTTAATTAGATTAAGTTAAACTAAATATTACTCAATAAAACAATTCTCATTATGATATTTTAAATACTTCTTGTGTGAACTTTCAATATTTATTAAACGTAATCTTGTATTTAATCTTAAAATTTGAATATCAGACTTTGATATAAGTCTCGAAAAAACAGCATTACCATTTAAATCAAAAGTCATGTAACCTAAATCAAACAACTTATCATAATTTGGTAAAAGCAAAAGGCCGTTATAAACGTCCAGTCTTTCTTCATTATCCGAATCACGCCATGGTTTTATATGCGAAGCGACCAATATACTAATAAATCGACATGAAGATACGGCACATCCGTGCCAATAATCTATCAAACGTTTACGAAACTCACCTTGCCCAATTCTCGATAAAACAATGGCTTCTTTTTCCGTTTTAAGTAAATCTGTATTATTTTTAATTGCATTAATTTCCGCTAGTACACTATCTTCATATTTTTTACAATAATCTGATTTTAAAAAAGCTAAAAACTTGTTTAATCCTGCACGAAAATCACCCATTGCATGTTTCGTTGAATACTTTTCACGCTTTAAACGAGAAACTTCCTCAAGATTCATTATTTCATCTATTAACTCAGATGTCATATCTGAATCTAATTTGTATCCACATACATCAGTGAGATATTTTAGCCTAGAAATATAATCACAACTGGTTTTCTTTGCTAAACCACCTTCTGTTATCATATAATGATAAAAAAGCGATTGTAATGAATCAAAATCACGAACCATAATCTAATGTTTATCCAATTCATCCATTGCCTCACATAATAAACGTAAAACTACATCATATTCTTGAAGCAAATCATCATCACAAACTGAATCATATTCATCATTAATCAATGAATATGCAGAACTCAATGCTTCATATATTTTTCTTTCATTCATAACTACGCGAATTTACTATAATTTTTAAACAAACTAGCATAAATTGTAAAAAACATATTTTATTTACACAAATAGAATCAACATATATGCATGATTCCTATTTATCAACATTTAGTCTTACAAAAAACATAGGATACATAAATATTTGCCTAAACTTTTTAATGGATGTCCGGTTCCGCCGCCATGCCGTAATTATCATCTTCTATCGGTTTATAATGCACTGTGTGATCTTCAAGGTATATATGGTTAAGTGTAAATTCAAGAGACTTGAGTGTTGACTCACGCCTTGCGGATGACAATTCGCATTCCCATACGGTAATGCAGTGCCAGCCCATATCGGCCAATTTACGTTGTTCTTCCTTGTCACGTTGTTTGTTACGATTTATCTTTTCAGTCCAAAACTCCTGTCTCGTTTTAGGCAAATGGCCTTTCTGGCAGTCATGCCCGTGCCAAAAGCAGCCGTTCACGAATATGCAGGTTCGATATTTACGGAGCACGATGTCGGGATGTCCCGGCAGGCGTGGATGGTTTATCCGATACCTGAAACCATGCGCAAACAAGTATTTGCGTACAATCATCTCAGGCTTGGTATTCCTTGAACGGATAGCCGACATAATCTTACTACGCTTCTCTTTTGAGATTTTCTCCATTCCCGAAAATATTTAAACAACACAACACGCAACACCGCTAAAATCTGAGTTCATTTTTACCTACGTCGCTTTTTACTCCTGAATAGATTGATAATTACCGCTATCGCAAATAGAGGGATAAGCAGCAACGACCACCATCTCAGCACCGATATGACATAAAGTAAACAAAGGATAAATATTACAACCCAAATCATGAATGCAAATATAAGCATTACTATGATTATAGTCAGCCAAAGGCACGGCGTTTTTAATTTTGCATTCATATATTTTAACACTACAGCAACGCCAAAGCGATTTCTGAAAAGCCACCTTTTAGGAGGTAAAACGTGGTCTTTTACAACATGAAAGACCGTTAATCATAAGACAAAGAAGGGGCGTTTTACTGATTGACAATTGACTTGAGTTTCTCTGTCATCCGTCAGTTATGCACTTATCTTATTCATTTTCAGGATTTTATCGGCTGACAGTAATTTACGGCATTACCGTCAGCCCGTGTCAGGCTATGCGTCAGCATGGCTATATCAAGACTCATCGCTGACACTGCCCGACACTTTAGCGGAGATATCTGTCAGCCTGTAAATGATTTATTTTCAGTATGATACGGACGCAACTGACGGCTGACAGATATGCTCTAAACTTTTATTCTTTTTATCATATAGCAGGTTCCATGCTCGGTGTGGCGTCCTTTATATCCGCATGCCTTCAACCTGCGGCCTATCTCCACGGCGGTAACTCTTGACGGCGGAATGTCAGGACACTCTCCGCATACAACCGCCGCTATCTCTGATGCCGTCAGCTCTTGCGCGGCCTCGCCCTCCTCGGGCTGGCGGAACATCGACTGAAGAACCTCGTCAATGTTGTTATGACGCAAGAAACGGCGGTTATACTCCATCAGGCGGAGTTCTGCCGTGGTGTCAAGATAGTATGCGTAGCCGTGGCGTATCTCGCCGACGAGTTGGGCATAAAGCTGGTCGTAGGCTACGGGCGATGTGAAGTCAATATCACCCGTTATGTTGGCGCAGATAAAGCGGCGGCTACCGGTAGGATCTGTCAGCGGACAAGGACTGTTGGTGGTGCCGATGAAGCTGGCATAACGCCGCTCGGTTGTAAACGTGCGGCCGTAAGCCTTTATGGCGGTAACGTCGCCTTTTGAGAACAGATATTTCATTAACGGTTGGCGACGGGCAGAATAACGGTCGAACTCGTCGATGTTGATAAGGGCGAAGCTCGACAGGCCAAGCATTACGGCGTTGTCGTTCTTGAAGTCTATACGGTCGTTCTGGTACGGCTGTAATGACTCCGGCAGGATTATTTTTGTAAACGACGTCTTGCCGCAACCCTGCCGCCCGATGAGCAATGGCACAAGGGCGTTGCCATGGTTGCTGTCGAGCCCCATCCAGTGAGCCACCATTGAGCGCATCCACACTGAGAAGAACTCTGTCCAATAAGGATTGTCAGTAGGCACACGAGCGGCAAAAGCCTTGAGGCGGTCGCGTCCGTCCCACTCCGGAAGCGAGGCGATATAATCGTTAACGGGGTCATACGGCTCAACCAGTTCGGAGTTGACACGCTCCTTGATGTCGCGCGCCCACACACGTATGCCCTCACGCTGGGCCATAGTCGCAATGGCGTTGATAACCTCCTGAGTCACGGGGCGATAGTATGTGTCGTAAGCTCCGAGTGGCTTGTACTGGGTAACGCCGGTCAACACGTTGCGGCGCAAACGGAAACGTTTACGCATGAAGTGGTCGGTCTTCATCGCCGTGAGCGCCGGCAAAGGGACGTACGCCGTTGGATTTGCGTGAACAAGATTGTTGCCGTAGGCCTGGTTGAAAAGCAACGTAATGAGCTCGCCGTCACGGTTGATAAGGTCGAGCGTCATGGCACGGTCGACACACATCTGCTGTGGCAATCCAGAGTGGCGGCAATAACGGGCGAGCAAGGATATCGCCCTCTCCTCAAAGAGGGCATCGTCAAGACTTAATCCTGAATCAAGCACGCTGTCCCAACACGAATAGAAGATGTAACGGTATGCCTCGTCATGCGACTTACCCGGCAAGGGCGACTCGTCAACGTCCCGGACATCGGCCGCACGATATGCCGCCACAGGCTTTGACAGGTCAACAGTGAACGCCACTGCCCCAGGGGCGTAATATACACCTGCATCGGCGCTCATCAGGCACATCGTATCGTCCGCCTGAACCTGCACGTGCATGTTGACTCCCAACTGCGACGAATAGACATAATGCAGGCGACGCACGCCTTCAGTCATCATCCGAACGTATGCGGTTGCGTCAGAATCAGACACTCCATCATGCGCCACCACACGGCACACAACCTCTACAGAACGGCCGTTGGCACCGACAAAGGCCATCATCGTAAACGGCTGACGCGCAGCCTCGTTACGCAGGGATACAGCCGTTGGGAAGTCGGCAAGGTTGTCTATCTCAAGTAATACAAGTCCATTACGCCCCACCAAACGCCGCACGCCACCCTGGCGACGGTATTCGGAGGCGAAACACAGGCGCGGAATGCGGTTATCCGCCGTATCGACAGCCCACTGACGCGCCTCTCCGCCACGCCCGACAGACAACATCCGCGGCGACGCGCACCGGTAGTCGGATATTGCATCTGCATAATCACCGTCACGGATAATACTCACCAACTCATCTACACCGCAAGCCGTAATGCGCTCGCCGTTAAGAAAATTCTTGAATACGCTTACTTTCATGTTCTTAGTTCTTAAATAGTTACCACACAAGGAGATACAGGTTTGCCGGTTATCGCCTCACTTAATTTGGCAAAAGTATAAAACATGAACTTACCGTAAAAGAACGAACGCAATATAAAATGCGGTATATTTTAAGAGTGAATGACAATCAAAAATATTTTGCTTGAAAAGAATATGAATGTCCGCATTATGCCAACGACAATGACAATATTAAAGGATTAAACAGACAAAACAAACCGTCACTCCGAGTCAAGCACGAAATGACGGTTTGCCTTGTTGATTTAGATTGGAATAATGACATCCGGCATTATGAGGATATCCATAAAATATAAAAAACTTACATCATCTCCTCGACAACCTTCATTATCTGTTTGCCGAGCGCATCGGCCTCTTCCATCGTTTTAGCCTCGCTATATACACGGATAATAGGTTCGGTGTTTGACTTACGAAGATGAACCCACTTATCTGGGAAATCTATCTTAACGCCGTCGATATCGTTCACCTGCTGATCGGCGTACATATCCTTTACCTTCACAAGTATCGCGTCGATGTCGGTCGAGGGAGTAAGGTCAATACGGTTTTTCGCTATAAAATAATTGGGGTATGTGGCACGCAATTCGCTCACCTTACACCCTTTATGCGCCAATGACGAGAGGAATAATGCTATGCCGACAAGCGCGTCGCGGCCATAATGGCATTCGGGATAAATAACACCGCCATTGCCTTCGCCGCCAATCACGGCGCCCACTTCCTTCATCTTGGTAGTAACGTTCACTTCGCCAACGGCAGCGGCCGTGTACTTTCCGCCATAACGTTCGGTCACGTCACGCAGGGCACGCGTACTGCTGAGGTTACTTACCGTATTGCCCGGGGTATGGCTGAGCACATAATCGGCAACAGACACAAGCGTATATTCCTCGCCGAACATACGGCCGTCCTCACAGATAAAAGCAAGACGGTCAACGTCCGGGTCAACTACGATACCGAGGTCGAATCCACCTCCACGCATCCGTTCCATTATGCCGCCGAGATTCTTCTCAAGAGGTTCTGGATTATGGGCGAAATTACCATCGGGAGTTCCGTTTAAGACCTCATACTCAACTCCAAGATCCTTTAACAGATCCGGCAAAATAACTCCGCCTACACTGTTTACCGTATCTACGCATACTCGGAAGCGCGCATTCCGCACAGCCTCAACGTCAACCAGCGGCAAAGCCAGAACCGCATCGATATGCTTGCGGTTATATGTTTCGTCAAGCTCGTACTTGCCGAGAGTGTCAACATCTGCGTATATAAAGCTTTCTTTTTCGGCTATGGCAAGCACTTCGTTACCGTCTGCCTTGCTGAGAAATTCACCTTTATTATTCAACAACTTGAGAGCATTCCACTGGCGCGGGTTATGGCTGGCCGTAATTATTATACCACCGTCTGCCCCAGACATTGTAACGGCAAGTTCGGTAGTCGGAGTAGTGGCAAGACCGATATCAAGCACGTCAAAACCAACGCCCATAAGCGTACCGCAAACAACATTGCGCACCATGTCGCCGGAAATACGTGCATCACGGCCTACAACAATCTTCCCCCTGCAGCCTGCCCCACCCTGCTTACGAATGAACATGGCATAGGCAGTGGTAAACTTAACTATGTCAAGCGGATTAAGCGTGTCACCAGTATGTCCGCCAATTGTACCACGAATACCAGATATTGATTTTATTAATGTCATAATATGAGAATTAAGAGTTAAAAATTAAGAGTTAAGAATTAAGAGTTAAGAATTAAGAGTTAAGAATTAAGAGTTAAGAATTAAGAGTTAAGAATTAAG